>CAYUWC010000005.1:0-73442 GCA_964448355.1 uncultured Oscillospiraceae bacterium | reverse complement strand
AGGTCATTATTTCACATTTTGCCGGAAGGCAAAATATTTCACTAAAATCAAGACTTTTTAGCGGTTTGCATTTTCGTGGTGTAAGCCCAACAAATCGACATTCTTCGACAGAAGGGTGTCGATTTTTCTTTTTCACCATTCGTTTTATTTTAGTGGCTATTTTGAAAAGTGATAAGTTGTGGGGAACAGTAAGAAAGTGAAATGTCCGTTTTGCAGTTGAAATAAAATGCAGAAGCATTATGCATAACAGCGTTTACTTAATAAATCCAATGCATCGACAGCGGAAATTGTTTGGTTATGCAATAAGAATTTCGATTTTGCTGCTTTAATAATAAGTAATTCTTAATTTGATCGGTATGTATCTTCCGACTTGCGAGTTATAACAGACAGTTCGTAAAAGCTATATTGCATTTTCCGCTCCTTTCGGTATTATGCTTGACCGAAAGCTTTTTTTATTTTAATTATACAACCGACGGTAGAAAAATATTAAAATAGTTGTATGTTGACTCTGCGACAGAATGTGATATACTATAAGCAGAACCGGTTCAATAACAAATCAACAGATATTGAGGTAACATTATGAGTAAAAATTTTTCTGACAATTTTAAGGATATGCGTAAGCAGAGAGACTTAACGCAAGAACAAATTGCCGAAACCTTGGGCGTTTCTTGCCAAGCGGTCAGTAAATGGGAAACAAATTCATCCTATCCCGATATTTCTCTTTTTCCGATCATCGCGGATTATTTCGGTGTGTCCGTAGATTATTTGATCGGACACGACACAAGCAAGCAGATAGAGGAAATCAACAACACTTGTGCTTCGGTAAGTGAATTGTTTTCCGAAAAGCGTTATATGGAGGCAATTCCGCTTCTTCGTGAAATGTTGATAAAGCATCCCGGGAACGAAAAGTTGATGTATAATCTTGCGTGGGCATTGTCGGGTACGATAAATAAATCAAAAGAAAACTATGAAGAAGCGATTTTGCTTTATCATAAAATCCTTGAAATCAGTACCGATACCGAAATGAGAAACAAGGTGTCTCGCGATCTGATGTACCGATATTATACACTGGGAAATATCGAAAAAGCACTTTATTATGCAAACACTCTTCTGGCGTTCGATCTTTGTAAGGAGTATAATCTCGGCAGAGGAAATGTTCTGCAAGGTAAAGAACTGTCCGAATATTTGCAGGGTAATATCCGACTTTACGGAAAAGCAATGCTTGAATGTCTGGAGTATTTTGAAAATCCCAATATCCTGACCGAGGAAGAAAAGAAACCGTATAATACCGATATCGCAAAGAGAAAAATCGAGCTTCTTAAAGAAATAATGAAATGATCGTAGATATCTTTTTGTCAACTCCCGTCAAAACATAAATCCTGTCGAAAGGCAGGATTTTGTTCTGTATTTATTCTTTTGTGTGATGCCTCTTGCGCAAATCGTTTTTCCCGAATTTTCAACGTGATCATCTGCGTCCTGACAGATTCGGCAGTCGTTATTTCCATCATTCTATCCGATTCTCGTTCCCTTTCGACAAACATAGCACAGCCCCCTCCCATTGGGGAATAAGTAGTGTAGTATGCCGCAATTCTCAAAATCGGTCAGGTATGATTCGGTAAACCGTGTTCGATTATTTTCAAGGGTTTTTCTTGGTTTTGGGGCACATTTCAACATTCATATATCACTTTATCGGTCTGCCCGGATTTGAACTCGCGAAAACGGTGTTCCCCTCTTTTAACATAAATTGTTTTGCATATTGCGATGTGAACTTGCAAAAATGTGTGTGGTTGCGAAAATCTATTCCGGAAATATTGACTTTTTGATGATTGTGTGGTATTCTATTATCGAAAAGTGCGAAAGGTTGCAAAAATCTATTGTAGGAGACTTTGGTATGGAAATCAAACGCGATGATTTTTGAGATGTTTGTCTTTTCGGTATTGACAAAACATTAAATAAAGTATATAATTTTCGTAGAGGGGGAAATTATTTGGATTATTTACAGAGGGAGTTAGCGTGAAAATTCAATGGTTTAAAAATCGGAAGAACACTGTTTCACGCATAAATTCACCTTAAAAACGGGATCTGACCCGTTTTGCAGCAAAGCGACACAGGCGAATTTCTTTAACTATTTGTGCCGCGCTATGGCGCGGCGGAATGGAGAGTAATATGAAAAAATTCTTGTCTTTATTTCTCGCGCTCGTTATGATGTTTTTAACAGTCGGCTGTAATCTCGATTCTTCGGATGAAACAACCGAACTTTCCCGCGGCACGATCGAGGGATATGTTTACAGTAACGATTATTTGGACTTTCAGTTTACAAAGCCCGAATCTTGGGTATACGCTACCGATGATGAAATTGCGGAAGCAATGAGCCTCGGAGCAGACCTTATGTTGGAAGAAAACTTCAAAGATGCGTTGGAGGATAATGTATCTGTTTACGATATGATGGTCGTTGACACGCTTACGGGCAGCAATATCAGCGTTGGATACGAAAATCTCGCGAAAACGTTTGCAACAAACATTACGGAAGAGCAGTATGCCGAAGCTCTTCAAAGCCAGCTTGAAAACGTATCCGGTATGTCTGTTGAATTCCCCGATACGTACGATACCGTAAAACTCGGAAAAACAGAATTTACGAGAGTGCTTTGCACCACCACCGCTTATGATATTACAATGACACAGATATATTATCTGCACAAAATCGACGGATATATGTCTTACATTATAGTAACCGTGCTTGACGGATACGACGTTGCCGATGTTGAGGCAATGTTTCAATAATATTTCCGCCCCTTTTAATTTGGCGTAAGCTTTGCGATTTAAACGGTGCGGTGTTGTTGCACCGTGTTTAACAAAAACCAAAACCCCTTGATATTATGATCCCCTTAACACAGCCGCCGATCTGCGGTGACTGCGCTAAGGGGATCGTATTGCATTTTGTTTTCGTTTAAATTCAGCCTTTTACTATTTTGATGAATTCCGGAAGATCTCTGATACCGTTAAAATCTGCGGACGAAAGCCATTTTGTTTTAAGTATTTCCGTGAGACAACGAGAGTCGCCTGTTTCAAAATCGGTCTTACAAGTCGTGTTCTCTCCCGTTAACAAAGAATATACCGTGGACGTTGCGGGACGTTCGTCAAATTCTTTTGCGCATTTCTCGGCTTTCTTCAATGCTTCGATAGCATCTTCTTTCTTTCCGAGACGAGCAAGGACAGCTGCGTGGTCGCAATGACAACGTGCGTCGCTCCAGTTTTCTTTTACGGTTTTTCCGTCATAGATCAGTTCGTCAAGCTTAAGCTTTTTGTCGTACAAAAATACCAATTCTTCATCGGACAACAGCTTTGCCGATACCATAAGATCGATGCCCGACAAAATAAAATCATAGCCGATCTTTACCTGATTTCTCGCATAAGGAAGTTTTTCTTTATCTTCAAGACACCACCACATTGCGTTTTCTCTGCAAAAATCCGTGTTCGGAAGCTTTTCGAAGATTTTGCGTCCGAGGTCTTTTCTGCCCATTTCGCAATGATTGAACGCAAGACGCCATGTCGCTTCAAGACGTATATCCTGATCCGGACAATAAGCTATGATCCTCTCGCCGAGTGCCGTTATTTCGGGATCGTATTTTTCTTTGTTTTCTTTCCATTCGGAAATATTTCCGTCATCATCGCCCGAAATGAAAAGTGCTTCCATCAATTTGTTGAGTAAAACATAGTTGTTGGGATATTCCGAAACGCCCTGACGTGCCGCTGCAATGGCGTCGTAGATCTTTCCCTGACTGATAGCTTCGCCGTAACGCTCCAGATATTGCGCAACGTGAGCTTTCTCGACAGCCTCGTTTATTCCGAGCAGACTGTCTGCCGTGACCTGAAAAATGTCCGAGATCGTCGGCAAAAGTTCCATGTCGGGATAGCAAGTTCCCGTCTCCCATCTCGATACGGATTGGCAGGAAACGCCCAAAAGTTCCGCAAAATCTTCTTGCGTCATATCTTTTTGTCTGCGAAGTCGTTTTATATTTTCTCCGATGTTAAGTTTCATAAAAATTATCTCCTGTATTGTTTGATTGAAATTTTGTTTGATCAAAAGCAGCGCCGCTTTATGGACTTATTATACACGAAATCATTTCGGAATACAAGGTCACGTTTGTGGAGTTTTTTTCTACAATTGCGTAAATTGCTTGTTTGGGGCACGGTAAGCAAAACGATGTTTCGGTATCATTTTGAAAACGGAAAGCGCATGGAAAATATTTGCAGATCAACATAGAGTAAAACCGAAAATTTTAAAGCGAACTTTTCCGAATAGAGTTGTTTTTTTACATCTCTTGCCGGTTTTTCGATCGTAGTTGCTCGACATAAGGCAGAAAATTCCGCTCTTTTTTATCGATATGTTGCATTTTCCTATTGCATTTCACGTGATTTTCTGATATAATGTAAAAGTATAAGTGTGAATTACGGCTTTAAATCGGAGCAGTTTACAGTGACCCTTGTTTAAACGAGGGAACATCTGCGTTGGGTTATAGTTGTTATTTTTACAGACTAATCAGAAATTGGAGTTGAGTATTTTGGAAACAAAAGATTTCGCTAAAAATATGCGGAAGCTGATAGTTGAAGCTATCTATAATTCCGGAAACGGTCATCCCGGCGGATCCCTCTCTTGCGCGGATATCATTGCCGTTCTTTTTAACGAAGAAATGAACAAATCCGCAGAATACGTTCGCGATCCGGACAGAGATCGTTTTGTTCTGTCAAAAGGACACGCCGCTGCGTCTCTTTATGCGGCACTTGCGCTCAAAGGCTTCTTCCCCGTTGAAGAAATGAAAACGTTGAGAAAGATCGACGGCCGCCTTGAGGGTCACCCCGATATGAAGTATATTCCCGGTGTCGATATGTCGACAGGCTCTCTCGGTCAGGGCATTTCCACGGCTTGCGGTATGGCTGTCAGCGGTAAGAGACTTAACAAAAACTACCGTGTCTATACCGTGATGGGCGACGGCGAGCTCGAAGAAGGTCAGTGCTGGGAAGCGTTTATGTTCGCAGCTCATTATAAACTCGATAATTTATGCGTTTTTATAGATTTTAACGGTCTTCAGATCGACGGCGATATAACAAACGTCATGTCTCCGCTTCCGATACCCGAAAAAATGAAAGCGTTCGGATTTAACGTTGTTGAAATAGACGGCCATAATTTGGACGAGATCCGCGCCGCACTCAAAAATGCAAAGGAAACGAAAGGTATGCCCACGGCGGTCGTATGCCATACCGTAAAAGGCAAAGGCGTTTCGTTTATGGAAAATGTCGCAAGCTGGCACGGCGTTGCACCCAATAAAGAGCAGTATGAACAAGCAGTAAAGGAGATCGAAGCCAATGTCTGATAAGATGAAAGCTCAAAGAGACGCATACGGTGAAGCTCTTGTCGAGCTCGGAAAAAAATACCCGAATATGTTCGTTCTTGATGCCGATCTTACAAAATCGACCAAGACCGCTTTGTTCCAAAAAGAGTTTCCGGATCGTCATATAAACTGCGGTATCGCAGAAGGAAATATGATGTCTGTCGCTGCAGGTATAGCATCGTGCGGCAATATCGTTTTTGCCTCGTCTTTTGCAATGTTCGCTGCCGGTCGTGCATACGAACAAATACGCAACAGCATTTGTTATCCGCATAACAATGTTAAAATCGTCGCTACTCACGCAGGTCTTACGGTGGGCGAAGACGGCGCAACTCACCAATGCCTCGAAGATATCAGCCTTATGCGCTCGATACCCGGTATGGTCGTTCTTGCACCTTCCGATGCCGGTTCAACAAAAGCTGCCTGCCGCTTTGCCGCGGAATACGACGGCCCTGTTTATATCCGCCTCGGCAGACTTCCTTTGCCGTGCGTTAACGATGAAGAAAATTACAGTTTTGCGCTCCAACAGGCAGACGTTATTGCCGACGGAGACCTCGCAACTGTCATGTTCTGCGGCCCGTTCTATTCCCTGGCAATGGAAGTCCGCGATCTCTTCGCAAAGAACGGTCTTAAAATTCGTGTCGTCGATGTTCCGTGCATAAAACCCATGAACAGAGACGTTGTGAAAAATGCAGTGTACGACACTAAAGTTATCGTTACTCTCGAAGATCATAATATCTACGGAGGTCTCGGCTCCGCTGTTGCTGAAACGATCGCCGAACTCGATCTTTCAAATCGCCGCCACACCGAGCTTATCCGTATCGGCTCGGCGGATAAATTCGGTAAATCCGGTTCTCCCAAAGAATTGCTTGAGCTTTACGGCTTTTCCGCAAAGGAGATCGCAAAAAAGATCATTGCTGCCGTTTGTCCCGAATTTGAAAACGAGTTCATGTTTTAACATCTGAGATCCTGTCCGACGGCAGGCAGCCGTTTGCCGTCGGAACTTTTCGTAAAAAAAACCGTCTAATTCAATAAATGAGTTTGCCCGGTTATTCAGCGTGCCGGTTATTCAGCGTGGCATGAAATCTGCCGTCTTAAAAACGGGGCATCTTTATCCGATCATTATAGTATCGAATAATTAACACACAACAAATTTTTCTATCTTTTCTCTACGGAGGTCAATTATGCAAAAAAAATACGGTAAGATCTTTGCCGCAATTTTCTTGTCGGTCATCTGTCTTTTTATGTTTATTGCCTGCGATGGCGACGATCAGCCCGATACTGTCGAAGTCCAAAAAATAATGCTTAATCTTTCCGAGTATCATTTTACGGACATGGACGAGTCCATTCGTCTTTCGGCTGTCGTTTTGCCCGAAAACGCAACAAACAAAAATATCGTTTGGTCCAACAGCGATCATAATGTTATTAACATAAACGACGAACATACCGTCGTTCCTCTCTCCGACGGTGAAGCGACCATAAAGGTTTCCACCGAGGACGGCACTGTTTTTGCGGAATGTAAATTTACGGTCGAATTGCCCGAAGTCGAGCCTCCCGTCGTTCATACGCCTGTCACAGGTGTAATTATTTCCGAAACAGAGCTTACGCTCACGGAAATAGGTCAGACGGCGTCTCTTATTGCGGACGTTACGCCTTTCAGTGCAACAAACAAGACCGTTTCGTGGTCAAGCTCCGATGAAAGCGTCGTTACCGTAGATCAAAACGGAACCGTTACAGCCGTAAAGAAAGGCTCCGCTATCGTTACCGTAACAACACAGGAGGGCTTGTTTACTGCCGATTGCACCGTTTCCGTTAATATTAAGTCAAACAGCGGTTCTTCTTCGGGTAATTCTTCTTCCGGAACAAGTTCTTCTTCCGGCAACAGCGGTTCATCGTCTTCCGTAAAACTTCCGTCCATTCCCGCAGCCGTTACGGATTCGGATCATTACCTTATTTCGGACAATCTTCTTGAGTTTAACAAAGTAAATTCCGACGTTATCGCTTGGCTCTATGTCCCCGGAACAAATATGAACTTCCCCGTTGCGCAAACAACGGATAACGATTATTATCTCGACAAAGGTTTGGATAAGAAGTACAAATATTCCGGCTCGTGTTATATCGATTTCCGCAACGAGCTTCTTCTCGACTCCAACACCATCCTTTACGGCCACGCGAAAGGCGACGATATTTTCGATCAGCTTGAAGATGTTACACGCGAAAAAGAGTGGTTTACCGATCCGAACAATATGTATATTTGTTTGAACACTCTCGATGAGCTTACCGTATGGAAAGTTTTCGCTTGTTATTACACAGACTCCGAGAAGAATTATTATTTGCAGATAAATTATTATTACGACGAAGCAACGATCAAAACAAAGCTTGAAGAATTGCAAAAATCCGATCCTCTCAAAGCCATCAGTCTTGCAACGGATCCCGAAGCTCTCCACGAGTTTATGACAGATAACGATGCGTTCCTCAGCTTTATGACCGGCTGGAAAACAAGGCTTACGGATAAGTATACAACGTACAACAATTATCTCAAGAGCCGCGATTACGACGTTAAGCTCGAAGCAGGCGACAAGGTTCTCACTCTTTCAACCTGCGCCGACCCGTCCGGCCCGATCCGCTATGTTCTTCAAGCCAAACTTATCTCGTCCAAACCCAGAACATAAAACCGTTTAAAGGCAACTTACCGCCGAAAATCCGCAACTTACAGAAAAAAGCTTGATTTCCGGCGGTTTTTGTTGTATACTTACATTATCATCTCATTTGAAAGGCAATGTGCTTATTTATGGATAATCAAGAAAAAAATATAAACGATCAGGTCAACGGCGAAGAAAACAACACCGAAAAAGCTTCCGCTGTTGAACAAAAAACGGAACCGACCGCCAAGCCCAAAAAGAAATCTTCAGGCAACGGCCCCGTGAGAATTATCGTACTTGTTTTGTGTCTTGCGGTTTTTGCGTTTTCCGGATATAAGATCGTTTCCGAGATAATCGACGGTTCTGATACCGAACATATGTCGGACGATATTTGGAACACTGTAAGAGGCGACGACGATGATTCCGGCTCCGATCCCGATACGGATGTTAACGTCCCCCCGGCACCGATAGATCCCAACGTTTCCGGTTCCGGAACGGGAACATCGAGCGGCAAGACCGATAACGTTGATAGTTCGGACAGCTCGGATAATACGGATAATACCGAAAACAATACCGATCAAACAACAACACCTTCCACCGACACAAATTCCGGCTCGGAAAACGATGTTTATAACGACAGAACATACGAAGAAGAGCTTGCCGATCAGGAAAATATCAATGAAGAAGAGGATACGCAATATTATATCTCGCGTCCCTCGTCCGATAAAGAAAAATCGGAGTCCGGCGTTGTTATTCGTCCCGAGGATATAGATATTTCAACGATTCCGTATTTGAAAGTCAGCAACCTAAAAAGTTTGTTAAAAACTAATGAAGACACCGTGGGCTGGATATACGTGCCCGGCTCCAAAAGCGAAGCAAAAGGTACTCCGATCGATACCGCTATCGTTCAAACAACAGATAATGAGTACTACCTTACCCATACGTTCGATAAAAAAGAAAATATCAACGGTTGGGTCTACGCGGATTACAGATGTAATCTCGACAGCATCACAAGCAATTACAACACAGTCATCTACGGCCATGCGCGCAGTTATAAGATGTTCGGCGGTCTTAAAGATCTCGACGAAGCAGTCGAATGGTATTCCAACGGCAACAATCATTTTATCAAGATAAACACGTTCAACGATGAGACCGTTTGGCAGATCTTCTCTTGGTACGAGACAGATGTTTACTACGATTATATCAAGACGGACTTTGTGGATTCCAACGATTTTATACGTTTTGCATATGAAGTTCAAAGCAAAAATCAAATCGAAGGCGCTTTCGAAACGTTTGAATTTGACGAAAATGACCGTATTTTAACACTTTCCACCTGCAAAGGCTTCGACAGAGCAGTTCGTGTTGCGGTCCATGCAAAGCTTGTAAAACGTAATCCCATAGGAGATTGACGTTTTTATGGCAGATATGCTCGTTAAGCTTTTTAAGCTCCCTCCGCTTTATCCCGAAACGGAAAAAATGAAGTCTATCGGTATCACGATAAGACGTCCGATCGGCCCCGAAAATTATGCGGTGATCGAATGGATAAAAAAATATTTTCCCGATACGCTTTGGGCGTCGGAAGCCGAAAACGCTTTTTTTAACAGTCCCAAAACGCTTTACATTGCCGTTCGCGAATCGGAAAAAGGCAGCGAAATGCTCGGTTTTGCCTGTTGGAACGCCACGGTGAAAAACTTTTTCGGTCCCACCGGTGTCAAACCCTCCGAGCGCGGTAAGGGCATAGGTCGTGCGCTTCTTCTTGCGTGTCTTCACGGTATGAAAGAGGACGGTTATGCCTACGCTGTAATCGGCAGCCCCGGTCCTATCGAGTTTTACCGCAAAAATTGCGGCGGCGTTATGATAGAAGATTCGGGCGAAAGCGTATATAAAGGTATGTTGAACGGAAAAATACTTTGATCTCTTTGTTTAACATACGACGTTTGTCCTCATAAAAGATATAGCCGATTTTTAGGCTGTGTTGAATAACGTTGTAAACTCATTATTGAAAATCCCCCTCGTGATATTAACTCCGCACAGAACCGTGCAAAGTTTTAATATAACGAGGGGGTCGTTTGTTTTATATTTTTACAACTTACGCAGAGAGCGTTAACCGTTAGTTTCAGCAGCGAATCATTAAGAGAAATTTGATGTCTTGGAGAACGGACATCTGCGTTAGATTATATACTGTTTCCACGGGATGTTTGCCGCAGATACAACTCTTACGGACTGTCCGTCGTCGTAAATCGCCGCAGCGCCGTTCTGTTTGAGCACGAGCATCATTTCAAAGCTTGCGTTGCCGTGCTTTGTAAGATGAATGCAGTCTCGCAGATCTTCGCAGTTTAAAACGGCGTTTACCGCTCTCGAACACATAAAACGTCCGTCGCTTTCAAACAAAAGTCCTTTTTTCTTCATGCTGTCGCAGGTATGTTCAAAGCCGTTTTCCCGAGAAATAACAGCAAACGATTCCGCAGTCTTGAAAAAGCCCGAAGAATAAAGACTGTCTCGGATCTTTTTGCAAATATCGGACGTTAGTATGTCCTCTTTTGCGAACGGGTCGGAAAAACCGAGAATACGTATGATGGAATAAAGCGAAAATTCCGCATAATCAAAGGAAATATCCGTGCTCGGTATATTCTTTTCCGTGTTTGGCACGTCGAATACGTCGCATATCCATTCGCACAGCGCCGCAGGATCTTCGAAAACACGTATTTCGACTTCGTTGTTTCCGTTAAGCGAGTACCAATTCTTTCCGCAGGTACAGAAAGTGTATTTCCCGGAAAATACCGTGTCGAACACGACGGAAACACTCGGCTGCGCAAGGTCGGCTATATATTGCAAAATATTTCTTTCAACGACCAATGTTTCGTTTTCTTTTATTATAATTCCCTCAAGAATAAGCTCCGCAAGCGTATCTGCCATCGTCTCCGATTCGATAACGGTCAATGCGGACCGTTCGTTCGGTGTTAAACGAGCAACTTTAAGAATAAGACTTATCTCTTCTTCCGTAAACGTCAGATCGGGCTCGTCATGCGCGAGTAACGGTTGATGTTCGGAGCGTTGCGATGTCGAGGCTAAAATCGTTTTGTAAAGCTTAAAAGCACCGCTTGATTTGTTCTCCGGTATCGCTATCGGCTCATCTTCCCGTTTTGCTTCGCCGTTTTTTGTCGGCTGTTCATTGATACGAGCTTCTTTCGGCTCGGCGGAATGCACTGTTTTAGTGTTTGAGTCGTCTGTCTCGTCATGTTCTTGTGTTTCGGGCAGCTTTTTGAGGATATTGTTAAACACATCGGATCTGTTTGCCCAAATGCTCAATGCAATAAAGATCGCCGAAAACAGAACCGCTAAAATAGGTGTTAAAACATTTTGCGGACGGATAATATTGAGCGACGATATCTCTTTGTCGCGCCTTTGCTGCTCGGCGTAAATGATCGCTTCTCTGTCGCTTCTGCAAACGCAAAGGATACACGGCAATTTGCACTCGGAACAAACTTTTACCGAAAACGAACCGTAAGTTCCGTTCGTGTCATATTCCGTTTCCGCACCGCACCAGCAGTTGCATTTGCATACGTACATATTTTGTCCGCATTTAACACAATCGTACACCGCGTGCCCGTCGGTTTCTTCCGTATAATATTCTCTTCCGCAATAACAATGGTCGGCTATCAGTTTTGTTATTTCTTCGGAAGTGAGATCCGTCTTATCGGAAGTATCTATGTAACCCTTAGCAAACGATATAAGCGGAAAAACAAGCAAAAATATCAGTAAAAATAAGAAAAAACCGTTCTTTTTCACAGCATGATACCTCCGCAAAAAGAGATCAGCGCAAAAAGCAAGACGGACGCCGCTCCTGTACCTGCAATGATAAGCGCTTCGTGTTTGTTTTTTTGTTTGCTTTTGGCGAACATATCCGCCGTAACGGCAAAAAAGCCCGAAACGTAAAACGGCATGAAAATATCCCAGCCCAATATTGCCCTGGAAACTATCAGCATTATCGTAAACGGCGCAAAGCAGATCCAGTCCGCACCGACGCCTATCATTTGCGGTAATACGAACGAATACGCTATGAGTATCGCCGCTGCCGCCGCTATGTAAAACAGCGAAGCTATCAAAACGGAACCCATGCCGCCGTTTAATGAGAAAATGCCGCAAATTACGGTAATGATAAGCACGGAAGCTCCGGTTATTATGTTTTTATCGAGTTTCATGATTGACATCCTTTCTGTACGTTAAAACGATGCGAAAAACAGAATGTTCATGCCGAGCATCGTCAATATTCCGCCGAGCGCCGCAAAACAGACGAAAATGTGTTTCGGTGCGTCAACGAACGTACGAAGACATCTGAAAACGGAGATCAGCGCGACAAAAATGCCGAGAATGCCGAATGACGAGATCGTGTTTTCGTGCGTTATGAGCCTTATGATAAAACCTATCATTTCTACTAACAGCGATATGCCGAACGAATATTCCGCACAGCCGAGAAAACGGAAGCCGTTGATCTCTTTGCCTGCCGAGCGACTTGCCAAATACGCAACGCCGGCAAGTATTATAGCTGTTACAAACCCTATGATTATTCCGAAAAATGCAAGAATGACCGTTTTTAACGCCGTAGCCGACGAGAGAAACGACTGCCTTTCAAGACCGAGGTTTAACGCAAACAGCAAATATGTCAAGCTCGGAATGACTGTTCCCGCAAAAAGGAAATCGGAATAATCTTTTTTATAAGCGTATTCCGGTTTCACGCACAATTTACCGATATTGCATGCGGAACGCACAAACTCCGTTTTAAAATCATCAAAATTACTCAAAATATTCAATCCTTTGTTTTCTTGAAATAAATTCGTCTTTCGCCATTGTGTTCCGACAGGTTGCCATAGACGAAAATAACATACTTTTCTGCATACAGTATACCATATTTCGACTGCTTTTGCAAGAGGGAGAGCGCGCTATCTTATGTGTTGACAAAGTGAATTTTTTGTGGTACAATATAATATTATAACATAACGCAGATGCTTCGTGTCTCTTAGACGACGAGTTTATCTCAAGGCTTCGGTAAAAGTTATGATCTTTCGTTCAAACCCTGAGAAGAGAACGCTTTCTGCGTAGGTTGAAATCGTTTACACTCTCCGATTTTTTATTGCAAGTCAGGGCGTTACATCGGTTTGAAATTATCGACTATGGAAGAACAAAATAATGATATTTTCGAATAACATTTCCGGCGTTAAACCGTCGGCAATAAGAGAAATCTTCAAAGTCCTCGGCGACCCGACGATCGTCTCGCTCGCCGGAGGCAATCCGGATCCGTCCACTTTCCCGGCAGACAAAATGTCAGGTATAGCGGACGAATTGTTCTCGAAAAACCCCGTTGCTTCGTTGCAATACGGCGTCACCGAAGGGTATGCTCCGCTCCGTGAACAGCTTGCGGCTCGTATGGAGCAAAAATTCGGTATTTGTAAAAACGGAAACACAACTCTCGTCGTCACCGGCGGTCAACAGGGTATTGATTTAACAACAAAAGTCTTATGCGATCCAGGCGACACCGTTTTATGCGAAGAACCGTCATTTATCGGCGCGCTCAACTGTTTTCGCACATACGGTACCAAGCTGCGCGGTATCCCTATGGAACCCGACGGATTGAACACGGACGAGCTTGAACGTGCTCTCAAAGAGGAAAAACGTGCAAAGCTCCTGTATCTTATCCCGACGTTTCAAAATCCTATGGGTGTTACGATGTCTGCGGAAAAGCGGAAACGTGTTTATGCTCTTGCGGTCGAATACGGCGTTACCATTCTTGAAGACAATCCGTACGGCGAACTGCGTTTTTCGGGTTCGGACATACCTCCGATCAAGGCAATGGATACCGAAGGAATAGTCGTATATTGCGGCTCGTTTTCAAAGATACTTTCTCCCGGCATACGTGTCGGCTTTGTTTCCGCGCCGAACGAGATCGCGCAAAAACTTGTTGTCGCAAAACAGGTAACGGACGTTCATACGAATATCTTTTTTCAAATGCTTGTTTCCGGCTTTCTCGATAAGTACGATCTTGACGAACATATAAAGCCGATTTGCGAGCTTTACAGCTCAAAATGCGAGCATATCACATCGGCTCTCGACAAATATATTCCCGCCGATCGTTTCTGGCGCTCCTCTCCGGAGGGCGGTATATTTATCTATTGCAGGTTTATCGGCGAGGACGCAGGTGTTCTCAGTAAAAAATTGCTTGAAAGGAAAGTGGCGGTCGTTCCCGGCACCGCTTTTCAAACAGACGAGAACGCACCGACAGAGTATGTGCGTCTTAATTATTCAATGCCGTCTTACGAAAATATCGAGTACGGCATCAAAACGATAGGAGAATATATAAATGGAAAAGGCTAAAAAAACAATACTCAGCGGCATAAAACCGACGGGTAATCTTAATATAGGCGGATATCTCGGAGCTGTTAAAAACTGGATCAAAATGCAGGATGATTATAATTGCCTGTATTGTATCGCCGATCTTCATTCTTTAACAATAAGAATAGATCCCGCCGTTCTTCGTAAAAATTCACTCGAACTTTTCGGACTTTATCTTGCTTGCGGCCTCGACCCCGAAAAGAACACCATCTTTTACCAAAGCCACGTTTCGCAGCACGCGGAGCTTGGTTGGATCCTCGATTGCTACACCATGTTCGGAGAGCTTTCGAGAATGACGCAGTTTAAAGATAAATCCGCTAAAAATGCGGAAAATATAAATGCCGGACTTTTTACATATCCCGTTCTTATGGCGGCTGATATCCTTCTTTACCAGACAGATCTCGTTCCTGTAGGCGAGGATCAGACGCAGCACGTTGAGATATGCAGAGACATCGCAAATCGTTTTAACGGCATTTACGGAGATGTGTTCACGCTCCCCGAAGCATACACGCCGAAAGTCGGAGCAAGAATAAAATCTCTTACAAATCCGACGGCAAAAATGTCAAAAAGCGATGATGACGAAAACGGCACGATCAATCTTCTCGATCCGCGCGATGTTGTTGTCCGCAAATTCAAAAAGGCGGTTACCGACAGTGAAGCAAGCGTGCGTTTTGCACCCGGCAAGGACGGCATCAACAATCTCATGACGATATATTCCGCTGTTACCGGCAAAACATTTGAAGATATCGAAAAAGAGTTCGACGGCAAAGGTTATGGTGACTTTAAGCTTGCCGTAGGCGAAACCGTTGCCGATATGCTTGCCGATATTCAGGATAAATACAAAATATATACGTCCGATAAAGCACAGCTCGAAAATATCTACAGACAATCAGCAGAAAGAGCGCGTTATATCGCCGACAAAACGCTGAGAAAAGTATATAAAAAGGTTGGTTTCGTGTTAAAATGAAAAAACCTCAGCCGGATAAAAACGGAAATTTCGTTTTCGGCCCCGCATTGACAAAAACCGTTCCGTTAGTCGCTTTGATCGTCTTTTCGGCGCTTATTATCGTCATTTCCGTATACTCTCTTATTTCCGGCAATTATCTTAATGTTAAAACGGTTATTTTACGCATCGTTATGTGTGCGGTCATATTTTTGATATCGTGTTATTTGCTTATCAGATCGCCGAAATACGTTATAACAAACGACAAAATCTTGCTTTACGGACGGTGGGAGCTGCAATTTAACGAAATACGGGAAGTTACGCTTCACGATAATTTTTTCGGTTTTGTCGAAATACATACCGGATCGGAGCTTTTTTCCGTCTTCGCATTCGATATTTCCTGCTCGTTAAAGCATTTTTCCGAAATTTTAACAGAAAGGATCTCCGCTTATGAACAACATCGTGCTTAACGTTTACAGACCTAAACTCAGAAATCTCTTTTGGGGCTTGGGCTTTCTTTCCGCATTTGCCGCTTCGGTGGTCGCTGTCGTTTTCGGCGCCGGACTGCCGCGGGAAACCGTGCTTGAAAAAACAGTCAACTGTATAGCATTTGCGTTATCTTGGGTCATTTCCGTTTTTATGCTTGCCGGTACGGTCAATTGTTTTCGCAATATTTTTTCCGGTCCGTCGGTCGTTTTGACGAACGAACGGCTTTCTGTTCAGAGAAAAGGAGAAATGTCTGTTTGCGATATAGATAAGGAGAAGATATCCGTTCAAAAAAACAAAGTCGTTTTCGAGGACAAAAACGGAAACAGAATCACCGTTAAAAAAAGTATGATATCTATCCCCGTCGGCACGCTCGCATACGCGGTCGGGCTTCGCATAGATCAAATATCTGAATAAAAACCAGCAGACAGTACATTTTTATATGCACTGTCTGTTTTTACAAAAAATCGTTTTTCAGATTTTCTATTATCTTTTTTTCTCGCCTCGATACCTGAACTTGCGTCATTCCGAGTATCTTCGCCGTCTCGACCTGTGTTTTTGCGGAAAAATATCTCAGCGTAATTATCTGCCTGTCTTTCGTGTCGAGTTTGGATAACGCTTCCTTCAACGCAAGCCTGTCTGTTGGGGACGTTTTTTCTTGTATCGCGATACGCTCCGAAAGCGGATGTTCCCCCTCCTCGGATTCATCTATGGATGTCGGGTAAACTCCCGACTCAAGCGCCATGATCACATCTTCCGCCGAAAACCCGGTCGCCGTGCATATTTCCGTCACGGTCGGCTCTCGCGTTAACACAGATGACAGCTTCGCGGTTTCTTTCTTGATCTTATAATATTTTTCTTTTATCGAACGACTTACTTTAACGGTGCCGTCGTCGCGCAAAAATTTTCGGATCTCGCCTATAATAAGCGGTACCGCATATGTTGAAAACATCGTGCAGCGTTCCGTGTCGAAATTCCGTATCGCTTTTAACAAACCTATCGCGCCTATCTGACAGAGGTCCTCGGTGTCAACACCCGTGGCTGCCATTCCCGTAAATCTGTATGCGACGGAACGAACCAATCCCATATTTTGTTCAACAAGCTTGCTTTCCGCAACGGGATCTCCGTTTTTGAGTTCTTGCAAAAGCTGTATATTTTTATCCATCAGCTTCTTCGCACTATCTTTTTTTCCATTATGACCGTCGTTCCTTTACCTTCTGCTGAACTGACCCTGAACTTGTCCGTAAACGATTGCATTATCGTAAAACCCATACCGGCTCTGTCGTCCGCTCCGGTCGTAAAACACGGCTCCAATGCCTGCGCTATGTCTTTTATTCCGACACCGTTGTCTCGTATCGATATCGTGATCTTGCCGGCATAGCTGTCGGTATACAGCTTTGCTTTTATATGTATACTCCCGCTTTTTTCTCTGTATCCGTGAACTATCGAGTTCGTTACCGCTTCGGATACAACGGTTTTTATCTCCGCAAGCTCTTCTACCGTCGGGTCAAGCTGCGCTGCAAATGCCGCAACACTTACTCTCGCAAAACTTTCGTTTGCACTCTTTGCGGGAAACCCGAGTGTCATTTCGTTTAACAAATACATTTTTTTCATCTCCTATACTACGTTTTCTCTGAATTTAACAAGCTTGTCCAACGCCGCAAGCGAAAATATCCGCTTTATCCCTTTCGGTACGGACGCAAGCTCTACGGTCCCACCCAATGCCTTCATTTTTTTATATCTGCCCAATACGACCGCGATTCCGCTGCTGTCGCTGAACGTGACTTTGCAAAAATCGAGTATCAGCAGCGTCGGTTCGTACCGCAAAATCAGCTCGTCCGTCTCTTTTGAGATCTTGCTTGCCGTGTGGTGATCGATCTCGCCCTTTAATTGTACCGTTAAAATATCATTGTTTACAGTATACGCAGCCATTGCTTCTCCTTTAACAGTTTTTTTCTATTATATCCCATTCACGGTAAAAAAATACTCGAAATATGAAGACGGAAAAAATTTTTATGTTGTTTTTTTAAAATCGATTTTGCTATTGATTTGTCATAAATAGGTGCTATAATATATATAAGTGTATTCAAACAAACAGTCCTCGTGTTTAAACGCAAAACAGAAAAATTCAATGCTTGTAAATAAAGAGAATCGCATATGAAAATATTGCTCACGGGCTTTGACCCATTCGGCGGCGAAACGATAAATCCGTCGTGGCAGGCTGTCTGCAAAACAGCGGAAAAGATCAATTTTGCGGTCGTTAAAACATTGCTTATACCGACCGAATATTACACGTCCGTTAAAACAGCGGTATCCGCAATCGAACGCTTTTCGCCCGATGTTGTTATCTGCGTCGGTCAGGCAGGCGGAAGAGCGTCCGTAAACATTGAACGGATAGCTGTCAATATCGCCGATTCCGACCATGCGGACAATGCCGGCGTTTGTTTGCATACCGTTAATTGTCCGAACGGACCCGAAAAACTTTGTACTTTGCTGCCCGTTCAAAATATGGCGGATGCGATCAATTCCGTCGGGCTTCCGGCACTCGTTTCGGACAATGCCGGCAGGTTTGTTTGTAATCACCTTTTTTACGGTCTTCTTAAGTATGTTTCGGATAACAAATTACCGATAAATGTCGGTTTTATTCATGTGCCGTTCGTACCGGAGCAGACGATCTCTCGTCCGAATGTTCCGTCTATGTCTTTAACAAATATCTCCGACAGCATACTGGCGGCACTGTCTGTTCTTGATACGACCGCTTCCGATTTAAATTAAAGGGGAAATTTTATGTTTACCGTAGGTTGCCATCTTTCCGCATCGAACGGATTTGATGCCATGGCAAAAACCGCCGTCGGTATCGGCGCAAATACATTCCAGTATTTTTCCAGAAATCCCAGAGGCAGCAAGGCTCGCCCTTTGGATCTTAACGATATCGAAAAATATAAAAAAACAGCTGAGGAACACGGCATAAAGGTCGTTTTATGCCATGCTCCGTACACAATGAACGCCTGCTCTTCAAATCCGGGGCTGCGTGATCTTGCAGTGCAGATGATGACAGACGATCTTGCCCGTCTTTGCAACATCCCCGGTGCGCTTTACAATTTTCATCCCGGAAGTCACACGGGGCAGGGCGTCGATGTCGGCATCAAGCAGATATCCGAAACGTTAAATCGTGTTTTAACACCCGATATCTCAACACCCGTGCTGCTCGAAACCATGGCAGGTAAAGGCTCCGAGATCGGCGGGCGTTTTGAGGAAATTGCTCGCATAATCGAACAAACCGAGCTTTCGGACAAGCTCGGAGTTTGCCTTGATACGTGCCATATAAGCGACGCCGGTTACGATATCGTTACGGATCTCGACGCCGTTATCGATACGTTTGACAAAACAATAGGCTTAAACAGGCTTTTTGCCATACATCTAAACGACAGTATGAATCCCGTCGGCAGCCATAAAGACAGACATCAAAAGCTCGGCGACGGTACTATCGGGCTTGATGCGTTGAGTGCGATAATAAATCATCCCAAACTTCGTTCTCTTCCGTTTTTTTTGGAAACACCGAATGATCTTGACGGATACGCAAGAGAGATCGCTATGTTAAAAACAATGCGCAAAGAATAAAATCAAGAAAAAAATAAAATTTATATAAATAAAGAGGTCTTTTATTATGATGTACATTATCGACAGTGCAAATCTCGAAAAAATCAGAGAATGCGTCGAATTTTATCCCGTAGCCGGTGTAACAACGAACCCGACTATCATCTCCAGAGAAAAAACAGATTTCATAACGCTTATCAAAAGCATACGCGAAATAATCGGACCCGACAGAATGCTCCACATTCAGGCTACCGCTCCCGATGCAGCCGGTATAATAAAGGAAGCCGTTACTCTTCAGGGCATAGTCGGCGGCGATTTTTATATTAAAATTCCTGTCTGCCCCGAAGGCCTTAAGGCTACCATGGCGCTCAAAAAAATGGGCATAAAAGTTACCGAGACCGCTATTTTTACACAACAGCAAGCTATGCTCGCAGCTCTTGCAGGCGCGGATTTTGTAGCTCCGTATGTTAACCGTCTCGATAACATCGTTTCCGACGGCGTTCATGTCGTCGGCGAAATAGTAGAAATGTTCAAACAGCACGATATCAAGGCAAAAGTTCTCGCCGCAAGCTTTAAAACAGTCGAACAGATCCACAAGATCGCTATGGTCGGCGGCCATGCCGTTACGATCAATACGGAACTTTTCCATACCCTCACATATCATCCTCTCACTCAGTACGCTATCGACGACTTTATGGTAGACTGGGAATCGTGTTACGGCAAGACCGATATTATGGGCCTTGTTGAAAACAGCAAACAACAATAATTCCGAGGCACAAGCTGATTTGACAGCGTGTCGTTTGCCGCCGCTTACATTCGTGTTTTGTTCGCATACGGGTCTCGATCGTGCGCAGGGCTTGATCTCGTGCGGATTTCAATCGCTATGAGTCACGCGCATATGTGTGTTTTGCTTATATACGTGCGTTGCGCATATGGGTTTTAATCGTGTGCGGATTTTTAATCGTGTACGTGGTTTTACTGCAAAACGAAATATCATTTTTCATATACAAAATTACCCCGACAGATCTATAAAACCTGTCGGGGTTGCTGTTTTTACAGCCGATTCGAAAACAAATCGGTCATCTATTTTTTATCCTTATCTCTATCTTTCTCTTTCTCTTTCTCTTTGCCGTCCGGAGCTTCGTTTTCTTCCAATAAGCTCGTTATTTTTTCGGCTACGGATTTTTCCGAATTTGCCGTTATGGCAGAGCTTAATATAAAATCTTCGATGATCATTTTATCGCAGTCTTCACCGCAAATATTTGCTGTTTTTTTGATCACGCTCAACAACGAACGTTCCTGCTCCTCGCAAAAATGGTCGTAAACATCTTCTATCGGATATTTTTGAGTTTGACATTCTATTATTTTCATAACGGCGTTTATCGGCATAATTTTCTTTAAAATGCAGATAATAAGCAGGTATGCAAGGTGGATCTTCGAGTATCTTTTCTTGACCGGTGCGGGAACAAGACCGAGCTTGACGTAATTGTTTATGATGGACGGCGTTATCGTCTTGTTTTCTTCGTCAAAAAATACACCGAGATATTTTTCCATCAATGCAATCACCTGATCCATGTATAATTCGATCTCAGGCAACTCTTTCCATCTCGGAATACGGTATGACATCATCTGTTCACACCAGTTTATTATTTTTATGTTCGGTTCGCTTGCTTGTATTTCATTCTCTTCCATTTTTATGATCATCTCTTTTGATTTAACAAAAGCATCCTTTCTTCGGAACAGTCCGCTTTACAAAATATGTTTCAATGCGATTGTAATCGCTGCGATCATCATAATCGCAAGTGGTATTCCGCAAAACCGTTATACGCAGTCTGTTTCTTTAGATATATTATATCACACTTTTAAGAGAAATGGAAGATGTTTAATTGAAAAATTTGCAAAATAGTTCATAAACTTATTATGAAAAAGGCTTGACGTGTTGATGAAGATGTGATATAATAGTTTTAGAAACTACATGATGTGAGGAAGAACTCTATGACTAAAGGTTTAAATCTCGATATTTTCGGGGATTCGATAATGAAAGGGGTACTGCTTGACGACAGTACTCAGCGATACGTGCTTTCTTCCTGTTCGCCGAGTATGGAATTTGCGAAAGAGACGAATGTTGATGTAAACAACAGGTCTGTTTTCGGCTGCACGGTAGTTAAAGGCGCAAAGCTTGTTTGCAGCGCGATAGAGAACGGCAGAGTAGGGGAAGGTCTTGTTTTAATAGAATACGGCGGAAACGATTGCAATTATGTTTGGAAAGAGATCTCGGAGCTTCCGAGCGAGCATCACGATCCCGTAACTCCGCTCGGTACGTTTGAAAAATTATATTTCGAGATCATCGAACGTGTTAAAAGCGTGGGCGCAACGCCCGTTATTATGTCGTTGCCTCCGATCGACGCGCAAAAATATCTTAATTGGATAACAAAAGACGGACTTTCCGTTCTTAACATTTTGCAGTGGCTGGGCGATGTGCAGATGATATATCGTTTCCAGGAGCTTTATTCCAACGTTATCGCAAAGCTTGCGTACCAAACGAACTCCCTGTTTATCGATGTGCGTTCGTATTTTTTGGATAAACATAACTATTGTGATCTGCTTTGCGCAGACGGGATCCACCCGAACAGCGAAGGTCAAAAACTCATCACACAGGCAATGACCGATTTTTATAGGGATTATTGCGTTTGTGCTTAACATTTTGTGATATGTCCTCTTTAATAACCTAACGCAGATGTTACGCACGTCTAAGGCGGAAAATTTTTCTTCAAGGGTTTTGTGATTGTTATAATCCCGCACGAAATCCTATCTCCCTGCGCAGATCGTAAGTGCTTTCAAGCGTTCCTCCGATTTAAATTTCAGAAAAAACAGCTGTAAAAAAACGAAAGTTTTCTACAGCTGTTTTTATCATATAAGCTTGATTTGTGTGGGGGATTCGTCGCCGTTCTTTAAAAATGCACCGGCTGCGGGGATATTTTTTGTTCTGTATCTGTTCGGATCTTCAAACATTCCTTCCGAATACGGTACAACGTCTTCAAGAATGCTTTTTGCTTTAAGCGTCATGACATTCACTCCGGCGGTGTTCTTTGTTGTTTTTTCGCTTATTGCTCCGCTGTCAACAATCAGGCAGCGGCCGTTTGATGCGGTCAAAACAAACAGCTTTTCCTCTGTTGTCGAAAACATTGCAACAAGCGGCGATGCGTCGGAATATGCGTTTATGAGCTTTTTGCGATTTGTTTTTGTCTCGTAAGAAGACATATCTATCTTTGCGCATTTGCCGTTTTCAAAAAATGCCAGGATATGCCCTTTGTAATCATTCGTGGCGGTTATGAAGATCGGCGTTTCACCGTCGTCCATACCGAGCTTTTGCGGCAGAAAATCTCCGAGGACGGACGCTTTTGAATCGTCAAAATCGCATATCCGTGCTTTGTAAACCTGGAATTTATCCGTAAAGATAAGCAAATTCGAAATATTCTCGGCTTCAAAAGTAAATTTAAGCTCATCGCCCTCTTTTATTTTGTGTTCGCTCGACATTCTCAGCGATTGCGCCGTTATTTTTTTGAAGTAGCCGTCTCTTGTCATAAATACCGTGACGGGATAATTTTCTTCGACAACATCTTCTTCCGGTTCGATTATCTCATCTTCGTACAAAAGTGCTGTTCGTCTCGGTTTGCCGTATTTTTTCATTATCGCCGTCAGTTGAGTTATTATTACTTTTTTCAGCTTTTGAGCGGAAGATAACGTGCTCTCCATATCGTCTATCGATTTCTTGAGCTTTTCGATCTCCGCCGTTTTGTTTAAAATATATTCACGGTTGAGATTTCTCAGCTTGATCTCCGCAACAAATTCCGCCTGTATCTCGTCGATTCCGAAACCGATCATAAGATTCGGCACAACATCGCTTTCTTCTTCGGTTTCACGAACGATTTTTATGGCTTTGTCGATGTCGAGAAGGATCTTCTGAAGGCCCAAAAGAAGATGGAGCTTGTCCTTTGTCTTTTTAATATCGTAAAAAAGACCGCGCTTAATGCACTCCGTCCTGAATGCGACCCATTCGTTAAGAATTTCTTTTACACCCATGATCTTGGGCCTGCCGCCGATAAGAATGTTAAAGTTCGCGGAAAAAGAATCTTCGAGCGTCGTCAGCTTGTAAAGACGCTGCATAAGCTTATCGGGATCAACACCTCGTTTGAGATCTATCGCGATCTTCATGCCGTTGATGTCCGTTTCGTCTCTTACATACGATATTTCTTTGAGTTTTCCCGCTTTAACAAGATCGACTATCTTGTCTATGATCGCTTCGACAGTCGTCGAAAACGGGATCTCCGTTATTTCAAGACAATTCGCTTTTTTATCAAAATTGTATTTCGCCCTTACTTTGAACGAACCGACGCCGTTTTCGTATATTCGACGAAGCTGCTCCCGGTTATAAATAAGATATCCGCCCGTTGTAAAATCCGGCGCAGTGAGCGTGAGCATAATGTTATGATCCGGATTTTTGATAAGCTCTATCGTCGTTTCGCATATTTCGTTGAGATTGAACGAACATATCGTGCTTGCCATACCGACGGCTATGCCCTGATTGGGATTGACAAGTATGTTCGGGAACGTCGTCGGCAAAAGCGTCGGCTCTTTCATCGTTCCGTCGTAATTATCGACAAAATCGACGACATCCTTATCTATGTCCGCAAATATTTCGGAACATACCGGATCAAGCTTTGCTTCCGTATAACGTGGTGCGGCAAATGCCATGTCTCGCGAATAATGCTTGCCGAAGTTGCCTTTTGAATCAACAAGCGGCAAAATAAGCGCGTCGTGCCCCCTTGTTAAACGCACCATCGTTTCGTATATCGCCATGTCTCCGTGGGGATTAAGACGCATTGTTTGACCGACAATGTTCGCACTCTTGGTTTTTGCTCCGGTCAACAGCCCCATTTTATACATTGTGTACAGAAGCTTTCTGTGCGAGGGCTTAAATCCGTCTATTTCGGGTATTGCACGTGAGACGATAACGCTCATCGTGTATGGCATATAGTTTTCTTCTATTGTACGGGTAATAGGCTGTTCCGTTTGATTTTGCATTGATTTCTCCTATGTTAAAAACGTGAGCGGTTAATTCTTGTTTACGATATCGAACACATCCGCAGGCGTTTGTGCTGTAAATTTCGCTCCGGCGGAAGAAAGCTCCTCTTTGCCGCCGTAACCGTAAAGAACACCGATACTGTCAATGCCGTTGATCGCAGCTCCGAGCATATCGTGCTTTCTGTCACCGGTCATCACGGCAAGCGACTTGTCTTTAATGTTTAAAGCCGCAATCGCATTTGCGATAATATCCGACTTTGTTTCGTTCGTCTTGTTTGGATCACTGCCCGAAACAAGAACAAAATATTTCGCAAGATCGAAATGCTCCAATATCCTTTTTGCCGCGACCGTAGGTTTAAGCGTCGCAACGGCAAGAATATATCCGTTATCGCAAAGACGCTTCAAAAGCTCCGATATCCCGTCGTATACGAAATTTTCGAATATCCCGGTCGGTGTAAAATATTCTCTGTATAACTCAACGGCTTTCTTTGCTTTTTCTTCGTCAAAACCGAAATATTGTGAGTATGCCTGAACAAGCGGCGCACCGATAAATTGCGTGAGTATTTCTTCGTCGTATTGTTTAACATCAAGTTTTTCCAAAGAATATTTTATCGATTTGATTATTCCCTCAGCAGGGTCCGTTAGTGTGCCGTCCAAGTCGAAAAGTATATATTTTTTCATTTTTCCTCTTTTGGGGGGAGCAATGCTCCCGCAATATTTATGTTTTTTGATTATGTCGAACAACGTTGTTTGTTAAAACAGTACTCAGGATATGTCCGCAAGCTCAAGATATCTCGGTCCGTTTACCGCAATAAATTCTTTCCTTGCGTCCAGATCGTTGCCGAGCAATGTGTTAAACATAACTTCCGTCGGCTCTTTTTCTTCCGGCATGACCTTTATAAGCTTTCTCGTCGCCGGATCCATTGTTGTAAGCTTCATCATTTCCGGCTCGTTTTCACCGAGACCTTTCGATCTTTGAACGGATACTTTGCCCGTGAGCTTTGCAACGATATCGTTTTTTTCTCTGTCGGTGTAAGCAAACATCGTCTTGTCTTTACACGTTATTTCATAAAGCGGTGATTCCGCAATATAAACCTTTCCCTCCGATATCAGGGACGGTGTTAAACGATAAAGCATTGCGAGAATAAGGGTCCGTATCTGATATCCGTCTTCGTCGGCATCGGTGCATATTATTATTTTGTGAAAACGCAAGTTGTCGGAACTGAATTCCGGCAATTTTTTCCCGTGAGCGGATATTTCGATGCCGCAGCCGAGGACTTTTATAAGGTCCGTTATTATCTCGCTTTTCAGGATCTTGGCATAATCCGCCTTAAGGCAGTTTAATATTTTGCCTCTGACCGGCATTATTGCTTGAAATTCCGCCATACGCGCAAGTTTAACGGAACCGAGCGCAGAGTCGCCCTCAACAATATACAACTCGCGCTCCGCAGGATTTTTTGAACGACAATCGACGAATTTTTCGACCCTGTTCGCAAGATCCATATCGCTCGTAAGCTTCTTTTTTATGTTGAGCCTCGTCTTTTCCGCATTTTCGCGGCTTCTTTTGTTTATTAACACCTGCTCCGCGATCTTGTCGGCTTCCTGCTTGTTTTCAATAAAATATACTTCAAGAGAATGCTTGAGAAACTCCGTCATGCATTCCTGTATGAATTTATTGTTAATCGCTTTTTTGGTCTGGTTTTCGTAAGACGTAACGGTAGACTGCGAATTTGAGATCAACGCCAAACAGTCGGCAACGTCCGCAAACGTTATTTTGCTCTCGTTTTTGAGATATTTGTTGTTTTGTTTTAAATGCGCGTCTATCGAATGAACAAATGCGCTTTTTACGGCTTTGTCGGGTGAGCCGCCGTATTCGAGAAAACTGGAATTGTGGTAGTATTCGATCATTTGTTTTGTGTTGGAAAAACAAAAAACAACGTTCAGCTTTACCTTATATTCCGGCTTGTCTTCTCTGTCTCGTCCTTTTCGTTCTGCGGAAAAACTTTGAATGGACGTCATCGCGTCGTGACCGATGCATTCGTCGAGATATCCCGCGATCCCCGTTTTATAAAAATACGTTTCTTCCTCAAATATACCGTCGCTGTTTTGCCAACGGAACAGGATCGTAAGCCCCGCATTGCAAACAGCTTGCTTTTTGATCGTTTCGGAAAAATATTCGCGCGGAATGTTTATATCCGTAAAAACTTCCATATCCGGACGCCATTTTATGCGCGAACCCGATGCGTGATCGCTTTCCGACTTGCCCAACTGCTCCTCTTTGTTGCGCTTTGCGGGCTTGCCCTTTTTGAAATGAAGATCGTAAGAATATGTTCCGTTAAATATCTCCGCTTCCATATATTCCGAAGCATATTGAGTAGCGCAAAGCCCCAGACCGTTAAGACCGAGCGAATACTCGTAACTGCCGGCGTCCGCATTGTCGTACTTGCCTCCGGCGTACATTTCGCAGAAAAGCAGCTCCCAGTTGTACGCTTTTTCTTTTTCGTTCCAGTCAACGGGTACACCTCTGCCGAAGTCTTGCACCTCGATTGATTTGTCGTTGAACGCCGTTACGATTATTCGGTCGCCGTAGCCCTCTTTAAATTCGTCTATGGAGTTGGAAAGTATCTCGAAAAAAGCGTGCTCGCAGCCTTCAAGACCGTCCGAACCGAAAATTACGGACGGACGCAAACGTACTCTTTCCGCACCTTTGAGAGATTTGATACTGCTGTCGTTATACACTTTTTTTGCCAAATTATTTAGCCTCCATATCAAGCAACGCATTCGCAAAATCCATCGGCGAAAAAGGCTGCAAATCGTCTATTTGTTCGCCCACGCCGATCAATTTTATCGGAACGCCCGTAACGTCTCTTACGGCGATCGTAACGCCGCCGCGTGCCGTACCGTCGAGTTTTGTTAAAACAACACCTGTAATATTCGTGGCTTCTTTAAAATCCTTTGCCTGCGAAACGGCGTTTTGTCCCGTAGTGGCGTCAAGAACGAGAAGGATCTCCTTGTCCGCATCGGGAAGCTCTTTTGAAACAACTCTCGTTATCTTCGAAAGCTCGTCCATAAGTCCCTTTTTGTTGTGAAGTCTGCCTGCCGTGTCGCATATAACAACGTCTGCGCCTCTCGCTTTAGCCGCTTGAATAGCGTCGTAGACCACGGCTGCGGGATCGGAACCGTCTTTGTGCTTTACGATCTCGATGTCCGATCTTTGTGCCCAGATCTCCACTTGCTCGATAGCTGCGGCTCTGAATGTGTCGGCTGCCGCGATTATAACTTTTTTGCCCGATTGCTTAAGGCTGTTTGCAAGCTTGCCGATCGTTGTTGTTTTACCGACGCCGTTAACGCCCACAACAACTATAACGGAAGGCTTTGTTGAAATATTCAGCTCGTTGTCGCCGGTCATTTTATCCGCAATTATGTCGCGAAGTACTGTTTTGAGAACGTTTGCATCTTCGATCTTTTCAAGCTTTGCCCTGTCTCTGAGATCGTTTATGATGCTTTCGGCTGTTTCATAGCCTACGTCCGCAAGAAGTAACATCTCCATCAATTCATCGAGAAATTCTTCGTCAACTTTTCGAAATGACGCGAATATCTCGTTAAGACCGTTCTGAATACTCGCTTTTGTCTTTGTCAGACCGGCTTTGATCTTATCGAAAAATCCCATTTTTTACCTCCGTATGTACGTCGTCAGACGTTTTCTTCCGTTTCGGAAACGTCAATAGTAAGTATCTTTGAAATTCCTTTTTCTCGCATTGTAACACCGTAAAGTCTGTCCGCCGCTTCCATGGAGCCGCGACGGTGGGTGATCAAAAGAAATTGTGTTTTATCCGACATTCTGCTTAAATATTGCGCATATCGAGTTACGTTTACGTCGTCAAGCGCAGATTCGATCTCGTCTAACAAACAGAACGGCGTCGGACGTACTTTCATAAGCGCAAAATAAAGCGCGATCGCCGTCAACGATTGTTCCCCGCCCGAAAGCGACGAAAGATGTTTGATAACCTTGCCCGGAGGCGCAACGTATATTTCCACGCCCGAACCGAGCGGATCGTCAGGCTCCGTGAGCGTTAAACGCGCCGTTCCTCCGCCGAAAAGCTCTTTGAATACGTGTGAAAACGCTTCGTTGATTTTTTTGAACTGTTCGTCGAATATCTCCGTCATCTCTTTTACAAGCTGTTCGATTATCTTTTCGAGAGACTCTTTTGCGCTGATCAGATCTTTTGTTTGCTGCTGCAATGTGTCGTGACGCTCTTTGACTTGTGCAAATTCGTCTATCGCGTCAACATTTACGCTGCCCAATGCCTTGATCTGATTTTTAAGCTCCGAAACACGTTTTCTTGCGTCCTCGATATCGTCCGGAATATGTTCTGAAGCAAAGCTTTCGGCTTCGCTCATCGTCATTTCGTATTCGTCCCATATCTTCATCGAAACAGACCCGATATCCTCACGCAGCGCCGTCTTTTTAATGGTAAGACGTTCCGTTTCTCTGCCGAGACGATCTTTTGCGTCAAAATATTTTTTCTCTTCTTCGAAAAGAAGATTCTTTTTTGCTTCAAACGCCGTTCTGCGATCGTTTTCGGTCGTAATATCCGATATCTTTGTTTCCGAACGCAAACGCATTTGGACAAGCTCTTCCGTCTTTTGGAGAGCTTGTCTTCGATATTCTTCGATCTTGTCTTGTTCCGACAAAATATCCGAACGAAGCTTTTCGATGAGGGCTTCGCCCTCTTTTTGCCTTGTTTTTAACGCCTCGATAATATTGGAATTGTTCTCTGCGTCCTTGATCTTATTGAGCTTTTCGATTTCCTTTTCGTGGAGCCTTTGCGCAATTTCTTCTTGAACTTTTGCGAGTGCTTCGTGCTTTTCGTCAAGAATTGCGGATTCATTTTCTTTTTCCGAAAGGAGCGCGCGGCTCTCTTTAAGATCGTTTCGTATCGCTTCAAGCTGAAGCTCGGTGTTTTTCTTTTCCTCGTCGTTTGTGCTTAAAACATTTTCGAAGGCGTGTATTTGTTCTGAAATATTGCATATATACTGCGTGCTGTGCTCGATTTCGGCGGTAACGCGAATATGCTCGTCGCTTACCGTCTTGTTTTCCGCGATAAGTCCGTCAAGCGCCGCTTCCGCAGACGCAAGCTCTGCCGTTGCGGTCTTAACTTTCGTCGCTTTCGCTTTGAGATCTTCGGAAATAACGGATATCTCTTCACCGAGCTTTTCGATCTCGTTTGTTCTTGTTAATATACCGGTATTTCTTCCTACGGAGCCGCCCGTGAGCGAACCTCCGGGGTTTACAACTTGTCCGTCAAGTGTTACGATCTTAAACGAGTATCTGTTTACTTTTGCAATATCCGTCGCATCGTCGATCGTTTCCACAACAGCCGTCCTTCCGAGCAGCTGCTGTATAACGCCTCTGTATTTTTCGTCGTACGTTATAAGGTCGGACGCAATACCCAAATACCCGTTTTTGCCTTTGAGCTCGCGCTCGTCAAGCTTCTTGCCGGTTATTGTCGAAATCGGTAAAAAAGTCGCTCTGCCGAGATTTTTCGATTTGAGAAAATATATGCAGTCCTTTGCGGAACGTTCGTCGTTTACGATTATGTTTTGGATCGCAGCTCCGAGCGCGATCTCTGTTGCAGTTGCATACTCCGAGGATACCTTGATAACGGACGCTACGGTTCCGTGTACGCCCGAAAGGATTCCCCGTGAGGCTTCGTTCATTACGCTTTTTACACTTCCGGCAAAACCTTCGTAATGCTTTTCCATATCCTCAAGCATCGTTTTTTTGTTGCTTTTTTCGGAAAGCAAAAGCTTTATCTTGCCGTATTCATCGTTCGCGGCTTCGAGTTTCCTCTTTGAGCCGGAAACTTTCATCGAATAGCCGTTGAAGATGTTCTTGTTCTCCGCAAGCTTTTCGTCAAGCTCCGCAGCTCTTTTTTTGTTGCTCTCTCTGCCTTTTTCGAGAGACGACAACCTTTCTTTTGCGTCAACAAGCTCTTTTTGAGTGTTTAACGTATGCTCGTCTATCGCCTGTATCTTCTGTACGGAACGTCCCTCTTCGATCTGAAGCTCGGTTATTTTCGCCGACAGCTCGGATATTTGCGAACGCAAGTCGTTTGAAACGTTCGCATAGTTTACGTCGCTTTCGAGTTTAACATTTCGCTCCGAGATGATATTTTGATATTCGACGTCTGTTTTTTCTATCTGCTTTTGAAGCTCAAGCTTTTCGTTTTCCTTTTTTTCGATCTCCGCCGTTATTTCGGCGTCGGAACGATCGCTCTTTTCTATTTCGGCGGTTATACGCTCGATATCTTTTTGAGCGTGCTCGATATCGTTGTTAATAATAAGGATCTCTGCGTTTTTCGCCTGCAAAAGCTCGTCAAATTGCTTGCTTTCGGCCCTCAACGCTTCTATCTTTGCCGTAAGTGCCGTTATCTCGTACGAAAGACGCTCCGCTTCGCTTTCGCAGCGCAGGATCTCACTGTCGTTTTTCGCGGACGATTCTATTAGTGCGGCTTCTGTTTTTTCAAGCGATTTTAACTCTTCCGTAAAACTCGTAAGATCGGATAACCAAAGCGATATTTCAAGCTTCTTTTTTTCGTCGAACAGGTCTATATATTTTCTCGCTTTCTTCGCCTGCTGCTCAAGAGGTCCGAGCCTGTCAGAAAGCTCCGTTATAATGTCGGAAAGACGCACGATGTTATCTTGCGTTGACGATAATTTACGTTCGCTTTCTTCTTTTTTGAATCTGTACTTCGCTATGCCCGCAGCTTCTTCAAACACATTTCGACGGTCGGAACTCTTTGCCGAAATGATCTCCGTTACGGAACCTTGTCCGATTATCGAATAACCTGTTCTGCCAAGCCCCGTGTCTCTGAAAAGATCGTGTATGTCTTTTAATCTAACATTTTGCTTGTTAATAAAATATTCACTTTCGCCGGAACGATAATATCGTCTCGATATTACAACTTCCGAATACTCTATCGGAAGACTTGAATCGCTGTTGTCAAGCACCAAAGAAACTTCGGCAAATCCGAGCGGACGGCGTGACTGCGTTCCGTCAAACACAACATCTTCCATTTTTACTCCGCGCAGCGACCTGGACGAAGTTTCACCCATGACCCATCTCAGCGCGTCCGCAATATTGCTCTTACCGCTTCCGTTCGGACCTACTATCGCGGTTATTCCGGAACTGAAATTTATCAGAGTTTTATCCGGGAACGATTTGAACCCCGTAAGCTCAAGGCTTTTTAACTGCATACTGTCTCCTGTAAAGTGTGATTTCCGTAAAAAATACCATGTCTCAAAATACCCATGATACCATATATCATATTATTATAACATATCTGTCGGAAAATTTCAACCGCATAATGCTAAAAATATAATGAACTTTTGCCCTTGAAAAAATTTTACGGTAAACTCTAAAACAGGGAACTTTTCCCTTTCTTTTTCGTCTTATATCATATAGGGAGATAAAACATGAAAAAGTGTATGTGTTTTCGGTATGGAGTTTTGTTTTGTTAACTTAACAGAGTGACATTTTCCGGTAAATCATTCGTGGAAAGCTTCCGTAAAAATATGAAAATCTTTTATTCTTCCGTTTTTTTCTATTGACAACATCTTCTGAGCATGTTACTATATTTATGGAATGTAAAATGTCGAGATTTTACTAACCTTTTTCCGGCGATTACATGATAACGCAAATAAATAGATATTAAAAGAAAACAACAAGAAATTTTTCAGAAAAATTTAACGTAACGTTTTTACTTATTCCGACGAAATTTTCGATGACAAAAACAACGGTCTGATTTTTTTGTTCGCTATCTTGAAGAGATTGTGAGGGATCTTTTATGAGAAGTATCTTCTTTATTTTTAACAATGTTTATCATAATATTGTGTTCTCTCGAAAAACAAATGATTATATGTCGTTACGGAGGTGCGGAAAACAACTGTATTTGTGGATTGTTTTATGTAAAATCATTAAACTGATTTGAGCCGAGAGGCTTGAAATCTGTCTTTGGGTAATAGTTCTTCCAAATGTTTTTATTGGTGAGCAACCCTTTTAATTCTGAGATTATTTTAAAAACTATAATTTTTATGTAGAAAGGATAAAAACAATGAATAATAAAAAATTTTTAAAGAGTTTTGCGATGGCAATAGTCGTCGTTTTAACATTTTCAATTATCGGTGTAGGGTTCAAGGCTGAGATTGTAAAACATAATAGCTTAACTCCTGCATGGAATGGTCTGTGTTTAAGTAATGAATATGATGATTACGCTTTTGAATTCGTTGATGAAGACAACGTATTACCGTTTTACATTGATATGGTCATAGAAAATGACTCTGTAAAATATATAAATCAAAAGTACACTTCTTATATTGAAAAATTAGAAGAAAACATCTCAACAGAAGCAACAGAAAAAAAAGCTGTTGATTTTAATTCGGAAAATGTAATTTGGGTCGAATCATATATCCCAACGGTAGATTTGGAGGATTTAGTATATCATTACGTAATACGTCTCAAAGACAATGACGAAATAGAAAAAGAAAGAACAACATATGATATCTTTTTTTGGAATGATGATAGTTGCTTTTTTACTCCAATTACAAGTAATGATATTGCACTTCCGATACAAATCAATAATATCTACAATTTTATTCTGTTTATCAATGATGACATCTACTGTATTGGTGAACTCAGCAATTTCAAAGAGCTTAACAACAAAGTTTACATTTCTTATGATTATTTGGAAATAAATGATCATAATAAAGTAAATGTAGATAGTGTTCGCGGCAAGGCTACCTTTTCGGGATATTACAAAATGGGATATATCCCGGTAAATTTTTCCATAGATGATGTTAAAAATAAAACCAATAATTATCCTACATATGAAGTAGTATATGCATCGCAAGGAGAGGACTTGGAGATAAGCACCTTTAGAGAAAATTCAACTATTTATAGATCAGCTGTATCTAGTCCAATATGGTATAGTCAAATGAATGCTAATGCTTCAGGAGGATCTTGGAATGCCACAAATTTATCTACTCTCTACTATTCTACAAGTACTACTTTAAGTAGTTCAACAATTTCTACAAATAAAGTTTTTTATTCAACAACAAATCCCGAATTTATGAGTTCTGGTTGTGCTTTAACATGCATGGCAATGTTATATAGAAATAGAAACGGCGCTGTTACAAGGAGTTTTGACTATAGGGGAGTTTCATTGTCAGTTAAAACAACTGATCCTTTTACGATGAGTTTAGTTAACACTGAAACAACCAATGTAACCGGAACAACTTTGATAGACGATAAAAATTATTATATTGTTCCTCGTTCACCAGTATTGGTTAGTTGGATGACATGTGCAACTTATTATGGTGACACAGCATATTCTTTCACATTTCCAACAACATATACGGCAAATCAAAAAGCTGCATATATCGCATCGAAGATCGACAGTTATGATGGCGGAGTTATTGTTCTTTTCCAAAGTGATACTAGCAGTCATTATTTATTATTTACAAGTTATACTCTTTCAAATGGTGAGTATGTTTTTACAGTGTGTGACCCCGGCCGTTCAAACAGTTATAGTCAAGCTGTTTCTACATTGGACCAAGTGTATAAGTCTTATTGCCAAACATTGGATAATGCAGTGAAAGTAACGTTCATGGACTAAGGAGTGATTTCTATGAGAAAAGTACAGGTCATTATTATATTGATGTTGACGGTTCTGCTTTCATTTACATCATGCGCAAATAACGAGCCGAACGATCCGAATTTGAATGAAAATGAGATCAAAGAAAATATCAACAATGATGCGATCGATGATGTGATCGAAGATGCCGACGGTTCAGTTGGTGAATACGATCCGCTGTCCGAAGAAGAAACTTTGCATGCCGGAACAGAATCGGCGCAGGCTGTGCAGACAATTTTGCCTATTCAGTTTATGTCGGAACAAGAGGCCGAAAAAATAACGGGAGGAAAGCTTGTATATATGCCCGAACATAATTTTATGCTCGGTAGCTCAACTATATACAAGGCTTATCTTACTCCTACCGGAAAACTCGTCTATATGACCGATTTTATTTTCTCACAACTTGACGGTGCTTCGGATTTTGAGGTAACTTGGGGCTATATGGATCTTAATGAGCTGAATATCCGAACCGATATGGGTAGGTCCGAATCCGGCACCGTTTCCGTTTCGGCGATACTTTCGGATAAAACAGCGGTTAAATACGATCTGTATCTCGATCAATGGGAAGGAAACCCGATCTCCGGACTTGAAGGTGTGATATGTTATGCGAAGGTTTCATCGGGAACGATATTTTTCGATATCGGTTTAACTGTAGATAATCCCGAATTTTCGGATTATGATGTTACATACACATTTACCGGAAATCCTTATTACGAGCCTCAAACTCTTTGCTCCAAAGCGGGGCAGGTTGCGTATATTTGCGATATTTACCGCATTTATCCTTTTAATGCGGATGTCGAGTGGAAAATCAATGCCGAGATCAAGGACCCGGACGGAAATATCGTTTATACGGAAGACCTTAAGGTTTGTGAATCGTATAATCCTTTGGATAATACGTTCTTTATTGCCAAAGGCGAAAAAATCGTTCAGTAAATTGCCGAACTTATCCGATCTTGTTATGATCGAACCTGTAATAAATTTTTTTACATTTATTACTATATTTGCTCTAAGATATATTCGCACGGATCTCCAACGTAAATTTGCAAAAACCGTGAGTTTGCTTGGGGATCCGCAACTTTTAAAATAAATACTTTATAATAGGGAACTTTTGGCGGTTTTGTTCGTCTAACGGTATAAGAAGCTTCAAATAAACAAAAATACGGAGTGTGTGATACATATGAAGAAATTTTTGAGAATAACCTCCGCTGTTGTTGCAACGATTATTGCTTTGTCATTATTACTGACAGGCTGCGTGTCTCAACAGCAAAACGAAAACGACGACAACGATCTTCCAAACGGAAACGATAAAACAAACGAGTTGAAGTTTGCAAATAACGATGAGTTTATCAAATATCTCTCGGAAAACCTGACGGAGCGTTATTATGCTATAACGACAGAGACCGTAGACGGGGTGCTCGACAGTCTTCCCACGGCAACAGACGAAGATGCAGTGTCTGATTTTGCCGATTCGGTAACATATGCGGACCAATACGATGTTTCCGAAACGAACCGTGTTGACGAAAACGTTGACGAGGGCGATATATTAAAGACCGACGGCAAGTATATCTATGTTATTCGTAACAATGAGCTTATTATTCTTTCCGCCGCCGATTCAAACACAGAAGTCCTGTCTTATTATAAAATATTCCCGACGGGCGACGGCTATGTTAAAGAAATGTATATCAAAGGCGACACGGCTTTGATCGTTGCGAATATTTGGGCGACGAATAACGAAGAATATTTTGAGGGTAAAACAAATTTCGGTTATGCTTTCGACCCCGATGCGGAGGATCAAGAGCCTTCGACCTCTGTGAGAACACCGTCCGATAAGTTTACGACGTGTACTGCGGTCTTTTGCATAGACATCTCCGATCGTACCTTGCCGAAAGAAAGCTTTGCTTCGCTTGTTGAGGGCGATTATGTCTCTTCACGTGAAAAAGACGGCAAAATGTATCTCGTCGCAAATAAAATATTCTATTCGTATGATTATGACGAGCCTGATATGTGCGACTTTTTACCGTATGTTTACAACAGTGAACAGGGCTTTTACATGATGGATGCGTCGGATATATATCGTCCGGTGTTAAACTATGTTTCTTCGTCTGTTATGTCCGTTGCGATAATTGATTGGAAAAACGGCGGAAAAACAGACGTGATGTCCGTTCTCGGTGCAGGAAGCAATGTCTATATGACCGCCGACAGCTTTTATATTATAAATTACGACTGGACAAACACGAACATCGCAAAATATTCCGTTAACGATACGCTTGAATACGTTGCGTCCGTATCTGTTCCGGGCAAGGCGTCGACCGCTTTTTCGTACAACGAATATAACGGCAAATTCCGCATTGCAACGACCGATTCCGTGACCTCGTCAAACAGTGTTTATGTGTATGACCGTAATCTCGAAAAGATCGGCGAGCTGACGGGGCTTGCCGCAGGCGAAAAGATCTACTCCGTCAGATTTTCCGGCGATGTTGCGTATGTTGTAACATTTCGTCAGGTAGACCCGCTGTTTGTTATCGATATGAGCGAAAATACCCCCAAAGTCCTCGGCGAGCTTAAGGTCCCCGGCTTTTCCACGTATCTTCATCCCGTTGCAGACGGACTGCTCCTCGGTATCGGCAAAGAAACAAAAGAAAATGTTTGGACGGATTATTACGGACAGGAATATGTTTCAACATACGTTGCCGGAATGAAAATATCGCTTTTCGATGTTTCCGATCCTTTTGAACCGAAAGAGATAGATGTTATAAACATGGTCGGCGGCTCGTATGCAACATCGGAAGCTCTTTCCAATTACAAAGCGTTTGTTTACTCCGACGCGGAGCAAACCGGATATTTCCCGATTTTCGCAAACGGCGATTACGGCTTTTGCTGTGTTCATATAAACGAAGACGGAACGCTCGACTGCAAGATCATTTCTCCGGAATCGACTTTGTATTCGGATTATCCGGACTATTCGAGAGTTTGCTATGTTAACGATTCGGTTTATTTTTATCAGTACAACATCATGACGGTGTATGACAGAAATACTTTGACCGAGACCGCAACTGTCATTATAAAATAACAGTTTTTTTGTTGACAAAATACATCTTGACGTGTTATAATATATCAATGAATAAAATAATCCAGATATATTAAAACATGAAGAGATTTATTTCTGTTATACTTATAATTTTTTTAACGGTCTGTATTTTTCCGTTGCGTGTCTTTTGCGATGAGACAGACACGCAGGAAGAGCAGTTTTCCGTATCTTCTCCGTTTGCCGCGATCGTCAATGCGGATACGGGCACCGAGTTGTATTCCAAAAATGCCGATACTCCGATCTTCGTTGCGTTTTTGCCGCGCCTTATGACGTGCATAATGCTCGTCGAGAGCGGTCTCGACCTGAAAACGGAAATACTCATAACCAAAGAAATGATGGCGACCACTCACGACAAAAGCTCGGCAGATCTCAGATCGGGCGATAAAATATCACTTTACGATCTGCTGAAATGCATTATCGTTGCAAATTCGCAGGAAGCATGTATCGCCGTTGCTGTCACACTTGCGGGAAGTGTTTCGGAATTTGTTGTCGATATGAACCTGAGAGTGCGTGAGTTGGGAGCCGAAAATACTTTTTTTACAAATGTTACCGGTCAATATTCATCCACGACAAAGCAATTGACAACCGCGCACGATATCGTTAAGATCGCATCGCACGCTTTGACGCTTGATTATATCGAGGATATTTCAAACAACAGATATGTCGAGATAACCGTCAACGGCGTAAAACAGAGCCTTTTTACGAGAAATTCGCTTATCGATAAAAACAGTTCGTACTATTGCAAAAAAGCGTCGGGGCTTGCCATTTCGGGCAATACAACGACCGGCTTTGCGCTTGTTTCCGTCGCTATCGATAAAACGATGCGTATAATCTGCTTTGCGTTAAACTACGAAAGCGCAGCCGAGCTTTATGCGGAATTGACGGATATGGTAAGCTTTTCGCTTGAAGAGTATTCATATCGTGTCCTTGTTCAAAAAAATGCGCCGGTGCTTGAGATCCCCGTAATTTTCGGAAAAGAACGAGATACTGTCATGCTCGTTGCGGAAACGACCGTGTCCGCCTCTATGCCGTCTTCCGTTCCCGACAGCAGCATACAAACCGATCTTGTCGTGCCTGATAGCATAGAAGCTCCGATCGTTAAAGGCACGGTGCTCGGCACGGTCACATATTCGTTTGAAGGGCGTGTTTACGGAACGACGAATCTCATCGCGCAAACGGAAATTTCACGCGATCTTATAGCTTCGTACTCAAGTGCCATTAACGAATTGTTTGCCAACAAATATGTTTGGGCGGCGATCATAACGGTTATCATGGTCATAATTTTTTATTCTGTCGTTCTTTATATTATGAACAGAAAAAAAATGAAGCGAGATCAAAGCAAAAAACGAAACAGAATAACTAAAATGCCCAAATAAAGGGCTGTAAAAACTTATGTTTTTACAGCCCTTGACTTATTCGATCAGCAGCCGCAGCCGCAACCGCAGTTATTGTTGTCTCCGCAATTATTGCTTGTTGCAACCGTTACACTGTAAACTATTACCGCAGCAATAAGAAGAGTCCAGAAAATGTTGTTTCCGTACATCGTGTTACCTCCTTGAGTGATCTTAATGTTCTTTCAACGTCGTTGTCTTATCCGTCCGTGACTTTTTGTTCGTCACACTAACATTATATGACAATCTTTTCGGCGTGTGAACAAAATAGATCGTTCTTTTTTGCGGTCCCGGTCATGTTCGTTGCAGCGGAAAAGCGCCGTGGTGTTATACAAAAATATCCAAAAGAGAAATAAATCTCCTTTGGATACTTTTAATTTAACTTTGCTGTCTGAAATATTCAACGATTCCCGCAACGATGGCGTCTGCCGCCTTTTCCATATTTTCCTCGTCGGTAAACCATTCGTAGTCGTAAATATTGCTTAAAAATGCCGTTTCGAAAAGGATCGACGGGAAATCCGGGAACATCGATACTTTGTAATATCCTATTTTATACGAATTTTTCTTCAATCCCGTGCCTTCGGTAAATTCTTCGAGCATCACTTTTGAAAGAAGCTTGGAGCTTGCGTACGAATAGTACGTTACCGTACCGCTGCTGCTTAAAGGATTCGATGTTTCACCGACGTAATTGAAGTGTATCGAAATGTTTATGTCCGGTTTCCATGCTCGATATTCAAGGATTATCGGATCAAGATCTTTTTCAAGCTCTCGATGATGTGTTAAATATACAGTGGCGCCGAGCTTGATCAGCTTTTCTTCAACAAGCGTCGAAAGCTCGTAATTCCAGTCTGCTTCCGTCCATTTTACGGTGCCCCACGGACCGAGCGCACCGCCGTTCAAACTGTGACCGGGATCTACCGATATTTTTATTCCGAACAACGGGTAATCGTCGCTGTCGTAAAGCGAGACGGGATTCTTAAAGCCTATTACGAGCGCACCGCTTTCAAAATAAGCCGAATATCCAAAAATGAATAGCTCTTTTTTGTATTTTAACGTTATTTTTGCCGTGGTCGCGTCAACTCTCGATACCGACGCTTCTTTGAACAAAGGATTGTCGGGCAGCGTAAATTCCGCAGGGAGCGCGGAGAGGTTGTATAGGGTTATATACGCCTTGTCATCATCCATCCAAACGGTGTTCATAATCTTGCCGTCGGTCGGGATAACGATGTTCGTATATTTCCCGTCACTGCTTTGAGTAACGCTTATTTTACCCGTCGCCGAGTACGAAAGAGTTCCGTCGATACGTTGAATGTTTGAATTTACGGTATAATAACCGCTTGAGAGAAGTGTGTTGCCGTTATATTTTGAAACGACGGTGTCGTATGCACCGGTCGTTGCGTAAAGATATTCTTCGCCGGTAACGCTCAGGTCGGGCTTGAGCTGAGCGGGAAAATCTCCGACAAATTCAACAACGTACGAATCGGGATCGTTTATTACTTCGATCGTGTTTTTTCCGACATATCGTACCGTTTCGTATCCGTCTTTTTCGATTACGAATATCGGGTTGCCGAGAACGGCGTTTCCGCTTATTTCGGGAAGTACAAAACTGCCCTCGTACCACGCACGTTTAATCGAACCGTCTGTTGAATCGGCGGTGGAGCTTTTGAGATCAACGGTGTAATCCCCGATAATGACGTATACTTTTGAGCCTGCCGTTGCCGAACACGAAAAACCTATCTTCGTCCCCGATTTTTCCGCACGGTCGTATACGGGAGCGCAAGTGCCGGATACGAAGCCGAAAGACGACATAGTTGTCTCTTCCTCGTACGCCTTGCTTCGAGTTATAAGATATTTTACGGTCGTACCCTTATGTTCGATGGTATAGTAATTCTCCCCGACATTCGGGACATCAACTCTGTACGTAAAATAGCCTTTGGGCGAACGTGTGGTTACTTCTTCACCGTCGATTATAAGCGGATAATCGGGGTCGGAAACGCCCATAATGAAGGTCTGTGTCGTGGTGTTTTCGACCGTAAGCTTGGAATACGCCAAAACAAGAGTGTCTGTCGCCGCGATATTCGCATCGTCCGAGTTCAAGAAGAATGTTTTCGCAGTGTCCTGAACGCCGCCGACATTTTTCTTAACATCTCTGTAAGAGAAAAAGGCAGCGCCTGCGACATATTCTTTCGTTTTTAGGTATGTGAGCTGATTCTGTATCTCGGCAGGCGATTTATATGCCGTCACGGACGAACCCTTATATGCGGCAATGCCTATATACAGTTTAACATCCGTTCCCGATACGATATCGTTCCACCAGTCTACGATAGGTTTAAAAGGTGCGGTCGAATGATCTATCTCCCAATATACCTGAGGACAGATATAGTCGATCCATTCGTTCAAAACCCATTTTCTCGTGTCCGCATATACTTGATAATACGATTCGGACGAGCTTTTTATATCCGTTCCGAGCGAATTGTTGCTCTTTAACGCCCAAACACCGCTCGGACTTATTCCGAACGCCACATTGGGGTTCACGCTCTTTATCGCCTCGGCTGTTTGTTTAACAAGAAGATCGTTGTTTTCTCGTCTCCAATCCGCAAGCGACTGACCTTCCGATTTGTATTTTTCATATTCTTCCGCATCGTCGAACGAGGAAGAATTGTCGTACGGATAAAAATAGTCGTCAAAATGAATGCCGTCGATATTGTAGTTGTTTACGATCTCAAGGATTCCGTCGATAATGAGTTCTCGAACTTCGGGAATACCGGGATTGTAGTACGTCGCACCGTCACTGTGTTTAACGACCCATTCGGGGTGCAGTTTTGCGGGGTTTGTATCAGCCAAAAGATCGAGATTGTGCCCACCCGTGCCGCTTTGCAAAACCCGATACGGATTTATCCATGCGTGCAGCTCTATGCCTTTTGCATGAGCCGCCGTTATAAAGTACTCAAGGCAGTCGAGCGGCAGCGGATCGCCCTGATTTGTTACAATGCAATCCGAAGAGGGGAAGATCGCGGAATTGTATATGGCGTCGCTCTTCGGACGTACTTGCAAAAATATCGCGTTGAAGCCCCACTCGCTCGCATTGTTGACTATTTCGTCTATTTCCGCCCTGAGTTGGTCTGCGGAAAGCCCCGGTTGTGACGGAAAATCTATGTTCGATACCGTTGCGACCCAAAGCCCCTTAAGGTCGTCCGAGGCGGCACCTATTGTTATTGTCGTGTCGCTCAGATCCGATTTTTGGCTTGCTACGGTCGCCGCAAACGTGGCCTTATAGCCGTCGTCCTCTGTTTTGACGGTTATCGTCGCCGTTCCTTCTGCCAACGCCGTCATTTTTCCGTTTGAGTCAACGGAAACTATATTCGGAGCCGACGATTCGAACGTTACGTTCTTGTTTGCCGCCGTTGTCGGCAAAACTGTCCATGACAATGTCAGCGAATCGCCGAGCTTTGCGAACGTGTAACTGCTCGGAGATATCGATATTCCCGTTACCGCAACGTTTTGCGGAATGTTTACCGTTACATCGAACTCCGCGCTCGCTTCTCCGTTTACTGCCGTTACGATGATCTTTGCCGTACCGTTTGATACTGCCGTTATTACACCGTTTTGGTCAACGGTCGCAACGCTCGGATCTGTTGAATTAAACACCACGGCCTTGTTCGTCGCCGTTTTGGGAGAGATAGCATACGTTATCGTGTGTGTTTCTCCCTTTTTTTCAAAAAGCACGGAGCTTGCGTCAAGCTCTACTTGCTCAACTGGGATATCAACATCGACCGTTATTTTGCATATCGCCTGTTTTTTTCTGTTATCGGCAACGGCGTATATCGTAGCCTCTCCGTTCCCGACAGGCGTTACAACACCCGTGGAACCGTCAACTGTCGCAACGGAACGGTCGGATGTTATCCATGTAAGTCCGCGCTCTGTCGTATCCGCCGGCTCCCAGACAGGGGTGAGAACGATATTTTCGCCGAATGTTGTAAACGTATATTGCGAAACGTCGAAATTAACGTCCGTCATGGGTATATTTGTATCAACATTTACCGTTATCGCGCAGGTCGCCTGAAAATCCCCGTGGATCGTGCGCGCCGTTATCACGGTCGTTCCGTTCGATACGGACGATACGATACCGTTGCTGTCAACAGTCGCTATCGACGGGTTTGACGACGACCACAAAACGTCGGGTTCGGTGGCATTTTCGGGGAAAACGGTGCATAAAAGATTTAAGGTTTCTCCGAAAGCCAAAAATTCGTGTGTTTGTTGCGTGATCTCTATGCCTGTTACATCAATATATGTCTTAACGATGATCTTACACGACGCAAACGCTCCGTCCTCGGAACGTGCGTAAATGTATGCTTCTCCGTCGTTACAAGCCGTTACAAGACCGTACTGTGTTACGGCGGCGACCTTATCATCGGAAGACGACCACAAAAGGTTCCTGTTTGTTGCTTCGTTCGGTTCGATTACTGCCGCTAATTGAAATGTTTGGCCAAGCTCCGAAAACATGTGTTCCGTGTTCAGAAATCGAATAGACGAAACAGCTACCGTTGTGTTGAAAAAATCGCAGGCGGTAGCTGTAAACAGCAAAAAGATCACGGTCAAAAAAAGCAGGGTTAAACTTTTTTTGTTCATCTGGATCCTCCGTTGGAAAAAGTGTGTGTTAATTATTGTGTTTTCGTACAAGAATTATCGGTGTGCATTGATCGTCTTGACCTGCCGGATTGTCTCGAACGATATCTTCAAGTTCAGAGGTGTCTATATCGAGAGCATCGCATTTGCCGAGAAGTTTTACGGAAATATCGCAAGCGTCCACGATCATGCACTTAATGCCGAGTTTCTCGTATATTTCGTTACAAACGCCCGATGGGTCGACGGGATTGAGAATGCCGTAGTTAACATATTCTTTATAAGAAATATCGTAATCTATAAGCCCGTCTATACCGTCGACTTCGTGTCCGCAGACTTGATAAAATACACCTTTTATACCGAAAAGCTTTGTCACCGCCGAGCACGCGGTCGCAAACAGTACTCGCGGCAGACCGCAAAGCATTATTATCAGCTGCATTTTATGCGGCGTTCCGGCGCCGGGACCTGCAGGCGTTACGTGCACGAACCGACAAAGCAGTTTTGCCCAAAATCCGGGGTGTATGTCTTTACGATAAACGATACGTTTTTGACAAAGAGCGATTATTTTTTCGCTGATGGATATAAAATCTCCTTCTTGAACGTGCGGAAGAGCATATTCTTTAACTACTTCTATATAATCGTCTCCGATATTGACGAATCGCGTTTTTATCGCATAACGTTCGTATTCCGTGTCTCCGACTTTTCTTATGATTTGTTTGTTTTCGTTCGGCTTAAGCTGCGGAACGTTGTTTTCATTGCCTGTTTCGGGTGTATTTGACATTTTTAAACGATCCTTTCGGATAATTTTTCTCCACCAAGAAGATGGAAATGTATATGTTTGACGGATTGCGCACCGTCTTGTCCGCAATTGTTGATTATTCTGTAGCCGTTAGTAAGGCCGAGCTGCTTTGCCGTCTTTGCTATGGCAACGAATATATGTGAGATGATCTCCGCATTGTCTTCGTTTATTTCGTCTGCGGAAGAAAGTATGTGTTCTTTGGGAATGAACACGATGTGTACCGGCGCTTGCGGAGCTATATCTTTAAACGCAAGGACTTTATCGTCTTCGTAAACTTTTGTCGAAGGTATTTCTCCTGCCGCTATTTTGCAAAAAAGGCAATCTTCTTTTTTCATAGAGTGAAATTCGTCCTTTCTGTTTTATTTGTTTAACACAGCTGCTTTGCTCTCAAAGCAAAACTGCGTTCGATCATATTTTGTTTCTGTGACCGCTATCCCGAAAGATAACAGTCACAGAAATTTATTGTTAACAATAATTTAGGCAAGATATTCCTGCCTTTTAAACAGCGGGTCCATACAAATATTCTGCAGTGGTATCCGGTTGCCTGCTGAATGCCTACCGTCTCGAATAACGAGGCAAACTCTTTATTTCGCGTCTTTTATTTAACAGCTTCTTCAAGCGCCTGCTCGATCTTGGACGCATCTTTGCCGCCGGCTGTTGCACTGTCGGGTCTGCCGCCGCCACCGCCGCCGCAAATGACCGCCGCTTTCTTTACGATGTTGCCTGCATGAGCACCGTTATTTACCGCAGCTTTTCCGCACGCACAGGCAAAACTTACTTTGCCTGTCTCTTTGTCCGACGAAGCAAGCAGTACGATCGCATTTTCGTTCTTTTGCTTTACTTTGTCACACATTTCTCTGAGTACGTCCGGTTTTGCATCGATTATGCCTTTAACTATCGTAAACTTATCTGTCTTTTCCGCCTTTGCGAGGATCTCGTCGAGCGCACCGAGAGCGATCTTCGAGTTAAGCTCGGCGATCTGCTTTTCGGCTGCCTTGAAAGCTGCCGCGTTCTGTTCGGCTTTCAGGGCAATATCGTTGACATTGCATTTGAATATCTGTGCGGTCTTTGCGATAACGGAATTTTTCTCATCGATATAGTTGAGAACATTCACACCCGTGATAGCTTCTATTCTTCTTACACCTGCGGAAATGCCCTGTTCGGAAAGGATCTTGAAGCAACCGAGCATACCCGTATTTTTTACGTGTGTGCCGCCGCAAAGTTCCGTTGAAACTTTACCCATTTTAACAACACGGACGGTCTGACCGTATTTTTCACCGAAAAGCGCGAGCGCACCTGTCTTTTTCGCTTCTTCGACGGGCATTTCTTTTGTTGAAACCGAGATAGCTTCGAAAATATGACTGTTTACTATCTGCTCGACTTTGCTTATCTGCTCTGCTGTCATCGCTTCGAAATGCGAGAAGTCAAAACGCGCTCTCGTTGCGTCAACATAAGAACCTGCCTGTGCAACGTGCGTGCCGAGGACCTCTCTGAGTGCGGATTGAAGAAGATGAACGGAGCTGTGGTTACGCATTATGTTCTCTCTGTTTTCTTTGTCAACAGTTGCCGTAACAACGTCGGAGACGGTCAAAGTTCCGCTTTCTACCGTGCCGTAATGTACAAAAATGCCGTTAACACGTTTTACATCGTTTATTTTAACAACAGTTTTCGCTCTTGTTATAACACCTTTGTCTCCGACCTGACCGCCGCTCTCGCCGTAGAACGACGTTTTATCGAGAACTATCTGAACATCGGCACCTTTAAATGCTTCGGATACTCTTTCGCCGTTTATTACCAACGCAAGAACGTTCGCCTGCTGCTTAAGAGTTGTGTAACCGGTAAATTCGGTCTTTGCAATGCCTTCGAGCGTTTCATCGCCTTTCCATGCGGTGTCGTTGCCGCGTGCGGCTCTTGCTTTTTCTTTCTGTTGTTTCATAAGAACATTGTATCCGTCTTCGTCCACCGTCATTCCTTTTTCTTCGAGGATCTCAAGTGTAAGATCGAGAGGGAAACCGAATGTGTCGTAAAGACGGAATGCGTCTTCTCCGGAAAGAACGGTTTTGCCTTCGGCGATAAGCTTGTTTGTTATATCGGAAAGAAGCAAAAGACCTCTGTCTATCGTCTGGTTAAAAGAGTTTTCTTCGTTTTCGATAACTTTCTTTATATAGTCTGCTTTTTCTTTAAGGTCCGGATATGCGTCTCCGCTTTCTCTTATAACAACATCCACAAGCTCGCAAAGAAAGTGACTGTCTTTTATTCCGAGGAGTTTTCCGTGACGTGCTGCTCTTCTTAAAAGTCTGCGAAGAACGTAGCCCCTGCCTTCGTTCGAGGGAAGAACACCGTCGCATACCATGAAAGTCGTGCTTCTGATGTGGTCCGTTACAACTCGCAGAGAAACGTCCGTTGCCGTTGATTCGCCGTATTTTTTATCCGACATCTCGGAAAGACGCGCGGTTATGTTTTTTATCGTGTCAACATCAAACAGTGAATCAACACCCTGCATTATGCACGCAAGACGTTCAAGACCCATGCCGGTGTCGATATTCTTCTTTTCGAGCTGACTGTAGTTGCCGTTGCCGTCATTGTCGAACTGCGTAAAAACAAGGTTCCAAAATTCAACAAATCTGTCGCAGTCGCAGCCGGGCTTGCAATCGGGTTTGCCGCAGCCTCTTTCGATTCCGCGATCAAAATATATTTCGCTGCACGGACCGCAGGGACCCGAACCGTGTTCCCAGAAATTGTCTTCTTTGCCGAGACGTGAAACGTGAGAGGGGTCCACGCCGATCTCCTTTGTCCAAATATCGTAAGCCTCGTCGTCGTCTTGGTAAACGGTAACGTAAAGCTTATCAACGGGAAGATTCATAACTTGTGTTATAAATTCCCACGCCCATGCGGTCGCTTCGTGTTTGAAATAGTCGCCGAAAGAAAAGTTTCCGAGCATTTCGAAAAACGTTCCGTGACGAGATGTTTTGCCGACACGCTCGATGTCCGGCGTTCTTATACATTTTTGACAAGTGGTCACACGATTTCTCGGCGGCTTTTGTTGACCGGTAAAATACGGCTTGAGCGGCGTCATACCGGCGTTGATAAGAAGAATACTTTTATCGTTTTGAGGAACAAGCGGGAATGATTCCATTCTCAAATGTCCCTTGGATTCAAAAAAGCTGAGATATTTTTCTCGTATCTCGTTAAGACCCATAAATTGCATAATTATTTCCCCTTGAAGTTTATTTTAACATATTATTGACTGTTTTATATAACCCGCAAAAATCCACCGCTTCATGATCGCGAAGCTTTTGCAGCGCTCTGTCGGCGGTATCTTCGTGTTCAAACAAAGCAAACACCGTCGGTCCGCTGCCCGTCATTTCCGCAGCGGCGGCGCCGAGAGAGATAAGCTTTTCTTTCAACAAAGCGATCGACGGCTGCTTTTTTTGCGTTACGGGAGTGAGCATATTAGATATATATCCGTATTTTTTACGACCCTTTGCCGCCAAAAAAGCCTCTGTGGTCGGTTTCGGAAAGAGCAGATGATCTTCCTTGAAAAGAAGGTCGAAATCTTTATAAACGTTTTTGCTTAACATTTTGCCGTCCGCCGGTTTTACGAGCAGAACAAACTCGGTCTTTTCGTTTGTTACCGGAGTAAGAATATCGCCTATCCCCTCCGCTTTCATTCTGCCTCCGTCAATAAAAAACGGAACGTCCGCACCGAGCTTTTCGGCGATCTTCTTGAGTTTTTCGCCCGAAGCGTTAACGCCGAGCATTGTGTTTAACACACGGAGCGTCTGTGCGCAGTCCGAGCTTCCGCCGCCGAGACCCGCTGCGACTGGAATGTTTTTTTCGAGCTTGATATAAACGTTTTTTCCGTAAATGCCGAATTGACGAAAAAACATATCGCACGCAGCAAAACACAGGTTTGTTTTATCTGTCGGGAGCGTTTTGTCGTTCGATTCGATTATTATTTCGTTTTTTTCGTCATGCCTGTCTGTTATGTTAAAAGACAGTTTGTCGCATAACGATATCGTTTGCATTACCGATGAGATGTCATGATAGCCGTCGGCTCTTTTACCGAGAACATCTATTGTCAGGTTTATCTTTGCATATGCCAGTGCTGTCATTTATTTCCCCTTAATGTACTTCTCGAAACGATCGACGGCTTTCTTTAAATGATCGAGAGAATATGCGTAAGAGATTCGTATAAAGCCTTCGCCGCTTTTACCGAAAGCGCTTCCGGGAACGACGGCAACATGCGCCTTTTCGAGAAAATCGTTACAAAAGGCATCCGAACTCTCCGAGAACGCCGAAATGTTCGGAAAAACATAAAACGCACCTTTCGGCTCAAAACACGGAACCGACAGCGATTCAAACGCATCGAGTAAAAAACGTCTGCGCATATTGTAGTGCTCGCGCATATACTCGATGTCGTCATCTCCGTTTTTCAGAGCTTCAATGGCCGCATATTGCGATACCGTCGGCGCACACATAATGCCGTATTGATGTATTTTTAACGCAGCTTTCATGATCGGCTGCGGTCCGCAGGCAAAACCTATCCTCCAACCGGTCATCGCATATGTCTTCGAAAAACCGTTGACAACTATCGTTCGTTCAAACATACCGTCTGTGCTTGCAAACGAAAACGGCTTTGATTTTGAGTAGTTCAGCTCGATGTATATTTCGTCCGAAAGCACGAGAATATCCGTACCTTTCAGAACCTCCGCGATCTTTTCGCAGTCCTCTTTTTCCATAAGTGCGCCGGTCGGATTGTTGGGGTACGGCATGATAAGCAGCTTTGTTTTCGGCGTTATTGCCGCTTTGACCGTTTCCGGCAGCAGCTTAAATCCGTCTTTTTCGTAGGTCGGCAATACAACAGGCGTGCCGCCCGCAAGCTCCGTTAAAGGTGCGTAACATACAAAACTCGGTTCGGGAATAAGAACCTCATCGCCTACGGAAACTATCGATCTGATTATATTGTCAATAGCTTCGCTTCCGCCCACGGTAACTATTATTTCGGATCGAGGATCGTATTTTAACATGAAACGACGTTCCATATACCGCGCGATCTCTTCTCGCAGCGGCATAAGACCGGCATTGGAAGAGTATCGTGTTTGTCCTTTGCCGAGAGCGTCGATGGCTGCTTGACGAATGTGCCAAGGTGTTTTAAAATCAGGCTCTCCTACGCCGAGAGCGATCGCATCGGGGATCCTTTCGGCAACATCAAAAAATTTACGTATACCTGACGGCTTAAGATTCCGTGCCGTGTCGGTAAGAAGTTTTTCATAGTCCATTATCGATCAGAACTCCGTCATTACTCTCGTGTCTTTTTCTTTTGCGTCGAAGATAATGCCCTTGTCCTTGTATTTGTTGAGAACAAAATGCGTGGCTGTGCCCGTCACCCCGTCGATAACGGCTAATTTTTCAACAACAAAAAGTGCGACCTCTCGCATACTCTTGCCCTCAAGCATTACCATCAGGTCAAATCCGCCCGACATAAGGCATACGGATACCACTTCTTCAAACGAACATATTTTTCTCGCAACACTGTCGAAGCCCTCGCCTTTTTCAGGCTGAACTTTGATCTCGATCATTGCGGAAACATAGTCTCTGTCCGTTTTATCCCAATTGATGAGCGCTTTGTAGCCGAGGATCGTTCCGTCGTCTATGCAAGCAGCGATAACGTCAGCTATCTGCTGCTCCGTAACGTCTATGGCGTCTGCAATATTTTTTGCCGTATATCTGCAATCCGTTTCGAGAAAACGGAGAACTTTTTCTTTTATTTCCATAATTTAAACCGTTCTTTAGATTAAAAAGTTTTTGGATCTGTGTCTTAACTGCGCATAAGGCGCCGGGTTGAATCAAACAGAGCTTTATGCGTTTAGTGAAGTCTGCTTTGTTTAGTGAACTCGTTTTGTATAGTGAAGTTTTCTTCGTTTTGTGAAGCCGTCTCGTTTTTGTAAAGCCTGCCGTATTATGTTAAACAGAGGCTTACACCGTTATCCGACATGGCATGGATCCGCGCCTGACAGACAAGGGATATCATGCCCAAGTTATATCGTGAAATATCGGTTTTTGATTTTCAAAAGTCGCAACTGCCGAAAAGCCGGCTTGCTTGAGCATTTCGTATGCTTCAACGATACCCGACCCGACTTTGCCCGAAAAATGACTGTCGCTTCCGACCGTGACTATCTCGCCGCCGAGCTGCTTGAACATCTTTGCATATTTGTATCCCGGCACAAAGTCACCGTATTCGTCGAAAACGGCGCTCGTGTTTATCTCAAGCCCCGATCCCTTTTGTGCCAACAGCTTAAGAATATCGTTTATCTGCGAGTCGAATTTTGTAATATCGATCGTCATACCCTGACGGTATATATATCTTACCGGATAGTACAAATGCGAAAGTACGGAAAATCCGCCCAACATTACCGTCTCGTAAAGCTGTTCGAAATAATCGGAAAAAAGCCTGTCTATGTCCTTGCCACGGTAATCGATATAATAAAAATCAAACTCGTTACGGATATTGTGAAGCGATCCGAGTACAAAATCCCAATTATAAGCGTTTAACATACGTTCGGCATATTGCCGACCCTGCGTCGCCTGACCGATCTCGATACCGATGTTGATTTTTATCGGTGCGGAGAGTTTGAGCTGTTCAAACGTTTCCGTGTATGCTTTTACGTCAAGGTCCGGCCACGGAGTTTCGTTCGGCGGCAGTGCCGCGTTGTTGTTGCATTCGCAGTGCTCGGTCACTGTTATTTCCGTAAGACCTTTTGCTACCGCTGCAAAGATGAGTTCTTCGGGAGTTTGATGCCCGTCGGGCGAAAATATCGTATGTAAATGACAATCGGCTTTAAACATTTTTTGCCGCCGTGAGAATATCGTTTACTTTATCGCAGACTTCCCATTTAACGCCGAGATCTTCTCTGCCCATATGTCCGTAAGCCGAAAGCGGTTGGTAGATGGGCTTTCTCAGATCGAGCTGCTCGATTATCGCTCTGGGACGAAGATCGAATACTTCTCGAACGATGTTAACGATCTTTTCGTCGGGGATGATACCGGTTCCGAATGTGTCAACGGTTATCGAGACAGGCTCGGCTATACCGATGGCGTATGCGACCTGTATCTCGCATTTTCTCGCAAGCCCAGATTTAACGATATTTTTTGCGATGTATCTCGTCATATACGATGCGCTTCTGTCGACCTTTGTGGGGTCTTTTCCGGAAAATGCGCCGCCGCCGTGACGAGCGTATCCGCCGTATGTGTCAACAATGATCTTACGGCCCGTAAGTCCGCTGTCGCCCTGAGGACCGCCTATTACAAACTGGCCGGTCGGGTTGACGAAAATCTTTGTGTCTTTATCCGTCATTCCGTCGGGGACGGTAGTTTTTATAACTTCTTCTATAAGTCCCTCTCTGATCGTTGCCTGGCTTACTGTAGGAGAATGCTGTGCGGAAATAACTATCTCGCTTATTCTGACGGGACGATCGTTGTCGTATTCCACGGTGACCTGCGTTTTTCCGTCGGGGCGGAGAAAATCCAATTTTTCGGATTTTCTTACATCCGTAAGCTTCTTTGCGAGTTTATGCGCATAGTAAATGGGCATGGGCATAAGCGTTTCCGTCTCGTCGCAGGCATAGCCGAACATCATGCCCTGGTCGCCGGCTCCGTCGCGATCGACACCGAGCGCAATGTCGGCAGACTGATCTTCGATAGATGTTAAAACAGAACACGTCGAACCGTCAAATCCGTATTTTGCTCTGTCGTATCCGATATCGTTTACAACATCTCTTACGATTTTCGGGATCTCGACATAGCAGTTTGTCGTTATCTCTCCCATAATAAGCGCCATGCCTGTGGTGACGCAGGTTTCGCAGGCAACGCGCGCAACGGGATCTTGTGCGATTATAGCGTCAAGAACCGCGTCGGATATTCTGTCGCATATTTTATCGGGATGTCCTTCTGTTACTGATTCTGAAGTGAAATATTTTCTCATTATTTTACGCTCCTTCGAAAAGCTGTTTTATATCTTTTTATCATTATTTTACTTTTTGTAAGTACAACCTGCCGCAGGTGAACCTTGCATAAGTGTTGTTTTCTCATCTGCGAAGACGCAACTCTCTCTTGGGTCACGATCCGTCGCAAGCCTTGTTTCGATATGAAATTACATTTTATTATAACACAGATTCCCGGAAAAGTAAACATCTTTTCCGGGAATTACAAAGATTTTTCGGATTTTTACATCAATAATTTTTGTAGAACGCTTCGCAAAGTCTGTCGAGCATATAAATATCCGTTTTTGCCGCGATCTCGCAGGGTGCGTGCATACAAAGCATTGCAACACCGATATCTATAACTTCGATATTTCTGTCGGCGATAAACTGAGAAACGGTTCCGCCGCCGCCCTGATCTACTTTTCCAAGCTCCGTAAATTGATAGATAACGTTTGCGTCATCGAAAATACCGAGGAGCTTTGCTATAAATTCGGGACAAGCGTCCGAAGCACCGCTTTTACCGCCGTGACCTGTGTATTTGCAGATCGCGGGACCGCAGTTTACAAACGCTGAGTTGCGTCTTTCGAAAACTTCGGGATAGTTCGGGTCAAACGCAGCGGCAACGTCGGAAGATATTGCAGCGGAATTTGCGAACGCAAGGCGACTGTTGTATCCGTCGCAAAGAGCAAGCAGGAAATTGTTCATAAAGTCGGAACGAAGACCCGAAACTCCTACGCTGCCGATCTCTTCTTTGTCGGCAAATACGCAAACACACGTCTTTTTGGGAGCCGTCGTCTTGAGAAGAGCCGTAAAACAGGGATATGCGCAAACTCTGTCGTCATGTCCGTAAGCTGCGATAAGGCTTCTGTCAAAACCGATATCCCTTGCATTTTCGGCAGGTACGACGGTTATCTCGGCAGTCAACAGATCTGCTTCCGTAATACCGTATTTTCCGTTTAACGCTTTGAGTACGTTTTCCCTTACTTTGTCTTTTTCTTCGTCATTATCGGGTTTCGAACCGAGAAGAATGTTGAGGCTTTCGCCGCCGAATGCGCCGGAAAGCGTTTTTTGAGACTGGTCTTTTGCAAGATGTGGCAAAAGGTCCGTTATCATAAATACCGGATCGGACGGCTCGGAACCGATGTTGATGTTAACTGTCGTACCGTCTTTTTTGCATACAACGCCGCAAAGTGCGAGGGGACGTGTTACCCATTGATATTTGCGGATTCCGCCGTAATAATGGGTCTTAAAGTATGCCATGCCGTTGTCTTCGTAAAGAGGGGACGGCTTAAGATCGAGGCGGGGTGCGTCAACATGAGCCGCCGTGATGTTAAATCCTTTTTCGGGTGATTCGGAGCCTATTACGGCGAAAATTGCCGCGTGATTTTTTTGTACATGATATATTTTATCGCCGGCATTGTATTTTGTGCCTTCGACAAAAGGTTTAAAGCCCTCTTTTTCCGCAAGAGAAACGGCGTATGCAACGCAGGAACGTTCGGTTTTGCCGTTGTCCAAGAATTTTTTATAGCCTTCGCAATATTCCTGAACCGCGTTTAACTCGGATTCGGTAAGAACATCGAAAGCGTTTTTGTTTTGATAAGAAAGATCGCTCATTTTTTTCCTCCGTAAATTATGTTTAAAATTTTTATAAGCTGTTGTTCGGTGTCGGCAAGGTCTGTGTTGTTGATAACAAAATCGGTGTTATTCTCGAAAAAATCATCCGATAATTGCCTGTCAAAACGTTCGCTTGCCTGCTGCGCCGTGATATTGTCTCTGTTCATTACACGCACGAGCCGCGTTTGACGGTCACAAAGCACGGCGATGGTGCAGTCGCACAAAACCGTTGCGTTCGCTTCGAACAGGGCGGCGCCGTCGATAATAAATTTGTTCCGACCGTTTTTTTTGCCGACTTCGATTATTTTTTTTGTTCGGTCGATTATCGCTCCGTGCATTATCCGATTCAGATCCGCTGTGGCGTCCGAGGACGAAAATGCCTTTTTTGCCAACATGGCTCTGTTTAACGAACCGTCGGGAGCTATTATGTCGTTGCCGAATCTTTCCGTTAATCGCGGCAACGTTTCGGGTACGACCTGACGTGCGATGATGTCCGTGTCTATATGATAAAAACCGTGTGCTTCGAGCATTTTCGATACGGTGCCTTTTCCTGCGCCGCTCGGACCGGTTATGCCGATAACCATAAGGATATTCCTCCTTTAAAACAAATCATAACCTCCGCAAAGCCCCTAAAACGGGATATGTTTAAGTTACGGAATGTCCGTATCTATTACCGTAAAGTTCGACGCGCGCAGCAATCTGTTGTATACCGCGAGCGCAACACCGTTCGGCGGAACACAGCGAACGAATATTTTTTCGCATTTTAACATATCTGCTTTTCGCAATGCGTCAAAAACATTTTTCGCCAGTGTCTTCGGCTCGTCGGGCGATCCGTAACAGATCGTTTTGTACTCCGAAAAAAACGGTTCTTCTCCGTCAAAGCATATCACAACGGTCTTTTTCGGGTCGCAAGCGGTGCTTTTTATATAACGTGCCGCAGATCCCGCCGAACCGCAAAGACAAACGGTCTCGGCGTCGGGAGCGTAATGCTTATGTTTAAGCCCCGGCGACAGCGCTTTTTCGTTTTCCGGAAGGCTTTGCAATACCGCTTTTGCAACGGTAAGATCAGGAAGTACTTCTCGCAGCTGTTCGACCGTTACGGCTCCCGGACGAAGCAGACAAGGCAGCTCGCCCGTAAGACTGACGACTGTCGATTCAACACCGCAGTTGCATCGACCTCCGTCAACAACAGCACGGACATAACTGTTGTTTTGCATATCGTTTATAACATGCTCCGCACTCGTCGGAGACGGCTTGCCTGATATGTTCGCACTCGGTGCCGCAAGCGGAAATCCGCAAAATTCGATTATTTTTTTCGCTGTCGGATGTGACGGCATTCTTATCGCGACACTGTCAAGGCCTGCGGTAACGACGGTGGGTATAACATCCTTTTTTTTAAGGATAATAGTCAACGGGCCCGGCCAAAATTTCTCGGCAAGCAAATATGCTCGTTCTGTCGGGAAACAATAATTTTGCAATTCTTCAACGGCGCTTATATGAACTATCAGCGGATTATCCGCGGGACGTCCTTTGGCGAGAAAAATTTTTTTCACGGCGTCTTCGTCAAGAGCATTCGCCGCAAGACCGTATACCGTTTCGGTCGGGATCGCAACGATATCACGTTGTTTTAACATCTCGGCGCATCGCTTGAGATCTGCGTCCGATGTCGATAAAATATCCATATAAGTCTCTTTTCTCAGATAAAATATTCGCTTTCAAAACGTTTTTATTCAAACATCGCAATCACGGAAAGAAATGCGTTTACCGTAAATACGAGAATAAAAACATAGAAAAACGGGCATTTGAAGACCCACCTTTTTTTGAAAACGGGTTTTTCAACAACAGGCAGCCGTATTCCGTAAACGAATATGTTTGTTAAAAAAAATGTCAGCGAAAACAGCGCAACCGCAATAAAATATATCGTGCAAAAAAGCATTCCGCCGTTAGTGTCAAGATACGGTTCGGAAAGCTGGAAGATCGCGGAATTGAGGTTTAAACAAAAATGCGTTATGACCGCAACCCAAAACGAATCGAACTTTATCGCAAAAAAGCCCATACAAAGCCCCGCAAAAAAACTGAACGGCAGATTTGTCACGGAACTGTGCATCATCATAAAGCACATTGCGCATGTCAATACCGCAAACCCGTTGCCCGATTTTTTTAATGTACACATACCGAAACCGCGCACAAGAAGCTCCTCGCTGAACGCGGGACAAACGCATATATACACGATGTAAAGCAATATCAACGGTATGCTCGTCGGTATCTCCGTCATCGACGGATAGAAAGTGTATCCGAAACGGTTAAGAATAAATCGGAACAGCACATAAAACCCCGCCGAGACCGCATACGAAACGGTAAACGTCGTTCCAATGGCACATAATGTTTCGAGAAAGGAGGGCCTTTTTCGGTAAAACGCTTTGTCCTCGTTTGAAACTCCTTTTTTTATCGCAAATGCAGCCGCCGTCGGGATCGTTACGGTCGCAAGATATATTGCTATCGCCGTCAAAAGCCCCGGCAGCTCTTCGTTTGAAGCCAAAGACGCTAAAGCGCTGTTTAAGTTGTTTACGTTTAACAGCCGCAACAGATATTTTACGGGCACGGACCAGTAGTTCAAAAAAACTATCAAAAGGATCTTTATGACCGTAAATACGGCAAAAACGCCGTTTAACCGTGCGATATGCTTTTTCTTGTCGGTACAAACATCCGACAGTGTGGTTTCTGTTTTTTTTGATCGAAATAAAATCATCGTTGTAAGCGGATCGGATTTGTTTTGTGTGACGGCACGCTCTTTTTTTGCATTGAGGTTGACCGCCGAAATATCGGATCGTAAAAAAACGATCCTTGTAAAGGACAGTATACCACAAGTATGAAAAATTTTCAAGTGTCAATCCGCGTTTTTATATGAATTTTTCGATGTTTACGGGCAAGAATATGACAATAAATCTACTTTTAAGGTGGTCTGTGCTACGAATAAAGACAGTTTTTTCGACAAGCTTTCGGATAAAACAGCATCGCCCGTCCCCGTTAAGGAGCTTCCGCAATGCTTTTCTCGTTCGCTGAAAGAAAATACCGAAAAAATAAAAAAAGTATTCGGTGCCGACGACACCCTTATGATCCGCGAGTTTTCGACGCTTGGACCTTTTGCGATAAAGTGCGCCGTGTTTTTTGTTAAATCAATGGCGGACGAGGCGGAGGTCCGTGAATTTTTGTTAAAAGGCGTAGTTTCCGTAAAAGTAAACGCAGGCGCGGACCCGATAGAAACGCTTTATCAAAAACGTTTCCTCGGCAGCAATATCTCGATCGAAGATGATCCGTCAAACGTTTTTCTTGCTCTTTTGTCCGGAAGCTCCGTGCTTTTTGCGGAGGGTTCTTTTAAAGCCGCCGTTGCGGATACAAAAGGTTATGCCTGCCGTTCCGTGACAGAACCGGAAAACGAAAAACTGCTGCGCGGTCCTCGAGAGGGTTTTACCGAAAAAACGGATACCAACATCAGCCTTATTCGGCGGCGTTTGCTTACAACAGACCTGAAGTTCCGAACATTTTGTTTCGGTAAACGTACAAACACACCGGTCACCATTGCGTATCTCGAAAGTCTTGTTAAACCGAAAACCGTAAAATCGCTTTGCGAACGTTTGTCGAAGATCGATATCGACGGGATACTCGATTCTAATTATATCGAAGAGCTTATTTGCGAACGTCCGGGCGCACCGTTTAAAACGATCGGCAGCACCGAACGCCCGGATACCGCAGTCTCCCGTATTTTGGAGGGACGTATCGCAGTTATCGTATCGGGTTCGCCGACGGTCCTTACCGTTCCGTTCGTCTTCGCGGAAAATTTTCAGTCGGGAGACGATTATTATCTTAACTTTATTTACGCAAACGTCGGACGCTTGCTGCGCTATCTCAGCTTTTTCCTTACCGTGAGCGTTCCTGCGGTATATGTTGCGCTTTTAACATTTCATCAACAGATGATGCCGACAAATTTCGCTTTAAGCATCATTGCCGCAAGAGAAGGCGTGCCGTTCCCCGCAGCCGTCGAATGCGCCGCACTTTTGCTCGTGTTTGAGATTCTGAGGGAAACTTCCGTGCGTATGCCGAACGTTATAGGTCAAATGTTGGGTATCGTCGGCGCTATCGTTATCGGCGAATCTGCCGTGAGTGCCAAAATCGTCAGCGCACCGATGGTCATAGTCGTCGGTCTTACGGCTTTGACATCTCTTATGGTCCCGAGGTTGAAATCCGCTGTGCTGTATTATCGAACGTTGCTGCTGCTGTTGTCGAGTATGATAGGTCTTTACGGATATATATTCGGCTGCGGCCTGCTGCTTATAAGGCTGCTTTCGATGAAAAGTTTCGGCGAGGACTACACCGCATACTTTTTTTCTTTCGATTTTCAACAAATGAAAGATGCTTTGTTTCGCGTTCAATGGCGAAAAATGATCCAAAGACCGAAAAATATGTCGTGCGATCTCGTTCGTCAAGCACCGAGCGGAGAGTCGGAAGAAAAATGAAAAAGAAATATCCTATCGTTGCGTGTATAATGCTCGCCTTCTCGCTTCTTTTGTGCGGCTGCTACGATTATTCCGATATCGAATCCGAGCTTATCGTTGCCGGTATTGCTTTCGATATCGTCGAAAGCGACACGGAAAGCCCTCTTTACCTCGTCACCGTAGAGGTCGTTACGCTTAACTCCTCATCTTCCGACGGTAATCATTCCGCCCTTATCAGAAATACCGGTATCACGCCTCTTGCTGCGATCCGAGGTATGACGGCGTGTTCGTCGAAAAAACTGTATTTCGGCCACTGCAAACTTATCGTTCTCAGCCGCGAGATCTCCGAACTCGGCATATCTTCCGTGTTGGACATAGCTTTTCGTGACCGAGAGATAAGACCGTCCATAAACGTTGTTGTAACAAAGGGTTGTCGTGCCGACGAACTGCTTTCCGTTTCTACGGTCACCAACTCTATAAAATCTTACGAGATCGTTCAAACCGTAAAAACAGTCGCCGAAAAATACGGTACCGCTGCCTCGGAAGACGTTAACGGCATACTTAATTCGCTGTATTACGGTTCGGGCGCCGCAAAAGTTCCGTATTTTACCGTGAGAAAAGATTCGGAAAACAAAACTTCGTATTTTCTTGACGGTATAGCGTTGTTTTCGGACGATTCGCTTTGCGGCTATATCCCGTCCGACAACAGCGTGTTTTGTACCCTCGCTTCCGGCGAATTCAAAAAAGGAACAATAACTTGTGTCCTCCCGTGCGCAGATACCCCGTTTTCGTTTAACATAACCGAAAGTTCTGCGAATATCGATCTCGAAAAATCAGACGGCGGCGCGTTGTTAACAATAAAGATCGATCTTACAGTATCTTTCCCTGAACTTCCCGACAGTATTTGCTATAATTCGGCTTCGGATGCGGATATTGTTTCCGAGCAGATAGAGCGTTATATTTCGGACAATGTTTTTTGCGTAGTAAAAGACACTATCGACCGATACGGGCTTGATATTTTTAATTTTATCCCGAAGCTCGCCGTGGTTTATCCTCGTTATCTGGAAACGTTCGGCGATACTCGGACGTTTCTTAAAACGTTGAAAATAAAAACGGAAATATCCGTATCGCCTTCGGACAGCGGACTTTCGGGTAAAAATTTCAATTCGGAGAATATCGATGGATGAAAAAATAATGATAATATCTATGTTGTCGGCAATGACCGTTTTTGAACTCATACCGCTTTATCGCAGCGATAACAAACGGCTTGCGGCGGTGTACACGGCGGTGCTTTGTTTGGCAACGATCCTGTTTTTTTTCGGCGATGTTTTTCCCGATATGCCGAGTATGTACGATATTGTCGGAAAGGTCGTTAAAACAGGGTAAAGTATGGAAAAAAATAACATATCACCGTTTTGCGTGACATGCATATATGTTTTGTTTATGCTTTCCGGCGTACAGGTCCTGAATCTTTTCGAAAGCGGACGGTCCGATCTTTGGATATCGGTAATTGTATCGGTCTTTTTTTCGCTCCCGACGCTTTTGATATGTCTCAGACTTTGCAGTATTTATCCCGGCGAAAATTTGTTCGCTGTCATTTTCAAAAGTTGCGGCGGATTTTTCGGCACGGCTTTCTCGGTCGTGTACGTCGTGTACGGTATTTTCGTTGCGGCAACAACATTGCGGTTTATATCGGAATTTATTCATACGGTTTCGTTTCCGAACACGCCTCAGCTCGTTACGGTCTCCGTTTTCGGATATCTTTGCTGCAGGGCTTTAAAGTACGGAAAGGAAGTTTTTTCAAAATTCTGTTTTTGCCTGTTTTTTATAATAATCTCCGTTCTTTTGCTGATCGCGGTATTGTCTGCGGGTCTGTACGATGTTTCAAACTTTCGCCCCGTCCTGCTTGGCGATATTCCTCAAATAATCGATGTCGGGCTGGGCGTCTCGTCGTTCTCGTTCGGAGAAACGATTCTTTTGATCGGGTTTATCGGCTCCGTGCGTGCCTCAAACGGTTCGCTCGGACTTGTTAAACGCAATATGAAACGTGTCGTTTTGTGGGGCTGCTTTGTCGGGACTGTTTTGATAATGGGTATAATGGCGTCAAATGTGCTTATTTTGGGCGAAGAAACGATGAAAAGACTTTATTTTCCGTATTATACGGCGGTTTCGCTTATAGATATCGGCGATTTTTTAACACACATAGAAGTTATCGCCGTTATAGTTTTTGTTCTGAGTTTAACGGTAAAAACAGGCGTTGCGCTTTCCGTAACGGTGGAAGGTATCGCAAAATTGTTCAAACTGTCAGACTTGGGCAAATTGCTTTTTCCGCTCGCTTTTTTGATCGCCGCAACGGCTCTCGATTTGTTCGATAACGTGAGTGAAATGTCCGTCATTACACAGGTAAATAAATATATCGGAGCGGTCTTACAGCTTTTTATCCCGTTGATTATCCTTGTCTGCGCGGAAATAAAAATGCGAAGATCACATAAAATGCGTTTATGACCTAACGCAGCTGTACACCGCAAAAAAAAGACGGGGCTGTGTATGTCGCATCCGACGGCATTACGAGCAAAGCCGGAGCGTTGTTCCGATTTTATCATAGGCGAGATGTCCCCTGCAGAAGACATGGTCGGCAACGCCAACTCATTCTGCGTTGAATAACGTGAACACAACTGATTTGGAGGAGAAGATTTTGACAGTAAAAATAACAGCCAGATTTCCGGACACCGAAAGTGCCGATGCGACTTTGGCACGGATCTCGGAATCCGTAAAAAATATTTACGAAGCACGGATATATTACGATACGGAATCGGAGGGTAGGGGAATAGCAAACAATATTCTGTATTATACGGGCAATATCCTCTTTGAGTATACTCCCGTCGCCAGTCAGTCATATCCGTTCGAGCTTGACCGCACGGATAAATTGCTGGGTGAATGTTTTGTTAACATCGTATGCGACGGCTCAGATACGGACGATGTTCGCAAATTGATATATAACGGCGGCGGTTTCGACGTTTCGGTGTTTTAATATTTTAACAACGATATCTTTCGTTTTGGGTGACGGCACAGTTGCGTTTTAAGCTGTGTTTGATATAAACTTTTTCTTGACAAATGCCGAAAACGGGGTTATAATGTCGTATATAAAATATACATCAGGAAGTGACAAACTTGGCATACAAAATAGAGCTTCATTGCCATACTTTTCCGGTAAGCGGCTGTTCCAGATTGTACGGAGCGGAGCTTGTGAGACTGTATTCTCAGGCAGGTTATTCGGCAATAAATATCACCGATCATTTTACACCCGGATTCTTCAGAGGTCAGGATTTTTCGGATTATTTTTACGGATACCATGCTGCCGTTAAAGAAGGCGCAAAATTGGGACTGAAAGTGTATCTCGGAGCGGAATATCGCTTTGAGGGTTCAAATAACGATTATTTGCTTTTCGGCGTTACGGAAGATTTTCTTCGCGGCGCAGTAACGATGTTCGGCAGCTCTCATAAGGATTTTTACGAATATTGCAAGAAAAACGATGTTCTTATATATCAGGCACATCCGTTCAGAGACGGAATGACAAGAACCGACCCTCGATACTTGGACGGTGTTGAGGGCTATAATATGCATCCGCATCACCATTCGCGCAACGAGCTTGCTTTGCAGTTTGCAAAAGAAAATTCATTGCCGATATCTTCCGGTTCCGACGCTCACGAAACGCATATGGTCGGCAGAGGCGGTATTATTTCGGAAACATTGCCTGCCGACGGGCTTGAACTTCGAGACCTGATACGCAGCGGAAACTTCGAACTTTACCACGAGGGAGAGTGCGTTTGATTGGCAAATATACAAATGAATATATTTTCCGATGCTATCGGAATGATGACACCCGTAAACGTCATTATGCCCGAAAATGCGAAAGAACCGCCTGCCGTGCTTTTTCTTTTGCACGGTATGTCGGACGATAACACAGCGTGGACAAGGCGGACGTCGATTGAACGTTATGTTGAAAACAAAAACCTCGCCGTTATCATGCCCACCACGCACAGAGGATTTTATACCGATATGGTAAACGGGTATGCGTATTGGACGTATATATCCCAAGAGCTTCCGAAAAAGATATATTCGATGTTTAATGTTTCGACAAAACGCGAAAAAACGTTTGCCGCAGGCCTTTCAATGGGCGGTTACGGTGCGTTGAAGCTCGGGCTTGGTCTTCCCGAACGTTTTGCCGCCGTTGCGGGCTTTTCTTCCGCTGCGGATATGAATGCACGCAGAGAGAAAAACGACGAATACAGACGTGTGTTCGGAGAAGAATTGTCCGAAGAAAACGACTTGTTTTGCTTGGCAAAAAAAATCGAAGCAAAACAGGCTCCGAATATTTATATGTGGTGCGGCACGGAAGATGTTTTGCTTGACGGCAACAGGCGTTTTGCCGCATTCGCAAAAGAGTGCGGACTGAACGTCACATATTCCGAATCCGAGGGTGGACACAGCTGGGATAAGTGGGACGAACAAATCCGATACGCTTTGGATTGGTTTGATATTGATTGAGTTTTTTTGTGTAATATCACGGAAAAGCGTATTTTAAATTAACCGTCTTTGTTGAAGATTAACAAAAATACGATTGACAGAATTTTTTTCAAAAAAAGACTTTTCTTTCTTGTTGAAATATGTTATAATATATTTGTAATAAGAAAGCTTGCGGGCAAATAACGCCGAAGTTTTTTATTGCGAAAAAAATCTAAGGAGTGAAACGTATGCAAATTACCTACAACGAAAGAAAATGTCACATTTGGGACAGCACAAAGGAATACACAGAAAAGAAACTCAAAAAGCTTGAAAAATTCTTTGCCGGTGATTGCGTCGTACACGTTGTTTACACCCTTGAAAAAGACGATAACTGCAAAGTCGAGATCACTGCGGACTACGGCGGAATTATTTTCAGGGGTCAGGAATCAACAAAGGATTTCCGCGAAAGCGTTGATAGGATAGTGGATATTCTTATCAGACAGATCAGAAAGCATAAAACAAAGCTTGAAAAGCGGTTGAAAACGAGCGATTTCACTTTTGAACGCGGTTTCTCTTCGGAAGTCGAAGATGAAGACGACGATGTTGTAACAAGAAGAAAGAGTATTGTTGTCAAACCCATGTCGGAAGAAGAAGCAATTCTTCAAATGAACATGGTCGGCCACGATTTCTTTGTTTACAGATCGGATGTCGATAACGGCATTTGTATTATCTACCGCAGAAAAGACGGAAATTACGGTTTGATCGAAACCGAATGACCCGTTGTAAAAAAATAGAATAAAAAAGGAAAATCGGAGTCAGGCTGCAATGGCAGCTTGGCTCCGTTTTCCCAAAATTTACTTAAAAGGAGTAGGACAATACGCTGATTTAATTTAACGTCCATGTTTCGGCCTTTGCGTAAAGGTCAAAACAGTTCGGTTCAAATGTGCCTGCGATATTTCTGTTTACCGCAAGCGCTCCGCCTGAAAAATAAAGCGGAATAAACGGAAGCTCTTCCTGAAATGCGCTGAGAAACGTTCTCATATCCGAGGCTCCGGTATAAAAGTCGTCTACGGCGTTCAAAAATTCTTCCGAATAACCTTTTTCGCCTGTCTCATCTGCCTGTGCTGCGGAAAGAACAAGTTCGTTTTTGGTTATCGATGTTATATCCATATTGGGAAAGAGATTCATTTCGCCTATAAAGATGTCGTATTCACCGTCAAGGACAGCTTGCTTCATCTCGTCCCATTTTAATGTTTTTACGGTGACTTTAAAGCTCATACCCTCAAGATCTTCCGCAATACTTTCCGCAACCTTGGTCTTTACCAGACTTTCCTGATTAACAAGGATCACGATCTCGGCAGTTTGCCCGTTCCAAACACGCTCCGTGCCGGAAAGCGTAAGCCCTGCGGATGTGAAATATTCGTGCGCTGTCGTCGAAGAATATATGTCTGCGTTGAGATCTGCGGCTTTCGTAACGCTCCAGTCGGGATTGAACGGATACCAGACACTTCTTGATGCGGAAGAAAGAATGTTAGACACTATTTTTGAACGATCTATCGCATACGTTATGCCTTTTGCGGCATCGGACGACGTGAAATATTCGCTGTTTTTGTTGACGACCGCAAATATAAGATCGTTCGTTGTAAAATCCATAAGCTCCGTCGTTCCGCGAAAAGACGAGTTGCCCTCGGATAAGTCTGCGTATGAGGCATGAACGTTTCCGTAATTGATGTTGTATAAAAGTTCTTCGGCATTATCGACCGAAATAACGTTTATTCTCTCCGTTGCGGGAACGCTTTTGGCGTTCGTGTTGGCTGTAAGATACATGCCGCCTTCGTCGGAATTGAGTATGTATCTTCCCGACCCTATAGCTGTGGCGCCGTTTGCGTCGCTTCCTGCCTTGATTATGGGGATAGTTGTTAAATTAACATTATATATACCGGCATTCTTGAATGTTACGGTAAAAACATAGGTATCGGTCGCTTCGTATTTGTATATCGCGGAAAAACGATTGCAGAAAACCGACGAGGCTGCCTCCGCTTTCGCAAAAGAATAAGCACAGTCTGCTGCCGTTATCCTCGAACCGTCCGAAAAAACGGCGGAGCTGTCTATGTAAAAAACAACACTGTTTCCGTTTTGAACAAATGTTTGACATATCTGCGGAACAGCTTCCATATCGCTGTTTATGCTTACAAGCGCATCATAGCAAAGCGAGATGATATCCCTGTTTGCTCTGCTTGTACTCGTGTACGGGGATATCTGCTCACCCGAAAAACTCGCAACGGTCATTGTTTCGTTTTTAACATAATCGTCCGCGTCGGACGTGCCCTTGTCGGGATCGTCAAGAATGGAATGATCGAAAAATTCCGAGAAAGAACACGATGATAAAAACATCATCGCAATCACGAGAAAGACCGCAATATACGGTTTTAATTTGTTCACTGCTCTGATTTCGATCCGGAATAGGACTGCTTGAGCTGATTGAGCGTGTTAAGAGCCGTTCCGAGCGATTTCTCGCCTTCGGTTATAACACCGTCGATGTAAGAAAGCGTAACGTTTCTCATTTTTATCGCATCCTGACGCGCCTGTTCGATGATATTTTCGGCACGCTCGTTTGCAATTGCGATGATCTCCTGTTCGTTGATGAGTTCTTCCGCCTCAGCTCTCGCATTTTCAATAATGGTCTCCGATGTCTTTTTCGCTTTCGCAAGCATAAGCTCGGAATTTTTCTTTGCACGTTCAACCATAATGTCCGCTTCTTCACGAGCACGTGCAGTGGTTTTGTCTTTTGTGTCGAGAACTTCTTTTGCTTTTCTCAGCTCTGTCGGCAGACTGCTTTTTAATGCGTCTATAATGCCGCGTAAACGTTCACCGTTAACAATATATTTATTGCTTGCAAACGGAAGCGTCCACGATTCTTCAAGAAGATCATCAAGCTCTTCGAGACGTTTGTTAAATTCACTGACCATATTTGATTTCCTTTCTGTGTTTCCGAATACCGAGGGAAGTTTATTGGAAAATTTTTATTGTTTGAGTTTTCGGCTGACATCGTCGATTATTTTTGTGTTAACATAACGCGACAGATCGCCGCCGTGCTTGCCTATGTCTCTTACTGCGGTGGAACTTATGAATATCCGATCTCCGAACGACGGGAGAATGATCGTTTCTATCCCCGGCAAAAGAGAATCGTTGATAAGAAAAAGCTTCTGCTCGTAAGAAAAATCGTATGCGTCTCTCGCACCTTTTACTATCGCGCACACGTCAAGCTGCTTTGCGATATCCACAAGCAGACCCTTGAACGGTACGACCGCTATGTTTTTCTCGTTTTCAAAAACTTTTTTTGCAAGCGCGATCCTTTCCGATGTAGAAAAAACCGTATTTTTATCTATATTTTCAAGCACCGAAACATATACCCTGTCAAATATTTTCGCCGCACGTCGTATAACATCTTCGTGCCCGAGCGTTATCGGATCGAATGTTCCGGGACAAAGCACGCTTTTCATTGCAGCTCAACCTCCGCCTGTATGTTCGTGTCGGGCCTGTATATCAGGATCGAGGCAATGCCGTATTTACGCCTGTCTGTCATAACAAGCTTGCCGAATCGTTCCTGTATATCTTCGACAAATTTACATTCAACAACTACCCAACCGTCGTCTTTTATGCACGAACAGTCTCTGCCCAAAACATCAAGCGCTTTTTGCACAAGACCTTTCTCGTACGGCGGATCGATAAAGATCATATCGAATTTTTCGGCGGTCGTTTTAAGGTATTTTTTGTAATCACCGTAAAATATCTCGTAATTTTTAAACCCCGTTTTTTTGAGGTTTGCATTGACTGTGTCGATTGCGGCTTTGTTGTTATCGCAAAAAACAGTCTTTACGGCACCTCTGCTCAAGGCTTCTATCCCCATTTGCCCAGATCCGGCAAAAAGATCGAGAAACGTGCCGTCAAAATCTCTGTGTATGAGATTGAACACGGATTCTTTTGTTCTGTCCGAAGTCGGACGTATCGGTGCGTCTTCAGGCGGTAAAAAAAGCTTCATTCCTCTTTTGGTGCCTGTTATTATTCTCACGGATATTCTGCCTCCGATCATTTGTCTGTTTACAGACAACTCATCACTGTATATTATAACAAATATAAACAGAAATTTCAAGAGTGTAATTGAATAATTCATAGTTTTTTTATTGAAAAATTATCGAGAATATGTTATTATTACATAAAAACAATATGCTTTAACGCTTAACTAAACAAAAATATATAAATCGGATCGGAAAATTATTAAAATGGAGCTTATATCTCAAAAACAGCTTTTCCTTCTCGATATGGACGGCACCGTCTATCTCGAAAACGAACTTATCCCCGGAGCAAAAGAATTTATCTCGGCTTTGATAAAAACAAACCGCGATTATGTTTTTATGACGAACAATTCGTCCAAAAGCGCAAACGCTTATCTCGATAAACTGGAAAAAATAGGGCTTCCCGCGAACGAATCAAATATCTTCACTTCCGGAATGGCGGCCGCGGAATATATCGTTAAACAAAAAAGATCTCCCAAGATCTACCTCGTCGGCACAAGATCGTTAAAGCAGGAATTGATCGCTCGCGGTATAGACGTTTCCGAAGACGGCAAGGGAGATATCGATTACCTGCTCGTCGGCTATGATACGGAGCTTGAATATCGAAAGCTCGAGATAGCCTGCGACCTTTTGTGCAACGGCGTTCCGTTCCTTGCGACAAATCCGGACATCGTTTGCCCCGCAAAAAACAAACGCTATCTTCCCGACTGCGCAACGATCTGCTATATGCTGCAACAAGCAACGGGTAAAGCTCCGTTTTATATCGGCAAGCCCCGCCGCGAAATGGCTATGGCTGCCGTCGAATGGAAAGGATTTACAACCGATCGGACCGCTATCGTCGGCGACCGCATTTATACGGATATTGCCTGCGGTAAAAACGCCGGTATCTTTTCCGTCCTCGTTTTGTCCGGCGAAAGTACCGTCGCCGATATCGAAAAATACGGCATAGTCCCCGATATGACCTGCAACAGCGTCGCAGATATCACTTCTCTGCTTTTGTAAAATAAATTTATATACGAAAAATGTGATTGACATAGTTCACGTATTGTGATAAACTTTCCCCGGAAGATGTTAACGAACTGCAACGCTCATCCCCGGAAAGGAAAGATAAATGGAAAAAATAACAGTTGACGCCTTCCGAAGGATGTATATTCCGATCGGTTGGCGTCAAATCAATATTATGAACGATGAATGTGCGGAGAGCATTGAGATCGAGGTTCCGAGGTATTACGGGAAAGACCGTACCGATCTTTCGGTATATTCGATGTATCTTAAAACGATATCATCGGGCGGTCGGGACGACATACTGCTTTCGCCGGTCGTTTACGACGATACGATCTCCGCTGTCTGGACGCTTAAGCCGCCTCAAACATCATACGAGGGCGTTTTGTGCTTACAATTGCGGTTTGAAGGGTCCGACTTTAAGTGGGAGACCCCCGTGGCGCAGATAGAGATATTGTCTTCGCCCGATGATTCTGCGGTTGCCCCGACCTCGCCCTCGGCTTACGACGGTTGGCTTGACGAAATTCAGGCTATCGCCGATTCTGTTTTGAACATGACGGTCAGTGCCGAGACAGCCGACCTCGGCTACGGAGCTTCCGTTGAAAAAAGTGTTGAAAACGGAGTTGTAAACCTGCACTTTAAGCTTCCTGCTTCGAGCGCCGGCGGTGTTGCCGTTTCAACACTACAAGCAGGCAACGCCCTTTATTGGAACGGCAATACGTTGAATGTAAACACAACGAACAATGTCGCCGAAAACAACACCTTACCCATTACCTCCGCAGGCGTTTATCAGGCGATCGGCGACATAAACGCTTTGCTCGCAACAGTTTAAGGAGGCGATAGTTTATGACGACAACCGAGATCTCGCGAATAATAAACGCTCGTAATACCATCAGAACAAAGCTCGTCGCTTTCGGTCTTGCGGAAAGCACCGATAAAATAGACGAACTTGCAACCGTTATAGACGATATCGCAAACAACGGCGCCGTTTCGGCATCAATAAGCAGCGGCGGAACATACACCGTTCCCGCAGGCTATCACAACGGTTCGGGCACCGTTTCGTGTTCGTCCGACGGCGGAAGCTGTGTTTTACAATCAAAAACCGTAACTCCGACAAAATCTCAGCAGACCGTCTCTCCCGACAGCGACTATGACGGACTTTCTTCCGTTGTTGTTAACGCAATACCCGAAGCGTACCAAAACGTTTCTTCCGTTACGGCAACGGCAGAAGATGTGCTTTCAAACAAAAAGTTTGTGGACGCTTCCGGTAATGTTATTACAGGTACAATGACCGACAACGGCTCGATATCTTCTTTAATAGACGGCATTACCGTTAGGAGCTATTCGGTCCCTGCCGGGTATACTTCCGGGGGCATGATCTCGCTCTCGAACGCTATCGAGCAGGCTCTTGCGGAAATTTAGGAGGTAAAATATGACCGAATCAGAAATTTTACGAATCAAAACAGCACGTAATACTATCAGAACAAAGCTCGTCGCTCTCGGTCTTGCGGAAAGCACCGATAAAATAGACGAACTTGCAACCGTTATAGACGATATCGCAAACAACGGCGCCGTTTCGGCATCAATAAGCAGCGGCGGAACATACACCGTTCCCGCAGGCTATCACAACGGTTCGGGCACCGTTTCGTGTTCGTCCGACGGCGGAAGCTGTGTTTTACAATCAAAAACCGTAACTCCGACAAAATCTCAGCAGACCGTCTCTCCCGACAGCGACTATGACGGACTTTCTTCCGTTGTTGTTAACGCAATACCTGAGGCGTATCAAAACGTTTCTTCCGTTACGGCAACGGCGTCGGACGTCCTTTCGGGCAAGACGATCGTTACCTCAAACGGTACTCAAACGACCGGCACTATGACAAACAGGGGCGCTGTCAGCGGCACTATCTCAACAAAAGCGGGAACTTACACTATCCCCGCAGGCTACCATAGCGGCAGCGGCTCCGTTTCCATTTCGTCAACGGAGCAAAGTAAAATAATTGCGGACAATATCAAGTCCGGCATCAGTATCTTGGGCGTTACGGGAACATATGCGCCGTATGTGGTTTTAACAGGCTCTGTGTCGCTCGCTTCAAGCACATCTGTTAACCTCATCATATCAAGCAGCTCCATTCTTTCCACGATGTCGGTCGTTTCTCTTGGTTTAACAGGCTACGGCTCGACTACAAGTAAGATCAAATGGGCGTATATAAATTCCGCTTACAGCACGGTAGGTCACGGCTTTGAGTATGCTCAATATTCATGCAGCCAAACGACCGTAAAGGCAACTGTCGCAGCAGGCAAGATCACGATAATGCCGGGCAGCGACTATAGCTACTTCGATTCGACAAACTCGTATAAATATACGATCGTGTTGCAAAATTAAAGGCGGTGAATTTATGTATAACGCAAGAATTTTTTACAATATCTCAAACGGTACGGTGCTGCGCTCTCAAACATTGAACGGCGGTCTGCCGCTTCCGATCGAGGACGAGATCGCCATCGTTCTTCAAACATCGGATGTCGGCGCGGAAAACTTGGGCTATTTTGAGTGGACCGACCCCGAAAACGAACTCGAACGCCTGATAGCGGACGGCAAGATCGTTAAAATAGACGTTACGCAAACACCGCACGTCCTTTACGGTCAAACACAGGAGCTATCCTAACGCATCTGTCCCCCCCCGGCATCTGAGGCGGTGGATTCTTCTTCGGTGTGAGAGCTTAACCTCTCTATGCGTAGGCTGCAACCGTTCTTCTGCTCTGCCCGCAAAGAGCAGGGCAGAAGCGTCGCTCCGATTTTAATTAAACTTGATTGATATGTTAAAGAGGTGATAAAAACAGTGAATACGGAGATCCTCGTCGCGATCATTGCGTTTTTGGGAACACTGTGCGGCTCCGCCGGCGGTATTCTCGTCGCAAATAAACTCGTAAACTACCGAATAGAACAGCTCGAAAAGAAAGTCGAGGCTCATAACAGAGTAGTCGAACGTGTGGCCCTGCTCGAACGCGACGAAAAAACGATCTTTCAGCGCTTGCAGGAACACTCTTCTGCAATCGCAGTCCTTCAAAAAGAAATATAACACGTACGTGTTATCGCATTTGTACGTGCTGTTGTGATTTGGATATGTGTTATTATGTTATCGTGCTTTGCATATGTCATCGTGATTATGGTGCGTGCTATCGTAACTTTGTATATATTGTCGTGATTTTGTGTGCTATCATGGTTTATACGTGTCATCGTAATTTCGTGTGTACTATCGCATTTGCACGTCCTTATCATGATTTGATTAATTAACACACGATGTCCCTCGCCGTTTAAAGGCGAGGGACGTCGTATATTCGGCGGTAGGATCTGATCTCTTGTCGGATCTTTGCGGTCAGCTTGTAACGATCCTTGCCGCCTTAAATAATGTGAAAATAAATTATGGTTTACTTATTTTATTTTGTACTAAGGTCTTTAAGAAACGTTTCCCATGCGGTCCGAGAGGTGATTTCAGTAGTATTATATGTTGTACCATGGTATTCAACTGAATCTACCTTTGCGCCGTCTTCAATGATCAGGTTATTAAATGCTTTGATTTTCGAATTATCTGAGGTTCCGTAATCGAATTTAATTGTTTTTACATGTGTGCCGCTCTTGATTGTAATTTCACCATATGATTTTCCATATGCAAGCGGTGCTACATATATGCAACCAACCTCTGCGTTTGATATATCTACAATAGATTGTGACCAACAATAAATAACGCCGTATGTTCCGCCTTCAATTGTATAAGTATTTATGTTGTACTCGTTTCCTACATTATTATTCGGAAAACCTACGTCCACGGCAATCGCATCGTCAGCTAATGCCTTAGCTCCTGTCATAGTACAATTTGTTAAAGTAGTCGTACCGTACGGAACCAAAGTAGCTCCAATCGTGAATCCTTTATCACCCATCGTTCTGGTAGAAACCATATTTTCGAGGGTTAGATTGTTAGCTGTAATGGTTCGACTGGCGGAGGGATTTTTAGCATATTTACCGAGTTCGACAAAGCCCGTACCGGTTACGGTTAAATCGGATACAGTAACATTATCTGCGCAAAATCTGGCATATCCATCATTACCCGTTGTCGGATCAGAACCGTAAATCGAAAGCGTGTTGCCGTTTCCGTTAACTGTAAGAGAACCGGTTTTTTCAATAAGAAGTTGTTTTTCATCATCTGTATTAAAATATCTGTAATTTCCGGTCAAAGTGATCGTATCTCCGCTTTCGTTTGCGGTGTCTTTAAGAAATTGTTCGAGTGTCGAGCCGGAATATTTTGCATCTTTATCATACAGATTATCGTTGCTGTCGTTCTCGACTGTATCCTGTGTTGCAAAGACTGTGACGGAAATTCCTTTTATAGTCAGCCCCTGATATTTATTGCCCGCAGATTCCTTCATATGCAAAGAAATGGTGAGTTCTTCGGAAGAAGCGCCGCCTGCAAGCTTACCGTGAGCAAAGCCGTCGCTATCTTTGGAAGTCAAAGCGTCTTTTAATGTGACAACACTATCATCTTTCGGGAAGAATTTTGTGTCATTAACAAACACCGAAAGTTCGAGAACATCTAAAAGATCCGCATTGTTGATGTTTGAGCTTCCGTCTACAACGCCGCTGATCTGTACGGTGTATTTAAGCGCAAGGTTGCCTTTGTTAACAACTTTTACGGTAGGCAAGCTGTATGTACAGCCCGGTTCCCAAAGGATAGTATCTCTGCCGTCATTAGCGACGAAGTCAAGAGTTTCTCCCTCTACGGATACCCATGTGCCGTCATCGGTCAGTTTTTGAAGATCAACCTTAAGCGTGCCGGCTTGGATCTTGTTGATCCCGGTGGATGCTGTGTCCGTAAACCAAGCAAATGTGTTACCGACGAGCATCGAAACGCAGAGTATCAAAGCAAGTGCACTTGACACCAATGCTTTTTTGATTCTTTGCTTTTTCATTGTATTGTTTCCTCCTTTAATTATAGATTTTATTTTCGACGCACAAGGATTTTTTCCGTAAACGGAAATGCTTACATACAGTCATGCTTACAAACGGTTTGTTGCACTCAACTTGGTTACAAGTATCCTGCATACGCATTTGTTTACAAAACCTGTTTATACTCACTTGTTTAAGCATCTTGTTTACAATCATCTTGTTTACAAGTAGCTTATTACAAACATCTTGTTTACAAGAAATGCCCCTAATTAAAAACAAAGACGGCTATCAACAATTTGCCTCAGAGAAAAATGTTGATAAACAAAGGTCTTAACAAACAATGTTTATGATCACATAATGTTTATGGTTGTCTTTCTGTATTTGTCGAAAACAAGTATGTAAAAAAACAATACTCAAGTTAAATATTTGATTTTAAGCATACTCCTTTAAGAGTAAACTTATTGTATACAACTTCTTCACAGAGGAGCTTAAACTCAGCGTTGCGAAGCTCGGAGCTCAAATCGTATGCGCCTCACTCAACTGGCTGCGCTTCGAGAATAATCCGCACAATCTGTGCTCCGCTATACGGATAACCTCCGATTGCCGGAGCTTAAACTCAACGTTGCGAAGTTCGGAGCTCAAATCGTATCAAATACAATTTCCGCAGTCGTATACTCCTTACAGTCGCAGAGTTTGTTTCTTCACGA
>CAYUWC010000004.1:72684-88179 GCA_964448355.1 uncultured Oscillospiraceae bacterium | reverse complement strand
GCACAGCTGACGTAAGCGTTCTTTTCTACGCTCTCGCTGCTATCTCTGCTATCGGAGGTATCTCTGTTTTCAAGAGAAAATAATTTTTGACTAAGTATTTGATTACATAGTTCAATATAAAACAAAACGACGGCTCTTCGGGGGGCTGTCGTTTTGTTTTATGTTAATGAATAATAACAACACTGCATTGAATGAATGATGAATAAAAAGCACTTACGTTAATGAATAATGAAATAGCGAAGCTGATGAATGATGAATAATTGAGTGCAATTCTGATGAATGGTGAAATCGCGAAGCTGATGAAGGATGACGAACGGCAAAGTTGTATAATAAAACGGACAATGACGATATCTCACTTATGAACAACAAAATCGCCGTGATGATGAATGATGAAGAATGAAAGATGATATCATTTATTCCGGATAATAATATCGAGATATTGTTGAATAGTGAAAATAGAGATCGCTTATCCAAGGTCACTCATACTAATGAAAAAATGAAGTCGCTGCGCTGATAAAGGATGAATAATCGGGTCGATTATTTTAATGAATAATGGGGACGTTTATTCTGATGAATAGTGAGATCGTTTATAACAGTGTGCCGCATCGGGGCTGCGTTCTCAGATGAAAATACGATTATTCGTAAACGGCATTAAGAACGGCGAGTGCGGCAAGTGGAGCGGTCGCGGCACGCAATATCCTTTTTCCCAAAGAGACGACGGGGACGCCGAGACTCATTGCAAGCTCAGCTTCTTTATCCGTAAAACCGCCTTCCGGGCCGACGGCGAAAGCTACGGTTCGGGGGGATTTTGTTTGTAAAACGATATTATAAAACGGCAGATCCGCCTTTTCGTGAAAAAACGCCGCGAGATCTGCGGAGCGGAGCTGTTGCAGCATATCCGAAAACGACAGACCGCATATTATTTCGGGAATACGGTCTCTGCCGGACTGCATTGCGGCTTGGCGAGCCGTTTTTTTGTATTTTTCGCTTTTTTCGCGTTTTTCCGCAACACAGTTTGACGAGCTGAAAAAGACGATCCTGTTTGCGCCGAGTTCAACAGCCTGTTTGATAACGTCCTCGTTCGCGCCGCCTTTCAGAAGTGCGACATAGACGATGATATCGGTTTTCGGTTCGTTTTCGAATTTACGGCTGTTTACGATATCGAGCAAAACGGAATTTTTACGGACTTCTTTTACGGTCGTATCGTAACAAGTATCGATGCCGTCGCTTATTTTTACACAGTCGCCTTCGCGGACGCGAAGTGCGTGAAGATGCTCGACGTCGCCGCCGGTGACGGTCACGGAGCCGTTTTGAATATTATTAGGATCAACAAAAAGTTTGTGCATTATTTTTTCCTCACGGCTTCGGTCATTTCGAGGCCCGTACCGTAATCAAGCTGACGGGGTTCGTAAAACGGATCTTCTTCTCGCTGTCTTGTCATGAGTGTATAGTCCCAGCTCGGAGGTGTGGCGTCTTTTCGCCATGGTCTGTTTTCCCAATAATAGCCTCGGAACGGGTCGCGGGTATTGTTCATATTGTTAAGGACAGCGTCGTGAAGTCTGTCTCTGATAGGCTCATAGGCTTTGTTATCGATCAGATTCGTCATTTCGGCGGGGTCGGTATCGAGATCGTAAAGCTCGTCTTCCGAGAGAAGATTTAAAACGAGCTTATATCTGCCGTCAAACACTGCTCGCATCGGTTGGAAGCCGCCGAAGCCGTCGTGATCGGTCTCGTATCTGCCGAACTCGATAAATATCTTGTCGTTAACACGTCTGCCCGGCTCGTCGATAGCCGGCATAAGGCTTTTGCCGTCGAAAGCTTTGGGGATATCGAAGCCCATAATGTCCATTATCGTCGGAGCAAGATTTATATGCGAAACGGGGTTCGGGTCAACAACGCCTTTGGGAATGCCGGCGCCTCGAATGATAAGCGGGATCCTTGTTATTTCATCGTAAGCGACGGGGCCTTTGGCGTACAGCGAATGAGACGCGAGCATATCGCCGTGGTCGGATGTGTAGATAATAACGCTGTCGGGTGCATATTTATCCGCTGCGGCGACAACTCTGCCGATCTCTTTGTCGATAAACGTGTTGCAGCCGAAAAATTTCGGAGCGCGAAGGCGAAGATCGGCCTTGTTTTCGGTATTTCTGCCGTTTGCCCAAACACGTTGATGCGTCGGTTTATCCGCAAGAGTATCGAAAATATTTTCGCTTTTCGGAAAATCGAAATTGCGATACATACTGTTATACGGTTCGGGGCAAAGGGACGGGTCGTGTGGTTCGTCGTAAGAAACAACGAGAAAGAAGTCTTCGTCGAAATGTTTACTCAAAAAGTCTATTGCAATATCCGAGCACTGATGACCGAACGTAAAATCGGCGGAGATATCTTCCGTTGAACTTTTACGAGAGCGTACACGGTCATCGGACGTCATTTTTTCGAGATAATTTCGCATATCGAACCAATAGCGGCTGTCCCAACCTATAGGCGCTCTGCCAAGCCCGAAATAATCGCCGCCGTCGAGGTGCCATTTTCCGACATATGCGGTATGTACACCCTTATCTTGCAAACGTTCGCCGAGAGTGTGTACGTTATCCGCCATGCCGGCGCAATTTGTCCAACAACCGGATGAGTGCGGATACTGTCCGGTAAATATACCCGCTCTTGCCGCCTGACAGACCGGTTGAGTGGTATACGCGCGTTCGTAGCGAATACCGCCGTCGGCAAGACTGTCTATATTGGGGGTCAAAAGCCCCGTATTGCGATAGCAACCGACCATATCCCAACGCTGAGAATCGGTCATGATCAAAATAACTTTTTTGCTTTTCATCGGCGCACCTCTTTCTTGGATATGTTAACAAAAATCGATGTTTTCCACAAAGATATTATACAATATCCGTTCACAAATGTCAACCGCAGTGACATTAAAAGAGATAATTTTAAAATAAATAAAGGGTTCGATCACGAAAACCGAAAATCCGTTATTGACTTTTTTTTTCGTATGTGATACAATATATTGTACATTATAACAAGAAAAAAATTAACATAAAAAGGATTGTGATACGATGAAAGATATTGATTTTTCCGCCATAACGGCTTACGAAAAAGAGCAGGAGCAATTTCTTGACGATATAAACAGTCTCGGCATCGTTTTCCGTCACAAAAAAACGGGGGCGCGCATTTGTGTTATATCGAACGATGATCCGAACAAGACATTCTGCGCCGCATTCAGAACTCCGCCGGAAAACAGCACGGGTGTTCCGCACATTATAGAGCATACCGTTCTTTGCGGTTCGAAAAATTTCCCCGCAAGAGATCCGTTTATGCAACTTGCCAAGGGTTCGATAAACACGTTTTTGAACGCTATGACGTATCCCGATAAGACGCTTTATCCTGTTGCAAGTTATAATGACAAAGATTTCCAAAATCTGATGCACGTTTATCTCGACGCTGTTTTTTATCCGAATCTGCACAAGCGTAAAGAGATATTTATGCAGGAGGGCTGGCATTATCATCTTAACGATGCGGAAAGTCCGCTCGAAATCAACGGTGTTGTTTACAGCGAAATGAAAGGCTCGATGTCGTCGCCCGACTCTGTTGTTTTCGAAGAGCTTATTTCGGGACTGTATCCCGACAGCACATACGGCGTAAACTCCGGAGGCGACCCGGATGTTATTCCCGAACTTACCTATGAATATTACACGGACTTCCACAGAAGATATTATCACCCGTCCAACAGCTATATCTTCCTTTACGGAGATATGGACGTTGTCGAAAAGCTGAACTGGATCGATGAAAATTATCTTTCCGATTTCGACAGGCTTGAGATCGATTCTTCTGTCAAGACAGCAAAGACTTTCGGTGAAATCAAAGATATCGTTAAAAACTATTCTATTTCCGAAAACGAAGACGAAGACGGTAAAACATATCTGTCATTCGCTTGTTCTTGCGGATCGATGCTCGACAACGAAGAATGTGCCGCTTGGAGAATACTTTCCGAAGTTCTCCTCAATGCGCCCGGTGCGCCGCTCAGACAGGCTCTGATGGACGCAGGTATCGGTCAGGACATTTACGGCGGATTTGAAGATCATCTGCTGACGCCCGCATTTGTCGTTGTTGCAAAGAACGCCAAAAAAGAAGACAAGCAAAAATTCAAAGACGTTATTTTCGAAACACTGGAAAAGATAGTCAAAGACGGTGTTAACGAAAAAGCGTTACTCGGAACGATCAATAATTCAGAATACCGTTGGAGAGAGTCGGACTACGGCGGAACGTCGAAAGGCATATATTACGTTATCGATATGCTTCAGACATGGCTTTACGATGACAACAAAGTTTTCGATGCACTCTGTAAAAACGAAATTTACGCAAAGATGCGTTCTCTTATAGGCACACCTTATTTTGCCGATCTGATCATAAAACGCATACTCGGCACAAATCACGGTGTTCTTCTGTCCGTTGAACCGGAAAAAGGTCTTACCGAAAAGAAAAACGCCGAATTGGCAGAAAAACTCGCGGCATACAAGGCAACGCTTTCTAAAGAACAGATCGATGAAATTGTCGAATCGACAAGAAAGCTTGTCGAATATCAGACAGCCGAACCGACCGAAGAAGAACTTTCCTGCATAACATCGATCGAAAGAACGGATATCAAGCGCGAAGCCGAAGGTTTTTCGAATGTTGAATGTTCGATCGCAGGCTTCCCGGCTGTACGCCACGAGTATGAGACAAACGGAATAACATATGTTAAACTTTTGTTTAAAATAGACGATGTTTCGACGAAGAAGCTGCCTTATATCGGTTTTCTTACGAGTGTTCTCGGTCAGATCGACACGGAAAATCACACGGTATCGGATCTTACGAGTGAGATAAAGATCCACACGGGAGATGTTTCGTTCGGAGTGAGAGCATACAGGATGTACGGCAAAAAAGACGACGAACAGCTTATTTTGACCGTTAACATCAAGGCGTTTGCGGACAAGATCCCGTACGCATTCGAGCTTGCAAGCGAGATGATCACGGCGTCGAAATTCAACGATACGAAACGTCTGCGCGAGATCCTCGGTGAAGAAATATCCGGAAAACAGAGAAATATAATCTCAAGCGGCCACGCTGTAGGTATAGCGAGAATAACATCTTATTATTCCGAGCGCGGTGTTATGGATGAATATCTCGGCGGTATAGAAAATTACAAGTTCAAAAAAGAGCTTTTCGATCATTTTGACGATAACAAAGAAGCTTTGTCCGAAGCTCTTTACAATGCTGCGGGATTTATTTTCGATCCCGACAAGATGTTTATAAGCATTGCTGCAGACGACGCAGGTGTTAAAGCGGTGGAAGATTCCGTAAAAGCATTTGCGGACAAACTTGCGAGCCTTGATCACAAAGATCTCGGAGCACTTGAAAAAATAGCCCCCGTGGCAAAGAACGAAGGTTTCATGACGCCGTCTTTGGTACAATATCTTGTTAAAGGCGGAAATATGTTCGACGCAGGATACGAATATAACGGTGCGTTGGCTGTTATAGCGACGGCGGCAAACACCGATTATCTTTACAATATGATACGTCTTAAGGGCGGTGCTTACGGCTGCGGATGCGGTTTTGCGGCAGACTGCGGAGATGTATTCTTCTATTCATACAGAGACCCCAAACTTGCCGAAACGAACGATGTTTACATGAAAACGCCCGATTTCGTCGCAGCGCTTAATCCCGACGAAAAAGAGCTTACGAAGTACATTATCGGCACATTCAGCGGTTTGGACACGCCTAAATCCATAAGCGGAAAGATCGGATCTTCTCTCGGCGCGTATATTACGGGTAAAACCATAGAATCGTGCCAGAAAATAAGAGATCAAATACTCGATGTCACCGTTGAACAATTACAAAGCACGGCTCAATTGATCAAAGACGTTCTCGACCAGGGTTATACCTGTTGTGTCGGCAATGCGCAGAAGATCAAGGATAATGCCGAGATGTTCAAAACCGTCGAAAACATATAACCTAACGCAAGACCTGATCTTTGCAAGCAAAGTAAAGGCACTGCACGGTTTTAAATAAAAACAATCATGCGGGGGCCACATATAAGTGACCCCCGCGATTGAAAACCCGAAATTACAAATATTTTTTTATTTGATTAAGCGCACTTTTCTCCAAACGTGAGACCTGTGCCTGAGAAATGCCTATCTCCGAAGCAACTTCCACTTGCGTTTTCCCCGAAAAAAACCGAAGAGACAAAATATGTTTTTCTCGTTTTGACAACTGATTTATTGCCTGACGCAAAGATATCTCCTCGATCCAGTTGCTGTCGTTGTCCGTACTGTCTTTGACCTGATCCATGATATACAGAGAATCGCTTTCGTCGTTGTAAACAGGTTCGAACAGCGATACGGGTTCAACAATAGCCTCCATTGCCATAACGACATCTTCTCGTGTCAAACCGATATGTCCGGCGATTTCTTCCACGGTCGGTTCTCTGCCGAGAGAAGTGTTGAGCTGTTCTTTTGCACCGAGCGCTTTATATGCAACGTCTCGCATCGAACGGCTGACACGTACCATATTGTTATCTCTCAAATATCTGCGTATCTCCCCTATTATCATCGGAACGGCATATGTTGAAAAGCGAACATCCTGCGAAATATCGAAATTATCTATTGACTTTATCAGGCCGATACACCCGACCTGAAACAGATCGTCGAGATTTTCCCCTCGATTTGAAAACCGCTGTATCACGCTGAGCACAAGCTTAAGATTGCCGTTGATAAATTCTTCTCTGGCTTTTGCGTCGCCCTGCTTTATTTGTTTTAACAAAACGCTTTTTTCCGCTTCCGAAAGGACTTTCAGCTCGGAAGTGTTAACACCGCATATCTCAACTTTATTATACATTAAGCACCTCAAGGAATTGTTTGTGCTATAAGTATTGCCCGACTGCCCTTTTTTATTCTGATACGGATGATGATTTATGAACGAACTGATACTCTGCACTTCCGACCTTAAACGAAACGAATATACCGAAAACAAGCTTTCACGGCTGCTGAATGCCGAAAAAAAGATAATCGTGATCGTACCCGAACAATACACATTTTCGACCGAACGCCGTTTTTTGACGCTGTTCGGTGAAGACCAAATGCGCAAAATATCCGTTGTTTCTTTTAAGCGGTTGTCAAAAATCGTATTTGCGAAAACAGGTGCGTTTAAATATACATTTATCGGTCAAGGCGGCAAAAACGCATTGTTGCTAAAAGCCGTATCGGAAGTTTCTCCTTTGCTTAAATATTATCCGGAAAAATCCGGGTCGATGTCGTTTATATCGCTTGTCGGCAACGCGATATCCGAGATGAAAATAAGCGGACTTTCGGCGGATGAACTGAACAAAACGGCTGTTCTCGAACGCAACGACAAGCTTTACGACATATCGCTTTTTGCTTCCGCGTATTCCGCACTTCTTACGGACGGAAATTTCGATTCCGACGATCATCTTTCCGTTCTCGCAAACGAAATACAAAAAACCGACCTTTTTTGCGGTGCGGAAGTGTTGTGCGACAAGTTCTCGTTGTTTTTGTCGTCCGAAAAAGAAGTTTTGTACGCGCTCGCAAAAAACGGCGCGAATTTGACCGTTACGCTGCCCTCGCCGTCGTTAAACGAGCCGAAATACTCGCTTTTTTCCGTTATTTCAAAAGCGGCGGCAACGTTTAAAGCCGATGCGGCAAAGCAGGGGATCGATTTTTGTGTTAACACAATATCCGACACATTTTCGGGACGTCCGGAAGATCTTTCGGACATTGCAAAGCACCTTTATTTGAACGGGATCTCCGACAAGGAGCCGAGCAATATTTCGTTATACAAAGCAACGGATATTCTTGACGAAGCGGACAGGACCGCCGCAAAGATCTCGGAAATGGTAAGAGACGAGGGATATCGTTACGACGATTTTATCGTTATAACACGTGAAAACGAGCAGTACTCGGCGGTTTTGGAGCCTGCGTTTAACAAATACGGCGTGCCGCTGTTTTGCCATCAACGTGTGCCGTTACGAATAAAGCCGTTATCGTCGCTTACGGACGCATTGTTTTGCATGGCATACGACGGTTACAGGCGAGAATATGTTATCGCATTTTTAAAAACGGGGCTTACCGCACTGTCTGAAGACGATGTTGCGGCGTTTGAAGCATATGTAAACAAATGGAAGATCTCTTACGGAAGATTTCTTTCGGATTTTACGATGCCTACAGAGAATGAAGATGCAGAGCTTCTCGCGCGAATAAACGGCGTGCGGCGCTACGTTGTTGAAAAAACGGAAGAATTTAAAAGAAATGCGGAAAACGGCTCCGTTAAAAAGATATCGGAAGCATTGTTCGAGTTTTTCAATTCGATAGAGCTTATAAAAGCGCTCGAAAAAACAGAGAAAGTATATTCGCAACACGAGGAATATGCGCTTTTGGCGGAACAAAAGCAGATATACGACCTCACTCTCGACGCTCTTGACGAGCTTGTGGCTGCGGCGGGTGACGACAAAGTAGACCTTCGGGAATTTCGAGACTTGTTTTTTTCCGTTATCGAAGAAAACGATATCGGCATTATTCCGACAGCTATCAACGAAGTGACGACGGGGAGCATAGGCTCCGTGCCGTTAAACAGGCCGAAAGTTGCGTTTGTTCTCGGATTGTCGGACGGAGATTTTCCGAAAACGGGAGACGCATTTTCGCTTTTTGACGACAACGACAGAGTTCTTCTCGAAAAACACGGTGTCGAACTCGGAAAAACAGACGAAGAGAAGATAATTCACGAGCAATATTTGGCATATATGGCGTTAACGGCGCCGACAGAAAAGCTGTTTTTATCGTATTCGGGAACTTCTGCCGAGCAAACGCACCCGTCCTCGGCAATAACGGAAATGCAGAGGATATTCCCGATGTTAAAATACGAAGATCCGTTTTCGGCAGACTGTCCGCAAAGTATCGTTCAAAGATTGCAAAACGAAGCTTCGGCATTTGACATATATGCACGGTTCGGCTCGAAAAAATTGGAAGAATACTTTAAGAACACGGATTACAATCGTTTTTTGAACAACCAAGAGCGGACTTTGCTCGAACAGGACACGGCAAAGCGTCTTTTCGGCAAAGATATGAAGCTGTCGGCGTCGCGTGTTGCAAAATACTATGAATGCGGATTTTCGTACTTTTGCGAATACGGTCTCGGACTTAAGCAGAAGCGAGAAAAAATACTCGGTGCGCTCGAAGTCGGTAATTATATGCATTTTGTTTTACAACGTGCAATAAAGATCGGACTTGGCACAGATGAGCAGATAAAGCAAACAGCCGAGGATCTCGCATCGGAATATATTTCTTCCATGTTCGGCAATGCGCAACCGCCCGCGGGATTTATGACGTATTTTCGGCGTCTTGTTCAAAAAAGCGTAAGATTGCTCGTTATGTTTCGAGACGAGCTTGCGCAATCGAAATTTGTCCCTGTCGATTTTGAGGTTGAGATAAACGACTCGGGCAAAGTCAAGCCGGTGGTCATACCTGTTGAGGGCGGAAGCATAAGGCTTGTCGGTATTGCGGACAGAGTAGATATATTTGAAAAAGACGAAAAAAAATATATCCGAATAATAGATTACAAAAGCGGTAGCAAAACTTTCGATCTGCAATATGTTTATTACGGGCTTGATGTGCAGATGTTGATGTATCTTTGCGCGTTAAACGAAAACGGAGAAAGCGTTTACGGACAGACGAAGCCGGCAGGCTGTATGTATGTCGGCGCAAACCCGAAGATCGTGGCGATAGACAAAGCGGAGGACGAGGCGGCCGCCGAGCGTAAATCCCGAAAAAATCAGCTGAGATCGGGGTTATTTTTGGATAATACCGCTGTTTTGAACGCCATGGACGACGGGCTTGGCGGACGTTACATTCCCGTAAAAGCCGGATCGAAGAATAATCCGCTCGTTACGGAAGAGGAATTCGGAAAGCTTTTTACGCATATAAAAAAGCTGCTTGAAAATATGGCTGTTACGCTTTTAAAAGGCGGCACGGCAAAAAATCCGGTTAAAACAAAGAAGAAGGACAGTTGCGCATATTGCGTATACCGTCAATTTTGTATTAATGACGGGCTGGGCAGAGGCATGGAAAAGATCGGGTTTGACAACATTTTCGAGAAGATGGACGAGGAGCAAACGTAATGGAGTGGACAAAGGAACAAAAGGCGGCTATCGAACGACGCGGAGGCAATTTGTTCGTAAGTGCCGCCGCAGGCTCCGGCAAAACGGCGGTGCTCGCAAATCGTGTTGTTAAATATGCCGCTTCCGGCGGCAGTTTGGACCGATTGCTTATTGTAACATTTACGCGCCTTGCCGCAAGCGAAATGCGTGAAAGAATAGGCAAGCTGCTGCCCGAAGCAGGTCTTCTTGACGAAGAAACGTTAAGAAGGCAAAAGCTGCTTTTATACAAAGCGCATATTTCGACGATAGACAGTTTTTTCGGCGAGATCGTGCGTAAAAACTTTAAAACGATAGATATTTTACCCGATTTCAGGCTTATCGACACCGCAGAATACCAATTTATAAAGTCGGACGTTTTGACCGAGCTTTTGGAAGAAAGGTATTCGGATTACAAAGACGGATTTGCAGAGCTTTTACGTTTGTTCGGCGGCGAGGGCGAAAACGAAGCTTTGTCGGACCAAATAAACAAACTTTACGATTTTCTCATGGCGCTCCCCTTTCCGGAAGATTGGGCGGAGGAGCAAAAAGCGGCGTATAACGATCCGAAATATTGGCTTTCGGAGGCTTGTTTTGAAATATTGCCCGAAATAGACGAATTTATCGGGATATATGCCGGCATACTCGACGACTGTCCGTTCAAAGAAAAAGACTTGCAGATAATCGAGGACGAATTTTTGTTGTTAAAACAAATAAAAGCCTTGCTTCAAAGCGGAAACTGGAACAGTGTTTCGGCACTTGTTTCGCAATACGAATTTGCAAGAAGCCCAAGATGTCAAGACAGCGACCGAACGATGTTAAAATACAAGATATATCGAAATAAGTTAAAAGACTATCTCGCAAAACCGCTGTTTGCAATGAACGAAGCCGTTTTGGAAAACGATTTGCAACAGGTCAAAGCGGGCGTATTCGCCTTGATAGACACAACGCTCGAATACATTTCGAGGGTAAGTGCCGAGATGAAGCGGAAAAACGCATATTCGTTCGACGCAATAGCTCATCTTGCTCTTAAGCTTGTTGTTAAACGCACGGAAGACGGCGGCATTGAGCGCACCGATTATGCAAAAGAGCTTGCGGAGATGTTCGACGAGATACTTATCGACGAATATCAGGACGTTAACGACTTGCAGGACTTTTTTTTCTCCGCAATATCAAGAAACAATTGTTTTGCGGTCGGGGATGTTAAGCAGAGCATATATATGTTCAGACACGCAAATCCCGATAATTTTACCGAAAAAGAAGGCCTTTTTCCGGTAATTTACTTAAATAAAAACTTCCGAAGCAGAAAAGGCATTCTCGACTTTTGTAATTTTGTTTTTGAAAATCTGTTCTCGTCACGCGTCGGAGGCTTAAGTTACGGATCTAACGAAGCGTTAAATTACGCCGCATCGTACCCCGATCGAGCAGGCAACGATGTTGAACTGCATCTATTACACAGTAACGACGATGAAGAAAGCGCCGCATTGCAAGCACGATTTATAGCAAGACGCATAAAAAGGCTCATAAAAGACGGATTTACAGTCGGCAACCCCGCAAGACCCGCAACTTTTTCGGACTTTGCCGTGATTTCAAGGCAAAAAAACGATTTTGCGACATATGAACGCATATTTTTCGAAGAAGGCGTTCCGTGCTGCGGTACGGGAGGAGGCTCATTTTTGGATTCGCCCGAAACTTCCACCGTTTTTGCGTTTTTGAAAGCTATCGACAATCCGTACGACGATATTTCGCTCTTTGCCGCGATGTTCTCCCCGATAGGCGGTTTTTCGGCTGACGAGATAGCAAACATACGGCTTGAGGACAAAAAAGCGTCGCTATACACCGCACTTACGCTTGCCGCGGCAAAAAACGGGCACGCAGCCGAATTTCTTGATATGTTAACAAAAATGCGTATACTTTCGGAGAATTTCCCCGTTCACAGATTGGTTCGACAAATATACGAAACAACAGGGTATCCGTCGTTTGTGTCGTGTATGCCGCTGGGGTATTTAAGAAAAGAGCGGTTGATGAGTTTTTACGCATTTTGCCGCACTTTCGGCGAGAGGAACGGCGGCTCGCTTTATGAATTTATACGTTTTGCGGAAAACGTCTCGTCGCAACAGGTCAAAGCTCCCGAAAGCACGCCGTCGGGAAATTTTGTTAAAATAATGACAATACACGCCTCGAAAGGGCTTGAATTTCCGATCGTTATTATTCCGCAGCTGAACAAAAGGTTTAACGTAACGGACCTTTCAGCACCAATGATAACGGATATTTCGTCCGGTATCGCAACAAAGCTTCGCGACCCCGAAATGGTATACGAGCAAACAACGTTCATGTACGAGCTGATGTCAAGGAAAAAGAGACGTAAGCTTATGTCCGAAAATCTGAGACTTCTTTACGTCGCTTTTACACGGGCAAGAGAAAAGCTGATACTTGTTTCCGAAAACAAAAATTACGATGAAAAGATGCTTTTGAATTATTCGCTTTCGGGCGAATGCGACCGTGTTTTCGGGCTTAACGTTATCGGGGCATCCGATGCGGAAACCCTGCTGCTTTCGTGTTTGACAAGGCATCCGCAGATCCTGCCGCTGATAACGATGTTTTCCGATGTTGAACAAAAAAACAGAGAGGGCGTATCTGTATTTTTGAACGAAGAAATTCCCGAAGACATCTCTGCCGATGTTTCAGACAAACAATTTGAAATACCTCTGTCGTGCGAAGAAATACTGCGCAGATGCAGCCCCGCGCCGAAACAAGCCCGTATTCCCGCAAAATTGAGCGTAACGGAGCTTGTCAAAAACAGGCTTGCCGACGAGGGCAGCGAGCAGCTCATAAGCGAGCGGCTTATAAACGGGCCGCAATCCGAAGAAGATACTCAAGCGGAACAGCCTCAATTAAGACCGCCGCAATTTATGTTAAAACAAGAAGATCTGTCCGGAGCCGAAGCAGGCACGGCAATACATAATTTTATGTCGTTTGCAAATCTGGAAGAGCCGACGGCAAAAGAAGCGGAACGTCTTGTTAAACAATACGTTATAAGCCCCAAACAGGCGGAAGCGGTAATAAAGAACAAACGGCGGATAGAAAACTTCAAAAGCAGCGATCTTTACGCGAAAATACGAGAGTGCAGGACGGTACGAAAAGAAGAATATTTTGTTTCTCGAATACCTGCCTCGGAATTTACGCAAGACAAAAACGCAGCTGCGGACGAGATCATTTTGCAGGGTGCGATAGATCTTCTTTGCGAGACTGACGACGGACTGATGATCGTTGACTACAAAACAGATCGTGCCGACGAGAAAGAATTGCGAAAAAGATACGAAAAGCAGCTTGAATATTATGCGTATGCGGCGGAAAAGTGTTTTAACAAAGCAGTAACGGGCATATATATCTGGTCTTTTTATCTGTCAAAACAAATAGACTTGTTCGATAAAAAAACACATTACGAAGAAAGGAAGCTTTCACAAAAAGAAAGCAATGGAAATAATCAATGATAAAAATCGAACGGACCTCGGTAATGAATTTCGACAATGCCATACGCGGAGCGAGAAATCCCATGAACAGCTGGGCGCGAAGCGACAGTTATTACGACGAAAACGGAAAGTTTGTTCTCGGACCCGCAGACTTGGACTTTGCGTCTCGGCTCGCATCCGCAGGCAGCACGCACAGAAAATTTCTACGCCAGATCTTCGTAAGCGTAGACATTACGGCGCCGCTGTACTGGTGGAAGGAGTTTGACACATACAAAGTCGGAACGGTCGCAAATTCCACGAGCACGATGCATAAAATACATTCCAAACCGTTTTCGCGCGAGGATTTTTCGTGCGACAAGATGACAGACGAAACGCTTGAAATGCTCGACAAAGTAATCGAGCATCTCGAAAAGCTCCGTCTTGAGTTTGTTGAAACAAAAGAAAAAAAATACTGGTACGACATTATTCAATTTTTGCCGTCGAGCTATAATCAAATGCGCACCTGCACGTTAAACTACGAAAATCTGATAGGTATGTACGCATTACGAAAGAACCACAAGCTTGACGAATGGCATGTGCTTGCGCAATGGGTAGAAGCTCTTCCGTATGCAAATGAAATGATAATCGGCAAAATGAAAGAAGAATGATCTTAGTTTAACAAACGGATCCGTGCCCGTAAAACGTATCGCAATAAGCTCCGAACGCTTTCTGCTCATTTTTTTCTTTCAATGCGGAAAACTCGGAACCGAACGCAAAAAGAAGCTCGTTTTCGGATCCGAGGAGTGTGTTTAACACCGAAAACGTATGTTCTGCGGCAAGATTTATGCTTTTTATGCGAAAAGAACGTTCTCTGTTAACAACATATGCGCGAAATCCGTCTTCGGGGAAGGCGTAAATATATCTGTCGTTTTTTCCGCAGGCGCGCAAATGCCGAAGATCGTAATTTGTTTTTTCTTCGAGCAAAAAAATATATATGTTAAAGATCGGTGCGTATTTGCCCAGAAGATCATATATTTTACGATCGGTCTCGGTCACGTTTGTGCCTCTTTTCGATAAGTTTGTCATTATTCATAGTATTTGCAAGTTGTTATTTTTGACACATAAAAATAAAAGGAAAGTTATTATGTTTAAAAGTTCTTTTCCGACAATCAAGGCAAAAGATGTTATACTGCGAAAAGTAAAGCCCGACGATATCGTTTTTTTCAACGATCTCGCAAGCCCGGAGACTTCGCTGTACGAATTTTGGCAGCCGCACAAGACATATGAAGATACGATGCGTTTTCTCGAAAACATCTTTTCGCGTTACGACAAAGGCGAATATTTCGATTGGACGATCGAACGTATAAAAGACGGCGAGCCGGTGGGAATGATAAGTTTTCACGACATATACCCTCTGCATGCGCGTGCGGATCTCGGATTTTGGATAGGACGAAGGTTCCGCAACAAAGGCTATGCGACGCAAGCGGCGTTGGCGTTGACGGAATACGGATTTACAAAGCTCGGTTTTGAACGAATACAAAGCCTGTGTTCCGTTGAAAACGCCGCATCCATAAGGGTCCTTGAAAAAGCAGGCATGAACCGAGAAGCTCGGCTTAACAGATACGTCAGACTGAATATAGACAAAACGAAGCTGTCGGACGTGTATATGTACGCTGTTTTTTCGATCGATTTTAACAGACAAAACAGACAAAAATCGAACCGATCTTTCACGTAAAACTGCCACAGACGGGACATACGCAAAACAAAAATACAGTGTATAATCAAAAGCATAAAACAAATGGGAACCGGCGTGAAAATTCAATGATTCAAAAATTGAAACTTCACCTGTTTCACGCA
>CAYUWC010000004.1:0-72584 GCA_964448355.1 uncultured Oscillospiraceae bacterium | reverse complement strand
CGGCGTGAAAATTCAATGATTCAAAAATTGAAACTTCACCTGTTTCACGCACAAATTCACCTTAAAAACGGGACCCGACCCGTTTTTGTCGCAAAGCAACACAGGCGAATTTCATTAAATGTTTCGAAAATTGAAATGATTCGGCGTGAAAGCTCAATAATTCAAAAATTGAAAGCTCACCTGTTTCATTAATTACTTATGCCGCCGTCATGCGGCAGAATGGAGATTTACTATGGACAATGAACAAACAAACAACGATCTGATACAAGAAAACGAACAGGTTCCGACCACACAAGATGTTCAAAACGAACAGGAAGGACCGGTTGTTGAACAAGTAAACGAGCAACCGCAGGAAGTGACGGTTGTTGAAGAAAACAACGTATACACTCATGCAGAGCAGGTAAACAACGTAACTTCCGAGCAAAATTACGGACCGAGAAACATATATTCCGACATTCCGATGTACACGGAAGTAAAAAAACCGAATAAACGCGGCAGATTTTGGATCGCAGCCACGGCTGTGTTAACGGCGGTATGTCTTATAACATCGTCGTTCGCGATCGGAACGGTTTTCGGCAGAGACAGTGTTCAAGCAAGCAGTCAGAGCAAATATACGGACAAAGAAGTTTTGATGTCGCAAACGCCCGAATATTCGTATACGACGCAGCTTACCGAAAACGACAAGCTCGACATTCCCTCGCTTGTCGAAAAAGTAAACCCGACGGTTGTTGATATAGTAACATCGTCGTCCGAGGGCGGTTCTCTCGGTACGGGCATTATATTTTCCGAAGACGGATATATAGTGACCTGCGCTCATGTTATAGACGACGCGACGGAAGTTTACGTTTATCTTTACCAAGACGATACCGAATATGAAGCGGAAATAATAGGTTACGACACATATTCCGACATTGGCGTTATAAAGATAGACAAAACCGGTCTTACGGCTGCGGAATTCGGACAATCGCATAACCTTGTTCCGGGCGAACAAGTCGTTGCGATCGGCACGCCTTACAGCAGAGATCTTTCGCATACAATAACAGAGGGCATCGTTTCCAGCAGACGAGACAATTACAGCATATCCGATCTTAACGTAACGCTCGACCTTATTCAGCATACCGCAACGATCAATCCCGGTAACTCCGGCGGTCCGCTGTTTAACATGTACGGTCAGGTCGTAGGTATCAACTCCGTTAAAATCATGGCCGGCGGCTACACAACATACGAAGATATCGGTTTTGCGATACAGTCCGAATCGGCGCTTCCGATAATCAATCAGCTTATTTCTTCCGGAAAAGTCAGACGTCCTCAAATGGGCATAAAAGGCATGACGGATTCAACGCTCGGCGGCGTATACGTAGGCGAAGTTATTGAAGACAGTGCCGCAGAAGAAGCCGGACTTAAAGTCGGCGACCTTATTACAAAAGTAAACGGCGAAAGAGTTTTGAGTATAGACGAACTCATATCCATGCTCGGTAAATTCAATTTCGGCGACGAAATAGAAGTGACGATCCTGAGAGGTGTTGATGTATATAAATTAACATTAACGCTGCAAGAGCCGATTGACGAGTAAACATTGAAAAATAAAGATCCACTCGATATTGATATGTATTTTCAAAAGTGTCTGACTTTTGAGTTCACTTCAATATGAGAGTGGATCTTGTTTTTTATTTTGTTAAAATTGTTTGTACAAATGCAGCTGTCGCGGTGCAAGGCAGACGGTTCAAACAGGCGAGAGTCGCCGTCGCGACAAAACGAAGAGACCGAGTATTCGCAGACAAGCAGTTTTCTTTACGTAAACATAAAATAAAGCTTCGCTTAGCGACCGGGCGCACATACTTTCGACAGAGTACGGAAAGCACGCCCTTTCGTTCCAAAAAAATTCCGTTTGCTTTTCTCTCCGACGAACCGGAATTTACTTTACTAAACGATAAAGGATCGTTCCCTCCTCCAATTCGCCCCAACAATTTAAGGGAGGCTCGTTTGTCGGGATAAAACCGCATTTTTCGTGTAATGCCTGCGATGTTAAATTGTCCTTCGAAACAGTGCAGGTCACTTCCGTCATTCCGATGTTCTTCAAATAATCGGTCGCATGGCGCAGCAGATTTTTTGCAAAGCCTTTTTTCCGTTCTTCCGGCTTTGTTTCCACGGCTTCAAAAAACCAATGCCCTTTAATTGTTTCTATCGCGCGCAGAGCACTGACCCAGTCACCGGCGGATGTTTCAACGAGGATTTGTTGCTTCGGGTTTTTAACAAAGTCCCGTAGAAATACCGCATAAGCCGCACGCATTTCGGCATCGTCGGCAAAGTTTGCTTTCATGTCATTCATCGATTCCGAATACACGGATAACAATCGATCGATCGTATTTTCATCAATTTGAGAAACCATCTTAAGCATAACTCTTATCTCCCCCGACCTCGATTCGTCCGGCACTTCCCCGATAAATTATATCGTAAAGATGCGCAGAGCTTGTTGTTTATTCGGTCATGTTGTTAAAGCACGCTCATTATCTCGTCGCGCATTCTTATCGCTTCGATACGAGCCGCTTCGGCAAACTTTTCGGCAGGCAAGCCTTGTTTTTTGTAAGCACACATAATGCCTCTCGATGAATTAACGACCGCACCGACGCCGTTTTTGAACGCACCTGCAACATCTTTTGCGGCGCCGCCCTGCGCTCCGTAGCCGGGAACGAGGAAAAACGTATGCGGTAATCTTTCTCTGAGCTGCGAGAGCTGTTCGGGATACGTTGCACCGACGACCGCACCCACATCGGAGTATCCGTGAGAGCCGATCGATTTTTCGCCCCATGATGAGACAAGATCGCCCATATGCTCATATACCTTTTTCCCGTTTTCGAGAACGAGATCTTGAAGCTCGCCGCTGCCCTTGTTTGATGTTTTAACAAGAATATATATCGCCTTTCCCTCCACAAGGAACGGTTCGACGCCATCGAAGCCGAGATATGCGTTTACGGTAAGAGCGTCGGTGTTAACAGCGCCGAAAAAGCCTTTTGAATATGCTGCTGCGGTCGATCCGATATCGTTGCGTTTGCCGTCGGCAATAACATAAAGGCCTTTGTTTTTGGCATACTCGATCGTTTTGCAGAACGCCTTGTATCCCTCATAACCGAGAAGCTCGTAATAAGCCGCCTGAGGTTTAACGGCGGGAACGATATCGCACAAAGCGTCGATAAGCTCTTTGTTAAACCTGAAAATCGCGTCTGCTTTTTCGGCAAGAGAATCACCCGTCAGCATGGACTGCGGAAGGTAATCGCACAGCGGATCGAGGCCCGCAACGGTCGGATTTTTCTTTTCGAGGATCTTATCTATTAAAATATTGGTTGACATTTAAACAAATCTCCTTTTAATATCGTATAAACGGCGTGTCCCGTCATTATACTGCCCGAAAACGGGGTATTTCTTGATTTTGAAAGACATTTTTCTTTGTTAAAAACAAATGAATTCTTGAGGTCGGCAACCATTATATCGGCATCGGCACCCTCTTCGATGCGCGGGACACGGATACCGGCTCTTTTTGCCGGATTTTCGCTCATCAGTTTGATCAGGGCGCTAAGAGAGATCATACCTGTTTTGACAAGAGCGGTATAAGAAAGAGGGAACGATGTTTCAAGCCCGATTATGCCGAACGGTGCCTTAAGTGTCGTAACGGCTTTATCTGCTATGGAATGCGGAGCGTGGTCTGTTGAGATCATATCCAATGTTCCGTCGCACAGTCCCTCAAGCACGGCGTTTTTATCTTGTTCAAAACGCAGCGGCGGATTCATCATGGCATTCGTGCCGAAAGCTTTAAAAGCGTCGGCTGTTAATGTAAAATAATGAGGACAGGTCTCGGCGGAAATATCTATGCCGGCTTTTTTCGCTGCTCTGATAATATCAACGCTTTCTTTTGTGCTGACGTGAGCGATGTGGACTTTTGCTCTTGTTTTTGCGGCAAATTTTGCGATACGCAAAACATCCGAGTATTCCACTGCGGACGGGATATTGAGCCTGTTTTTGATAAGGGATTTATCTTCGCAATGACAGATAAAAAGAAACTTGTTGTTCCTTGCGGATATCATGGCTTTTTCGAGGATATAATCGTCGGAAATGGGCATACCGTCGTCGGAAACAGCTCGAATACCCAATTTGCGATAAGAATTGAAATTGGAGATCTCTTTACCTTTTTGACCTTTTGTTACGGCACATATGGGATGGAGATTGACGTGTGAATGTTTTTGACGAATAAGCCTTACAACTTGCGTACAATCGCATACGGGAGAAGTGTTAGGCATACAGAACACATCGGAAAATCCGCCGTTGCGCGCGGCGAGCGTTCCCGTAAAAACGGTTTCTTTATATTCAAAACCCGGTTCGCGCAGATGTACGTGCAAATCAACAAGCGTCGGCAAGGCGACGAGACCCGAACAGTCGATAAACGAAGTGTGATCGTTTATACGTCCGATCTTGGATATTTTATCGTTTTCGATGAGGATATCGGTCGTGTTACCGTTTAAAATTATGTTTTTCAGAAGCATTATCATCACTCCTTTCGGATATTTTACCATACGAGAAACATTTTGTCAATAGAATTGATTTTTTACGGGAACATTTTCCGTTTTTTACCGTCTTATGAATTGACAAATCATTTCGGAGATGATATAATGAACAAAATAGAGTATTTTTGCGATACTTGTTGATAAAAATACATTATCCGGAGTTGACAGCCCGAAATAAATTTCGGTCTCGGTTTTTTAAACATCTCTCGGCAGAGATGTTGATCTGCAAAAATCGGCTCAATTCCCCACAGAAAGGAAGCTTTCGCCAAAGCGAAAGCCACGGTCACAAAATATGAAAGTTTTGGCTTTTGATCTCGGAGCATCTTCGGGAAGAGCGATCCTCGGCATATACGAAAACGGACATCTCGAAACGGAAGAGATCCACCGTTTTTCAAACGATCCGGTCACGGTAAACGGCACTATTTACTGGGACATTCTCCGTTTGTTTTTTGAAATAAAGACCGGGCTTCAAAAATGTGTAAATGCCGGTCATAAAGACATTGAAAGCATTGCGATCGACACATGGGGTGTTGACTTCGGTCTTTTGGACAAAGACGGCAAGCTGCTCGAAAATCCCGTGCATTATCGTGACGGCAGAGTTGACGGCATGATGGAAAAAGTTTTTGAGATCGTTCCCAGAGACAGGATCTATTCCTCCACCGGCATACAATTCGCAAAGCTTAACACGATTTTTCAGCTGTACTCGCTTGCAGACGGCAGAAAAGATCTTCTTAACAGAGCGGAAACGCTTCTTTTTACGCCCGATTTGTTGGCGTATTTCCTCACGGGCGAAAAGAGCATAGAATATACTATAGCATCAACGTCGCAGTTGTTAAACGCAAACAGTCGTGATTGGGATTACGAGCTTATCGAAAAACTCGGTATCGACAAAAAGATATTCCCCAAGATCCGTATGCCCGGCACGGTGATCGGCAAGCTGTTGCCCGATATCACATCGGAGCTTGGTTTTGACAGACCGATCGATGTTATAGCCGGCGCAAGTCACGACACTGCGTCTGCGGTCGTGGCGGCTCCGATAGAAAAGGGAGAAAACAGCTGTTATATCTCGTGCGGTACATGGTCTTTGCTCGGTGCTGAGCTTGACGAGCCGCTGATCAACGAAAAAAGCTTTGCCGAAAACTTCACAAACGAAGGCGGATACGGAGGTAAGATACGATTCCTCAAAAATATTTCCGGTCTATGGCTCATTCAGGAAACACGCCGCCAATGGATACGTGAGGGCAACAACATATCGTTTAAGGATATAGACAAAATGCTTGAGAGCGAAACCTCCGCAAATGTCTACATAAATCCCGACGACGATTCGTTCGTAGCTCCCGGAAATATGCCGAAACGAATAGAAGAATATCTCGCATCGAAAGGTCAGTCTCTTCCGCAAACGAAAGGTCAGACAGCGCTTTGTATTCTCGAAAGTCTTGCTTTAACATACCGTTTTTACATCGAAAATCTCGAAAAGATCCTCGGTTGTAAAATCGACACCGTTCATCTTATCGGCGGCGGCACAAAAGACGAAAATCTTTGTCGTTTCACTGCCTGCGCAACGGGTAAAAAAGTAACGGCAGGCCCCATCGAAGCCACGGCACTCGGAAATATTGCCGTACAGCTCATAGCAAAAGGCGCGATCGGCGATGTTAACGAAGCACGAACGCTGCTCGGCGACCTTAAAACCTACTTGCCGCAAGACACGGAAAAGTGGGACAAAAAATACAATGATTATATGAAGGTGAGATAAATGACCGATTTTATTCGTAATAACAAAGAAAATCTTATAGCCGATCTTTCAAAATTTATAGCTGTTCCGAGCGTAAGCGGCGCAAAAGACGAATACGGTGTTTACGGCAAACCCGTAGCCGATGCTTTCGCCGTTCTCAAAAAAGAAGCGCAAGCTCTCGGCCTTGAAGTCGAAGATCTCGGCTATGCGTTGAGGATATCCATCGGCAGCGGCGACGAAACGTTTCTTATCGCGGCGCACGGTGACGTTGTTCCGGCAGGCGAAGGCTGGACGAAGACGCCGTATGCGTTAACACGCGAAAACGGTATTCTTTACGGCAGAGGTGTTCTCGACGATAAAGGAGCCGCAGTCGCAACGATGTACTCACTTGCGGCAGTCAAAGATTCCGGTGCACAGCCGAAAATGCGAGTTTCGCTCGTTGTCGGCGGCGATGAAGAATGCGGAATGAGCGATATGCATACGTATGTTAAAGAATACGGTCTTCCCGATTATGCTTTAACACCCGACGCAAGTTTTCCCGTCACGAATGCGGAGCTTGGTTTTGTATTCGGCAAATTCGCTTTTGACGATGTTAAACAATCGGGAAACGTTCGTCTTCTCTCTCTTTGCGGCGGCCGTGCGGTAAACTGTGTTGCGGAAAAATGCGAATGTAAGCTCGAAGGCAACGAAGATGTTTTAAATTACGTAAACTCGCTTTCGTCTCAACTTCTCGAACCCGAAATAAGCTTTGAAAACGGCGTGATTTCCGTTCTTTGCAGAGGTGTCTCCGCGCACGGCTCGGTTCCCGAAAAAGGACGAAGCGCCGTAACGGACCTTCTTTTCGTTCTCGAACAAACGTTTGCGAAGTTCGACGCACATAACGGTTTTCTCGATTTTACCGAAAAATATGTTAAAGGCACGGAGGGAAAAGCTCTCGGTATCGATTGCAGTGACGATTTTTCCGGCAAACTTTCGATCAATTTCGGTATGTGCTCGTTCAAAGACGGCTCGGCTGAAATTTCGGTCGACAGCAGAGTTCCCATAAGCGCGGATTCAAACGACATATGCGACCGTCTTTCGAAGATCGCAAAAGAAAATCACGGACGATATGTTCCCGACAGAAACGGAAACGGCATCCGCATACCCGAAGACAGTCCGTTTATGCGTTCCGTCGCAAAAAGCTACGAGACCGCAACAGGTAAGCCCTGCGGTTTTGTTTGCGAACGCGGTTCGACTTACGCCAAAGCTTTCCAAGGCAAATGCGTGGCATTCGGTCCCGCAAACGAATCGGATAAAACAACGTGCGGCAATATGCACGGACCCGACGAATATATATCCGAAGAGGCTTTATTGTCGCTTTCCGAAATATATGCGCAGGTCATTCTCGATTTTTGTTGTTGATAATGCTCGGCAAATATATCTTTCAAGAACATTTTCTGTCTTGACAGGCAAAATGACACATATTTGTCGAAATTATACAGTATAATATATGTTGATGTATGCTACACTGCTGCATCACAACCCACAAAAAACAAACAAGGAGTGTAAAACATGAACAAGAAAATCATCTCGCTTGCTCTCACGATCGTTATGGTTGTGGCTTTTGCCGTTCCCGCATTTGCGGCAGGGCATAAAACCCCCGAAATAATCGTAACAAGCGGAAATGTCGATGGTTACAACGTTCCCGGCTCGACTATCAAATACGAGCTTACGTTGGCTGACGACGATGCGACATCTATCAAAGTCGGCAGCAAGACCCTTAAGATTGCTGACTTTACAAAAAACAGCGACGGAACGTACACCTACAAGGGTTCGTACACCATCGGAGTTACAGACACTAAGCTGACATTCGTTGTCAGAGATATGACTCAGTCGGGCGATTATGAGTTTAAAAAGACTTTGACCTTTAAAACCGACCCGACACGTCCCGTTATCAACGCAACAGCCGTTACTACCGGCACAGCGTTCAGAATCGGGATCATAAGCATTCTTGCAACCGACAACGCAGGTCTTGCAAAGATCGCCGTTAACGGTAAAACGATTGCCGAAGGCGATGTAATCAACGGCAAAAAGACTTATGTCGTTAATCACGAAGTTGCGGCAACAGGTTCTTACATAATCGTTGTGACCGACGTTGCGGGCAACATTGCAATCTCGACCGTTACTTTTAACAGCGACGGCACCGCAACTACCGAAAATCAAACGCCCACAACGGGCAGCACTGTTTGGAACGGCGGACTTTTGAGCGGACTTACGTCTTTGTATCAAACAAATCCTCAGCTTTACTACTACTTCAAACTGTTCCAAAACAGCGAAGATTTCAACGAAAACTGGCAGCTTTGGTACTTGCTTTCCCAGACGGATCTTTTCAAACAGACTGAAGGCTCCACAACTACCGCCACAAACAACAACTGGTTACTGTATCAGCTTATCTTTAACGATAAAGACAATATGACAGAGGCGGAAAAGCAGCTTTATTACGCTATGCTTTCCGGCAAGCTCGATTCTGTTGACAACAACACATTGTATTGGCTTCTTCTTACGGATAAAGATCTCGATATAGACCAAAATCTTCTTTACTACATGCTCACAGGCTCGACCGGTTCGTCCACAACAACTGCCAACGGCAATTATCTTGCATATATGTATTTCTTCGGATCGGCACTTGACTTTGTAAACGGCTCCGAAATCACCGATTATACAAAGGACGGCAAACTCACTCTCAACGCACCCGCGATCAAAGATAATTCAAACGCAAAATATTCCTGGTATAAGATCGTCGGCGGCAAATGGACGCTCATCGCTTCCGGATCCGACTCGATCAAAGTCGATCCCGTAACAGGCGACAAATACAAAGTAGTTATCTCCAGCGAATACTACTATACGACCGTTACCTCCGATATCTTCACCGTAACGGACGATATGCTCAAAGATGATGCAGATGCTCCCGTAACGCCTCCCACTGTTGATGATGACGACGATGATTCCTCAGACTTTACTGCCGAAGATATCACTATCAACGGCGTTAAGAACAACTTCATCAGAGTTAAAAAAGGCGAGAAGATAATTCTCGTTCCCAACGTAACCGGCTACTGGACATATGACACATCCATGTTCACCGGTACCGGCACAACTCTTGCAGTGCTCACTGCTCAGAAGTCCGGCACATCAATTCTTCTCTTTACAGGTATCGACGAACACGGTCACACCGCAACAAAATCGATCCTTGTTGAAGTTGCCGAATAAATAACAAACAACGCCCTCCCCTATACCGCACAGATTCCCAAAACAGGATCTGTACGATACCCCGGGGAGGGTATTTTTTTACAAGCAGAGTAGATTTTGTTAAATAAAAACGGGCTGTTAAACAAACCAAAAATAAACGGGGCTGTCGCAAATAAAAGTTTGCGGCAGTCTTTTTTGTAAAAAAGCGAACATGTGTTTAAAACCGCACAAAACCGCTGAAATTATAAAGCGGATGTTCCTTTAGGAAAAGAACATCCGCTTTTTCAGTCTGACTTAATACGGCAGCGCCGTAAAATTATAAATTTTTAAATTTCGATCCGATCTATATGTCCGCATTCGGAGAAGAAATTGCTGCTTGTTAAAGCAAATTCTGTCCGTTAATGTTCAGCCTGAAATTAAGACCGAGCTTCTCGGCTGCTTTCCTGCAAAGGATCATTCGACCGAGAAATATCTCGAAATAATCCATCACGGGGCAAAGAGAGGTATCGATCGTCAATTCGAGAACGATATCCGTTTTTTCGTCGTTGATCTTTATCGATGATTTCTCGACGGAAAAATTTACCCTGTCGTGTATATCAAAATTCTTCTGATCGCGGTTTCTTACTCGGCTTCTGCGAACGTCCGATTTATCCGCAAGAATGAGTGCTGCGGCTATCGGGTTAACGGCAAAAGCCGTGCCCTCATCGTGATGGCCGATGGCTGTTGCGATCGTTGCGATCTCGTCGGCACTTCCGCCAAGACGGTCAAGGATACGAAACGCAATTATCGCGCCGCTTTGCGCATGATCGGTCCTGTTGACGAGGTTGCCGATATCGTGAAGATACGCTGCGATCTTAACAAGCTCGACATCGCGTTCGGGATAGCCGAGCGTTGTTAAAATATTGCTTGCGGTATTTGCGACCCTTGTCACGTGCGGAAAGCTATGCTCGGTATAGCCGAGTGCGGTCAAAGATTCGTCCGCTTTTTTGATATAAGTTTTTATTGCTTCGTTTTTTGTTATTTCTTCGTAAGTTAACATACCTTATCTTTTTTCGCAAAGCTCAAGCGTATCCCTTGCGATCATAAGCTCTTCGTTCGTCGGGATAACAAGGAATCTGAGTTTTGCATCGGGTTTGGAAATATCTATTTCAACGCCGCGTTTACTGTTCTTTTCTTCGTCTATCGCAGCGCCGAGGAATGCAAATTTTTCAGCTGTACGAGTGCGGTAGCTTGCATTGTTCTCACCGATACCGCCGGTAAAGACAACAGCGTCGATACCGTTCATTTCAGCGGCATATGCGCCGACGTACTTAACGATCTGATGGCAGATGATCGATTCTATAAGTTGACAACGCGGATCGCCTGCTTTGCCGCCGTCCTCGATCTCTCTGTTATCGCTTGTTTTGCCGTGAAGACCGAGAATACCGGACTTTTTGTTCATAATAGTATCGATTTGCTGTGCGGTAAGATGTTCTTTTTCCATCAGGAAAGGAACGATCGCAGGGTCGATAGAACCGCAGCGTGTGCCCATCATAAGGCCCTCAAGAGGTGTAAGACCCATGGACGTGTCGATACATTTGCCGCCTTGAACGGCAGCTATGGACGAGCCGTTGCCGAGATGACAAGTTACGATCTTAGTATCTTTGGGATCTTTGCCGAGAAGTGCGGCTGCTCTCAGGCTGACATATCTGTGAGATGTGCCGTGGAAGCCGTAACGGCGTATTTTGTACTTTTCATAGTATTCGTAAGGAATGGGGTACATATACGCATAATCGGGCATCGTTTGATGAAAGCCGGTATCGAACACTGCGATCTGCGGAACATTACCGATAATTTCCTCGCAAGCGTGAATACCCGTAAGATTATGCGGATTATGTAACGGACCAAGCTCGCAGCAATCTTCGATTGCTTTGATAACATCTTCGTTTATAACAACGGAACCGGAGAATTTTTCGCCGCCGTGAAGAACTCTGTGGCCGACCGCATCGATTTCCTGCATGGAAGAAATAACGCCGTGCTCTTTTGAAATGAGCGTATCGACGATAAGACGGATAGCTTCGCTGTGGTTTTTCATATCGACGGAGACTTTATAGTCTTCTCTGCCGGGAACTTTATGTTTGAATGTACCGCCGTCTATACCGATCCTTTCGCATATACCCTTTGCGAGAACGCTTTCGTCGGTCATATCGAAAAGCTGATATTTTACCGAGGAGCTTCCTGCGTTTATAACGAGAATTTTCATTTTTATCACCTTACATAATTTATTGTTCAACAATAATTATATACTATAAAAATGATTTTTTCAAGGGATTTCGTCATAGTTTAGAAAAAAGTTTATTATTTCCGACTTGTTTCAGCTTAAAACCGACGGACGCACTTAAATCGGGGCAAAGATTGCAAACGAATAAAGCCTGTGCGGAAAGCGTTAAGCTCGAATCGATCGGATTTGAACAAATCGCCTATTAAGAGGCGTGTATTCTATTCAACCGAGCTGCGCCGATATATGCAAAAATCCGGCTTCACATTCGGTATGATTTGAACAAATCGCCTCTTAGAGGACGTGTGATCTATTCAGCCGAGCTGCGCCGATATATGCAAAAATCCGGCTTCACATTCGGTATGATTTGAACAAATCGCCTCTTAGAGGACGTGTGATCTATTCAGCCGAGCTGCGCTGATATATGCAAAAGACCGATTTTTGCGTTCGGTTGAATTTGAGAGACGGGAATATCTGCGTTATGTTATCCCGAAATTCTCGCTATCGTTTCCGTCCAATACTCCGCAGGCCTGAACGATGTTGCGCCCGTTTCGGCAAGCTTTGCCTTTATTTTGTATCTGAAACCAAGCCCGTTGTTTCCGTTCGGAATATCCGCGGCTGTTATTTCCGTCACAACAAAAGGCGTAAGCCCGTAAAAGCCGAATTGAGGAGCGTTTATCATAATTTTGTTAAACAAAGATATTCCGTCCGTGTCGGTCTGAAAGACAGCGGTCACATTTTCGGTGCTGTACGACCGTAAAATATTCACCGCAGCCGTTGTTGCGGCGCCTTCATTGTCGATATTCGGGTTTTTAACAACATTTTCGTATCTGCCCGAACCTCCGTAAGCCGCCATTCGAGATATTTCCGTAACGTTCGACGATTCGCCGCGAACTCCGTCTGCGCCCAAAACGACCTGAACATTTCTGTAATCGCTCGATTCCCTCGAAAATTCGAGAGAGCCGATGTCTGTAAATCTGTTCGTTGCGGCACACGTCAGGTCTACGCAATAAGGGCAGTCCGTTATATCGATATCGTCCGTAAAATAAAACGTTCCGTCCTCTTTTATCCACCAACGGCTGCCGCCCATTGACGCAAGCTCATCGAAAACCTTTGCCAACGGCTTGCTCTCCGTCTCGTAAACCGACACCGGCACACCATCGCAAAACAGACCGGAATTGTAAAGAAAGCCCTCGCCCGTTTCCGACGTTGAAGCAAGATAAATCAGAAAAAGCGTTCTTGCCGCAAGCCCGGAAGTTGTCGCTTCGATCGAAAAATTATCGCATATGCGGTGAGACAGCACAGCCTCGTAGCCCTTGCAGCGCACCGTTATTCCGCAGCGAGATTCGTTTCTGTATGTTTGTTTAACGCTCGTAACAACGCCGCCCCAGACCCTCAGCCCGGAATCGTTTTCGATATACGCACGCATACCGTCGCAAATAAATATACCGTCCGTAAAAAACGGTTCGAGATTAAAAACCAGATCCGACCTGAATGTACCGTAAGTTCTCCATTGAACGGAATTTGCGGAAATTTTCTCACTCACATCCGTTCCGTTAACATATATTTTCATTATCAAACGACCCTCTCTTCCGTTATTCCCTCTCCGTTTATGTAGATATCCGCCTCAAAGCCGTAAAACGAAGTTTCCGTATTCTCGTCTGCGCAAAGAGACGTAACAACTATACTCACAGGATATCTTTTGCCGATGTAACTGCCCTGAGTGCTGCCGACATCGGCGATGTTGTAAATAAATATCTCGCTTTTACACTCCGTGCCTACTGTTTGAACGAGAGAAAAAAGATAGTCGTTTGCCGCATCGTCCGGAACTCTGTCGGCGGATATGCGTATGATCTCGGTATAGCCCAAGACCTCGGTCTCGGTCGATTTTTTTGAGACATATTGAAACGTTTTTAAGATCGGCTTTATTTTTCGCACATATGATCTCACGCCTGCACCGAGAACGGAATATGTCCCGCCGGCAAGACGAATCGCCAAGCGAAATGTTTTTTTATCCGCAAAGTTCACCGTTATTCCTCCTTATATACGATATAATACACGGCTTTGTACTCGTCGTCGCCGTTATCCGTTCTTTTTTTCAACTTCGGATATTCAGACATTCCCGCACTTATCGCAACACTTCCGTTCGACAGCGCAGGCAGGGAATCTCCGCAGATCGTCGATACGGTGTCCAGCACGTCCAACGCTTTTATCCTCGATGCCGTGTCCGAATTTGAAACACGTAACGTCAATTCAAATTCCGTTTTTTTAATGCTTCCGCAAAATACATAGTTTCGCACTGTTTTCGGCCCGTTTTTTATTTGCAACAACAACTCGCCGTTCTTTTTTCCGAGAAGTTCGGGATGTACCGCAGGGATAGACATATACCCCGAAAGCCATGACAATATCGCTTTTTCCATACCTGTCGTCATCTGTAATATACCCTTCCTCTTCCCGAAAGCTCAAGTATCTCGGTTTTGCCGATACAATCTTTTGTGATAGAATTGACCGTAAAGATCTCGCATTTGCCTTTGATCTCGTCCACGCTTTCTTCCGTAAGCGAAAAAGCCGTCTTCCCCGATGTTATCATATCACCCTCCGAAACAGTCCAACACCTGTCCTTTGCGGCGTCGCTCATCACTTCGAAAGCGTTTTTTTCGGCGTATATTTTATCCGAACACGCCTTTGTATTGATATACAGTTTAAAAGTATTGTACGGCAAATATCCTTCATTCGTCGGTTTAACGCTCTCTTTACTCTCGAACCGCACGTTGTTTAACACATATCGCTCGTATATTCCTCGTCCGGAAACGTCTTCGCCCAGTTTATGATACACTGTCGCCGTTTGCCTCATTAACAATTTAAATAACATTCTTTACCTGTCCTTTCGTTTAAATAGGAGCAACGCTCCATAAGAGCAAGCTCCGTAGAAGCAACGCTTCTAAAGATGAACCCGCATTAAAAGCGGGAGACATCTGCGTTAGATTATTTTTCAAAAAAAGAGGCGACAGTTTTGCCGCCTCTTCGTTCAGTTTTGTCCCAAAAGTCCCGTCTCGATAAGGATCTTAACGATCTGTTTGCCTATTTCCTCCGCAAGGGATCGAACATCTATCTCCGTTTTATCTTCGGTTAAACGTTCGGTAATTTCGTACAACCGTTCATTCAACTCGTCCATTTAAATTCTCCTCGGAAGAAGGTCCGCTTCCGTTAAATACATAACCGCAAGACCGGAAACGGGTATACCGAGATATGACATTCCGTTTTTTTGCGTATACGAAATGGAGGCATTGCCGATCTCTTCTCTGGAGATCTCTTTTTCCGCTATACCGAGATATTCTTTGCCTCCGAGAGAGAACAGCATTTCCGTTTGCGCGCATGCGGCTTTTTTTGCGGCAATACGTTTATAACCGCTGTCTTTACACGCAAAACCGCTCGCCTTGCCGGCTGTTATTCCGTCGATTATATCGCACGCGCGTTCCGCATACAAAACAAAATCTTCCGACGGTATGTTCGAACCTTTATATTCGGCAAGATAATATTCGTAATCTATAAAAGCCATTGTTTATCCGAGAACTCTCACTGCAAGTTCGGGATACAGAGTAGTAAAGCCGTACAGGGTATCCACGGACATTGTTTGCTTTTTAGTGGAGATATCATACGCAAATGTTACGCGAAGAGAAATTCCGTCGAAGGAGGTAACGTAACTGTCGGCTCCGCGCGCTTTTTCGAGAGGACGAGACACAAATCCGAACGCATTTTTGTGGAACGCAAGATTAGCCGTATGATTTCCGACAAGTGTTACAGCCGTCTGCGCCGCTATTCCGTTTTGACCGACGGACGGATAGATTTTTGCGACGATAGATGATCCGGAAGCGGACGCATCTTCCGTAACAACGTAGTTTTTGCCGCCGATAGTTAAAATATCGCCTTTGACAAGCGTACCCGACGTGCATGAGATCTTAAGCTGCGACGCGCCCGAAGCGGTTGTCTCCGCGACCGTTAACGTACCTGTAAGCGTACCCTTTTTATGCTCACACACCTGTTGAGACATATAGTTTTCAAGACCGATAAGCCTGCCTATCGAACCGTTACGCAATGCTTTTGTCGTACCGCATTTGTCCGCCGAAACGATTGCATTGTCGGACTGGAACGACGCAAGCGCAGAACTGTCCCAAACACAATATCTGTCGCAAAGAGGTGCTTTGCTGTCGTTGAGAGCCTTTGCCACAGTCGCAAACGTCTCGATACCGGAAGGAACGGTTCCCGCTGTTCCGCAAGTATAAGGAATATCCTTATATAACGCAAGACCGTCGGCATTGATCTTTTCCGCGATCGCCATTGCTGCGGGAGAGATTACCTGTTTTGTAAAATCCTCAAGATTAAGAGCCATTTCCTTTGCGGTAAGCTCGACCGAAACATCCGCGATCTTATCGAGTGTTACAAGAACATTGCCTTCGTTTATATCCTGAACACTGATCTGATCCGAAAAATCTTTTGCTGTGTATGTTGCGGGCTTTTTAACTTGTACAACATCGCCTTTTTTTCCCATTCCCGAACAAAACTCTCTGTAAGCCAGGGCAGGGAACACAAGATTGTTATGGAGAATAGGAAGCGCTGCTCTCGCTATCTCCTGAACGGTAAGAAATGAATTTGCCATTATTGATTTTCACCTTTCATCATATTTTTATAAAATTCTTCGTCACTCATACGGGAGGGGTCTTTTACCGTAACGTGACCGCGCGGAAGAAGAGTTGATACTGTTTTTAACATCGGCTCGTCGCTTTCAAAAAGCCACGGATTTTCGCTTTTCATTTTTTGAGTACATTCTGCGAGCAGGTCTTCGTTTAAGCCGTTTTCGTCAAAGATCTCGCTTTCGTCGATCATTGCACGAGCGGCTTTTATGTTTTTTGCCCTGCTTTGCGAAAGGAAAAGATCTATTTTTCCGTCGTTTTTAACAGCGAAAAGCTCTTTTTCAAGCTCCGTATTCTTTACGGCGGCTTTGCCAAGCTCCGAAAACTCGTCTTCGCTCAATAGCTTGAATTTACCCATTTTTGCAAGTCTTTCCTCAAACGTAGCTTTGTCTATGCTCTCGTTTGAAAACACGTCTGACCAAATATCCATATCTGTTTTACGATCGTCCCTTTCTGTTTTTTATCGGAGCAGTATACTTTGAGCGTGTCATTGCTCTTTCATGTTTTGAGAAAGTATGTGCTTTGCCGTCTGCTCGTCCTCGCCGAAATGTTTGACCCTGTATTCGTACGGCGCCATAATGCCTTCTTTAACAAGCTCAAGATCTCGAGCCTGCACAGATGCCTCATCTTCGATCACACTGTCGTCAAACACAATGGAAACCGTGGCGTTTTCATCTATATCCCTACATAAAAATCTTGCGCCGATATATAAAACAGCCCTTACGGTCGCCATTAACGGTTTTTCGAGCAGTATCTCGTGCTTTCTTATGCTGCGAAACAAATTGGAGTTTTCACTGTTGATCTGAGTGGCGGTGACAACGTTCGATGCGTCAAACCTGTAATGACGCTCGCCGAAACCGCATTTTGACGAAAGATAATTCATCTGCTCCTGAATACCCCTTACATGGTCCTCGATACGAAGCACGGGGTTAAACTCCTGCGGCAGCATATCACCGTCGAGAGCTTTGTCTCCGAGATACATAAACAATTGTCTGTTTATGTCCTGCGGAGCGAAATAATTGCCGTTATCGTCCTTTTCCAAAAGATCTCTGCGTAAAAACACCATCTTCTTGCCGAGCATAAATTCCATGCTCAAGCTGTCGTAACAAAGATCTATACCCTTTATTATGTCTATTGCATCGGCAAAAACGGATATCCCCATTGCGGACGTCGGTACGGCATTGTTTACAATATTGGGCTTGATAACGGAAAACCACGGTATATCCGAGCCGGTTCTTATCTGTGCGGCAATACCATCCGGCAACGGAACGGCGCAAAGTCCGTCTTTTTCGGAAAAACAACGGTTTTTTATAACATATTCGCCGTCTTCCGTGAGATGCGCCTGGATATACAAAAGCTGTTCCCCGTTTTCGACAACACGTCTAACAAAAGCGACTTCTTTTATCTTCTCTCCCGACCATGAGATGGGGAAAATGCTTTCGGCGTCAACAAAATCGAATCGGATCTTTCCGTTTTCCGACGGCTTGATACGGCCGTGACCGTCGATGTTAACACCGTCAAGACAACAAATCACGGCGCCCGTACCGAGTGCGAATGTTTTTTCGACGAGACGATTCGCCTCGGTCCAAAAGTCGTTGTCGCCCAACACACCGCCGGCACCGTCTTCGCCTTGAAGAAATTTATTGCTTTTTTTGTCGCCGACAACGATGACCGTCTTTTCGTTCAACAAAAGATTTGCCCAGTCTTCGCAAACTCTTTTTGCCATATGAAGCCGAGACATTTTTCTTGATACGGTCGAAAGCCCGTTGTTGATATAAACCCGATGAAAACCCTCCGCGTCTCCGGAATACCATTCGCGCCATCGTTCGATAAGCGTATACATACCGTCGTCAACGGTCTTTACTCCGAAATATTCGCGTAAACACTTCTGAATTATTGAATTTTCCAAGGTCTGACCTCCTGATTTATTTTAAAATACGCAGAAAGAGTTGAGCGATATCCGCTTTGAAAGCGGCGTAAAAAGGCTACCATTTTATAAACCTCTCCCAAGCGTATTCCTCGGCATCGGCAGTGTCTATATCGCAAGTACCGTTGTCCAGACGTCTGTCGGGGTCCTGCGGATCCCACAGCTGCGTTGCGGTACTTTTTATAACATTTTCGCAATCCTTGTGTACTGCCCACCTGTGCTGCGAAATAAGCCTTGCTTTTACGGATATGCGCTCAGCGATCGGTGTTTTTTTGCTGTCACCTATCGCTATCTTCAGCCCTGCCTTCCTTGCCGCACGTACAACTCCGGCGGTAAGATACTGCGCCTCGCTGTCCATAAAAGCGTACGTTATCGGGATATCAAAGCATTCCGCAAGCCCGTTTACAAAGAGTATAAATTCGTCCTCTATCCTATCCGGCGTAATTTCGCCCTTACGCCCTTTTATCCGTTTGTCCCGTATGACAACAACGCCGTTTTCGCCTTTTCTAAGGCCGACTGCAACAAAAGCGGAAGCGGAATTGTTTCCGCCGTAATCCACCCCGATTATTATTTGCGTCACGTCATCCGGTATTTCGGATACAGTCCATTTTTCGGGGGCTTCTGCAAATTGCGGGAAGATAAGCCCCTCCGCTGCGGCACGCTCACCGAGAATAGCTCGTCTGTACCAAAAACTGCCGACCTCGTACTGCGCTTCTATCTCGGCTCTGCGCTCAGGAGAAATGGACATATTGTCCCAAATCGTAAACTTTTTATGGTTTACACTCAGACCCATCTCGATATATTTGTCAACATATTCCGAATATATCGGATGAGACGGATAGTCCGGGTTAAAATCCCATAACACTCTTCGCATCTTGGCTGCAAGCTGCCTGTTAAACGCCTCATCGATAAAACATTGATCGTCACCGGAAATATAATGCTTGTTGACCTCCGTGGCTATCCAGATACCGTAGGAGTTACCTCTTATCTTTTTGTAACTGTCGGCTTTCCCGCCTCCGGCAAAAACAATGATCTTCTCGCCTTTTTTCATTGTTTTAACAAACAAACACGTATTCCCTCTGTGCTTTCCCCAACGGCATCTGCCCCTGAAGATATGTTCAAGACCGAAACCGTTGCAATCACCGATATTTGTCAGCGCCGTCGTTAAAGTCGTTCCCGAAGCGAGATGAAGCTTGTCGGGCGACTGTTCGAGAAGAGCCGCAAACGCCAAAACATTGGCTATGGTCTTTCCCGACCTTACAGCTCCCTCGGCAAAATTAAAAGTACAACTCTTGCATTTTTTTATGTACTCTCTGTGTTTTTCGGACAACGGCTGCCACGGGATCGTCTTTCTTTTGATCATTGATTCAGTATTTCCAACTCGTCAAGATCTTCGATCTCTTCTTCGGGCGTCCTCTTCCAAAGCCCCAGATAATCTCCGAGCTTTACAAGCGCCTGCTGCTTATTGTAAAGCTTAAATTTGAATCCCGACTTTGAATTTGTTATCTCTGCCACAGATCTCGTGTCAAGCTTGTCGCTGTCGTTGATAACGATCCGCGTTTCACCCGCATCGTCAACAAAAAACGAAAGATAATTCGATATGTCGTCAAACGCTATCTTCGCCAACTCCTCTATTACCCTCTGCTCCGTGATCTTTTCCTTTTTCTTTCTTATTTTATATTCGCCCTCTTTCATACGCTTTGCGGCTTTTCGGGTACCCTTCGTCTTTCCGCACTTATATAATATCACACTTTTCGTGATATTTTTCTCAAAGTTATCAACAAAAAAACTGTTACGATGTTTTTTGCACCGTAACAGCAATGTAAAACTATTTGATTTTACGACCGCTAATTCGCTTCGCTCACTAATTCTCTGCGATAATTAATTCTCTACAAGAATTAATTCAAATTATCGTATATTGCGTTAAAAAGGACGCCTGTTTTGTCCGAGCCATGTTCCCAATACATCATGCCGCCCAAGCCTTCGCGTTTAACATATTCGCATTTTTCCTTTATCGACATCGGATCATCGTATGTTATAAAATCTTTGCCGTCAAAAAGCCACGGAGCTTTAGCGGTGTCGTCCCAATATTTTGTAAATCTTCCGCTTTTTTCGTGGATAAGGCTTATTTCCGTATAACCCGGACCGAAACCGCCGCCCGTCGGGGAATATTGATTGAGACCGTTGTTAACATTCGGGACATTTTTCCACATTCTCGAATAAAAAGCAGCTCCTAAAACGAGTTTTTCTTTCGGAACTCCGATCTTGTCAAGCAATTTTACTGAACGATCCGTACTCGAAAGCACGGGTGCGTCTTTCGGATCGTAAAGGCACGTGTGATGTCCCGACGGCTGATCCCAACCACGCAGATCGTATGTCATTAAATTTATAAAATCGAGATATTTATGCGAAATATGTATCTCTGTTCTGTCGATATACCACTGTCCGCAGCCTGCCGCCGTTGTAAGCCAACACTTTCTGCCTCGTTCCTCGGCATATTCGTCAAGAGCGCGCCTGTATGCGGCAAAAAGACGTGTATGCTGGTACTTTTCTTCAAGTATACCCGTATCGCCCGGGAACTCCCAGTCGCAATCTATGCCGTCAAAACCAAATTCTCGGACAAATTCCATTGTTGAATCAACAAATGCCCGCAAATGCTCCTCGTCTGCCGTCGCCGGACCGTGACCGTGCTGATCGCCGCCGCCGGTAGACAGCAAAATGTTAAGATCAGGATTATAACTCCGTATCCTCGGCAGCTCTGCCAAAAACGGACGCAATCTGTCGATGTTTATCTTGTTATCGACAACTATTCCGAACGCAACATTCAAATGCGTCAGCTTCTTCGCCTGCTCCTGCGTTATCTCATATAAAGATCGCCCCGTACAATAACCGACATATACATATTTATCGTTTAACATATTACTCTTCCTTTTATAATGTAAATTTGTTTCTTACTTCGTATTTTACCACATTCCTCCGCCGTTTTCTCATATTATCGTACTGTAAATACAAATATTTGATTCGCACCAACGCACCTGTCTTGCTATTAAATAACAGATCTTACAAACGATTTCAGCCTAACACGCATAAAGCGTTAATCCCGAAGAAAACTTATGCCACCTGAGCTGCGAATACCCTACTGCGCAGACATATTAAAATATTCGCTTTTGCTTTCGGTAAGATTTTAACAAACAGCATCTTAGCAGGCAAGGCACATCGGAATTAGGTCATACGACCGAATACCTCCGATAACCGAATATTTCAGATAGCCGAATATCTTCGACAACCGAATATCTCAGATATTCGAAAGTATGCTCCGTGCCAATTGTGTCATTTATTAAAACTTTATATACAAAAACTACAAAAGGATGTATTTACTTGACAAGCTTTGCTTTTTGTGATATAATTTTCTGCGGCAAACAAAATTAAATTTTCGATATATAAAGGAAATGGTGGTGACGCTATGACCGCACAAGAATACCTTGCAAAGATCCCGAAGCATATTGCGGCTGCGATGCAACACCGCGGGATCGACATCGGCGAAATAATTTCGTATCAATATTCGGACATGGACAAAGACGGCAATTACGCCGATTGTTGGATATTTTTCGATAAAAATATGCTGTATATCCTAACGGGTTACGATAAGATCGAAAAGATCCGCGGCAACAAAAAACTTAGGACTACTTTCGATTTTGTATCTATCGACAGAATCGATCTTTCGCAGATAAAATCCCTGCAGACCGAACGTTTTGTATCCACCGCGCGTCTTATCGCCGAAAAAACCGACGAAAACGAGAGCATAGAAGAGCTTTTGAAATTCTCGCTCGGCACGGCAAATAAGATGATACCGTTTGTCCGTCATTTCAACGATTTTAAGCAAGGCAAACCCATTGAATACAACGACCGCGAAGAGGACGAGCTGTTTTGTCCCAAATGCGGCTCACGATACCCCGATCCGGCACGTAAGATCTGCCCCAAATGTATGAACAAAAGCTCGATTTTTAAACGTCTTTTGGGGTTTTTTAAGTTTTACTGGAAAAAACTGATCGTATATTTTGCCATGATCTTCGCAGGCACGATATTTACCGTAATATCCCCGTATGTCGGCACAAAGCTTTTGTACGATAATGTTTTAACACCCGGCGTCGATGCGAACCTTTACGGCGAAGTCGGCCTTGTTTTATGCGTGATAGTATTGGCAAGGATACTTTCGCTGTTGATTTCGATGGGGCAATCGTACGTCGTCGGCAGCATAGTTCCATGGGTCGTTTACGATATAAAAGTCCGCATATTTACCGCAATGCAAAAGCTTTCGGTCAGTTTTTACACGTCCAAACAAACAGGCTCGTTAATGACAAGGGTCAACCGTGACTCCAACAACATATATTGGTTCTTTGTCGACGGCGCGTCCGGCGTTATCGTTAACGCTCTTACGTTTGTCGGAGTGCTTTGCATTATGCTTTATATGAACTGGATGCTGTCCGTTATCGTGATAGTTATGATACCGTTGCTGCTGTTCTTTTACAAGATCACAGACAAGATGTTTCACAAGCTTCATCACGCTCGTTGGATAAACGAATCGAAAATGTCGTCGTACATAAGCGACTCGATGAGCGGTCAGCGCATAATAAAAGCGTTCGCAAAAGAAAAAGAGGAAAGCGAAAGATTCGCAGGCTACTCTCAAAAGAGCGCAAATGCGGATAAACGTCTTTCCGATGCCGAAAACACGATATTCCCTCTTTTGGGCCTTATAATGCTCGTAACGGATCTTGTTGTGCTTTTTGTGGGCGGAACAATGATCATAAACCACACAAACGGTATGACGCTCGGTAAGCTTATGACGTTCACGTCGTATATGAATATGCTTTACAGTCCGCTCGACTTCTTCTCGTGGGTCTCCGACTGGTGGTCAAGATGCGTCGATTCCGCACAGAGAGTTTTTGAAGTAATGGATTCGACCTCCGACGTGCAGGAAGCCGAAAATCCCGTACATATGCCCAATATGCGCGGAGATATCGAGATGAAGAACGTTCGTTTTGAGTACGAACCCGGCAGACCCGTCATCAAGAATCTCAGCCTGTCGGTCAAAGCGGGGCATATGGTAGGTATCGTCGGAAAAACGGGCGCAGGCAAAAGCACCATCGTCAACCTTATGGCTCGTCTTTATGATGTTGCCGACGGTTCCATAACGATCGACGGTGTTAACGTTAAAGACATCGCTGCCGCCGATATGCGTAAAAACATCGGCATCGTTTCTCAGGAAATCTACCTTTTCATCGGCACGATAGCGGACAATATACGTTATGCAAACCCCGGCGCATCGATGGAAGAAGTTATACGTGCCGCAAAAACCGCTTCCGCGCACGATTTTATAATGCGTCTTCCCGACGGCTACGAAACACGTATCGGCGCAGGCGGTCAAGATCTTTCGGGCGGTGAAAAACAACGTTTGTCCATCGCAAGAACGATCATTCAAAACCCCAAGATCCTTATTCTCGACGAAGCGACAGCCGCCATGGATACCGAAACGGAGCGCAATATTCAACAAGCCCTTTTCAATCTTCAAAAAGGCAGAACGACCGTTGCCATCGCACACAGGTTGTCAACACTCCGTGACGCGGATGTTCTTGCGGTAATCGATGACGGCGATATGGCCGAGTACGGCACTCACGACGAGCTTATCAAAAAGCACGGCGAGTACTACAATCTTTATATGCTTCAGTTCGACGCAATAAAACATATCGGTATCGCCGAATAAACGAAAGGAACTATCTCTGTATGTCAGACAATAATATAACGCAATTTGCCGATCTTACAATGCTCGACCCTGCCTCGGCAGTGTTTTCTCCCGAACAGGGCGGATATATTTCTTTGAATTATAACGGTACCGAGTACAAAAAAGTCAAGCTCAACAGAGCGCTTCCGTATCGTTCACCCAACGAATATATCTGTGTTTCGGACAAGGACGGAAAAGAGATCGGCATCATAAAAGATCTCCGTCAACTATCCGACGAACAACGCACCATCGTCGATCAAGAGCTCAACAAACTCTACTACAGCCCCGCTATAACCCGTATACTGTCCGCAAAAGACAGTATGGGCTATATGTACTTTGAAGTTGAAACAAACGTCGGCAAACGCGATTTTGCGGTCAGAGACGCATCGAAAAACATCAAATTCATCGATCCTATGCTTCGCAACGCCGTTCAGATCAACGACGTTGACGGCAACCGCTACCTTATCGAGGATTATGCCAAACTCGATTCGTCAAGCTCCAAAAAGATCGAAGCGTTCCTCCTCTGATGTGTTTTTTCTTAATTAAATTATTGTTAAAATCAATCGTTATCTAAATCGAAAGGGGTGACCGTTTTGAACGTAAACACCGCAAAGCCGGACTATCTTTACAGCGTGGAATACGATATCGATTCGTCAGATATCCTCTGCGCCGGTAAGATCGTTTTAACAAAAGATATGCAACTCGTTCTTTTTGCGGACGGAGAAAAAGAAGCGCGTGAAGAGTTCAGATTTAATTTTAACGAAATAAAAGAACTGTTCATCTATTCTCATATCGGCTGTTCAAGCCTCGAAGCAGACTTGAAAAACGGCGATAAAATACGCATTTGCCGCTTTACGCAGAGCTGTTTGAACCAGATATCCGAATTTATTAAAGCGGCGAATTATTACATAACCACGGGCGAATACACGCAGATCAACATTGAACGCACCGTCTGCCCCAAATGCGGCAAGCATTTTATCGTTAACACGCAGATCTGCCCTCAATGTTCAAACAAAGCGTCCATAATAGGCAAATTTCTTTCTCTCGGCAAAAAATATATGCCTGCTTTCGCACTGTCGGGGCTTCTTGTTTTGCTCTGCAACGCTCTGACGCTTGTCGTGCCGCAGATAAACAGGATACTCGTTGACGATTATCTGTTCCCGGCATCGGAAGGTCTTGAGCCTTGGGGGGACAAAAATCCGATCTTAATGATCCTTATTCTCGTTCTGCTTATGTTGGCGTGCCAGATCGCCATTAAGCTGATAAATATTGCCGCCTCCAGAATGAGGAACAAAACCTCCGCAGCGTTCATTAACAGCGTGCGCGTAAAGCTTTACGACAAAATTCAGGTTTTGTCGATGTCTTCCATTTCACGAAGAACGACCGGCGACCTTATTAAACGTGTCACGGAAGACACGTCTGTCATTACCGAGTTTATCAAGTCCGAAACGGTCTGGATGATCGAAATAGGCGTAATATTTATCGGTGTTTCGGTATATTTTATCGTAACACGTCCGCTGCTTGCGCTTTTCGTGTTTTTACCCGTTCCCATCGCGCTCTTTTTTGCGAGCCGCGTAAACGGTCTTTTTCACAGAAGATACGAAAAGCAATGGCGTCTTTCTTCTGCCGCAAACGGAATACTTCACGATATAATAAAGGGTATCCGTGTTGTTAAAGTATTCGGAACGGAAGAAAACGAGATCAAAAAATTTTCCGAAGCAAACAGAAAACTTGCCGAAGTATCGCAGCAAAACGAACAGATATGGGCGTTGATCTCACCTGTTCTCAACTTCCTTATCGGTATCGGCGAATTTTTTATTTTGTACTTCGGCGCAAAATCAGTTCTTTACGGCATCGATCCCGAACTCGGCTACTCCATAATCGGAGAACCTCTCTCACTGGGTGAACTTACGCAGATAATGAGCTATATCGGCTATATCTACGGTCCGCTGCGTTGGATGACGTCACTGCCGCGTTCGATAGCAAATGCCGTCACAAGCATGGCAAAACTTAACGAGATAATCGACGAAGAACCCGATATCAAAGATAAAGAGGACGCAAAAACTCCCGACATAGAGGGTAACATCTCGTTTGTTAACGCAACATTCGGCTACAAAAGCTACGAACCCGTTCTCAAGAACATCACGCTCGATATCAAAAAAGGCGAAATGGTCGGCCTCGTGGGTCATTCCGGCGTCGGAAAATCCACGATGATAAACCTTATTATGCGCCTTTATGATGTTAACAGCGGCAAACTTCTTATCGACGGCATCGACATCAGGGATATTTCAAAACAAACGCTCTGTCAAAACATCGGCACCGTCTTCCAGGAAACATTCCTTTTTGCAGGCTCGATTTACGATAACATCATTTACGCCAAACCCGAAGCAACGCCCGAAGAAGTCTTTTCCGCCGCAAAAATAGCAAATGCGCACGAATTTATCATCAAACTTCCCGACGCATACAACACCGTCGTCGGCGAAAACGGATATTCTCTTTCCGGCGGCGAACGCCAAAGGCTTGCGATCGCACGTGCGATACTCAGAGACCCGAAAATCCTTATTTTGGACGAAGCAACGGCATCTCTCGACACAGAGACCGAAAGCAAGATCCAGCAAGCTCTCCAACGCCTTATCAAGGGCAGAACGACTATCGCTATCGCACACAGGCTTTCAACACTTCGTCATGCGGACAGACTTATCGTTCTCGAAAAAGGCAAGCTCGCCGAACAGGGAACACACGAAGAGCTTCTCAAAAACAGAGGCATATATTACGACCTCGTTATGGCTCAACGTCAAACGACCAAAATGGCAGAGGTAAAAACAAACTGATCACAAAGCGGAACTTTGATTTAACAAAAGGTTCCGCTTTTTTGTTGTTCGATATCACGGCAAAAACGCTCATATACTTAATCGGCACTCGCCAAATGTGGTTCCGAAAAACAGATTCAAAAAAATTTTACAAAATTTCTGATATTTAAAACGATTACATCTTGACATCAAAACCATATTGTGCTATTATATATGTGTAAATTAATGTACACATTGTTTTTTGGGGAAGTACGATTTTTAAGAACATCGTTTTCCCGAACGATACTTCATATATTTTTTACTGTAAGGAGCAACAAATGGCAAACAACACATATGTTCTCAGCTGTGACTCGGCAGCGGATCTTACGGCGGAATATTATGCCGCACGCAACATCAAATTTTTAGCATATCGTTATACTCTCGGAGGAAAAGAGTTCGTAGACGATCTTGTTTCAACAACTCCGGAAGCGTTTTTCAAAACGATGGAAAGCGGAGCTATGACAAAAACGTCTCAGCCGAACTCCGATGAATTTATAAAATATATGACGCCTTTCCTCGAACAGGGGCTTGACATCGTTCATCTTTGTCTTTCGTCCGGGCTTACGGGCGTAATGCTGTCCGCAAACCTTGCAAAAGAGATCCTTGAAGAAAAATATCCCGACAGAAAGATATATATCGTCGATTCCCTTGCCGCTTCGCGCGGTCTGGGTATGTTTGTCGATAAGCTTGCGGATATGCGAGACGCCGGTTGTTCCGCCGAAGAACTTTACACATGGGCGGAGGAAAACAAACTCCGTATGCATCACTGGTTCTACACCACCAATCTTACGTACTTCGTGCGCGGCGGCCGTATTTCTAAAATTTCCGGCTGGGTCGGCTCTATTTTGAACATATGCCCGCTGCTTCACGTGGACAGTCTCGGTCATCTTGTTCCCGTAAAAAAATGCAGAGGCAAAAAAGCCGTAATGAAAGCAATGATCGAACAAATGTACGAAAACGTCGATGACGGACTTAACTACTCGGAAAAATGCTTTATTTGCCATTCCTGCCGTATTGACGAAGCAAAACAGTTGGCTGAGGAGATTGAAACGACCTTCCCGCACCTCAACGGCAAGGTCCAAATCGAATCGATCGGTCCCGTTATCGGCTCTCATACCGGCGAAGGCACCGTAGCGATATTCTTTTGGGGCAAAAAAAGAACAAATTGAAAATATCGCTTGACTTTTTCCTTTTTTCAGTGTATACTTAACATATAGAATACTCGACAGACGAGACCGCTCTTTTTTTAACAAACGGAGCTGTTTCGTTCTAACAACACTTCCTTAAAACAAATTTTATACACATATAAAGAAAGGTAAAAGATATGGCTATCAAACTTGGATTTATAGGAACCGGAAGTATTGCGCACGCTCACGGCGATGCCTACAAAAAAATGGGAGACAGAGTCGAATACGTTGCTTGTTGTGACCTTAATGAGGAACGTGCCAAGAAATTCGCAGAAAAATACGGTTTTAAAAAGTATTACACGGATTACAAACAGATGCTTGCCGAGAACAAATTCGACGCTGTTGAAGTTTGTACTTGGAACAGTGCTCACGCAGAATGTACGATCGCCGCTCTTAACGCAGGCGCAAACGTAAAATGCGAAAAGCCCATGGCTATGAACACTCAGGAAGCTATCGCAATGAAAGAAGCTGCCGAAAAGAACGGCAAACTTCTTATGATCGGCTTTGTTCGCCGTCACGGCAACGACGCTGCGGCAGCTATCGACTTTATCGATAAAGGCTTCCTCGGCGATGTTTATTTCATCAAAGCTTCTTATCTGCGCCGTGCAGGCTTCCCCGGCGGTTGGTTTGGCGACAAATCACGTTCCGGCGGCGGTCCGCTTATCGACCTCGGCGTTCACGTTATCGACCTTTCGAGATATATCGTCGGTAACCCCAAGCCCGTAACCGTTTTCGGTGCAACATTCAACAAGATCGGATCAAGAAACCATCTTAAAACATCGGGTAAAGAATGGCAGTCCGCTACGGAATCCGAAGAGCCCATCTTCACCGTCGAAGACCTTGCAACAGCAATGATCCGCTTTGATAACGGCGTTGTTCTTTATGTTGAAGCAAGCTTCAACCTCAATATGTCCGACAAAACACCCGGCGGTCTCGTTCTCTACGGCGATAAAGCAGGTCTTACACTCGATCCGTTCGAACTTCATACCGAATGCAACGATATGCTCGCAGATATCCAGATCCACGGTCCCACAGGCTGCGGCGACTTCTTCTATTACGAAGACACAAACTTCCTCGATTCGATCGAAGGCAAGGCTGTATGCAAAGCTCCCGCAGATGACGGTATCGAGCTTATGAGAATCCTCGACGCGATCTACGAATCCGCAGCTACAGGCAAATCCGTTGATATTGTAAGATAACATTTAACGTAAAAAGGAGATTTTAACTATGAAAGTTGGCGTAAGTTCATATAGTTTCGGCCAGTATATGGGTCAAACAGGCGCAAACGTATTTCAGGTAATCGATAAAGCAAAAGAAGTAGGCTTTTCTTCCATCGAGTTTATCAGCGTATACGCTCCCGAAGGCAAATGCCCCATCGAACAGGCAAAAGAGATCAAAGCATATGCAGACGATAAAGGCATTGAAGTATCTTCTTATACGATCGGCGCAGACCTTCTCAACAACGATCCCGAAGAGCAGTTTGAAGCACTTAAGAAAGAACTCGCTATCGCTCAGGCTCTCGGTGTTAAATGCATGAGACACGACATTACAGGCGGCTTCCCCGCTTCCAAAAAGACGGAACGCGGTTTTGACGACTGCATAAAGATCGTCGCTCCCCGCGCTCGCCGTGTTACCGATTATGCAGAAACACTCGGCATCAAAACAATGTTTGAAAACCACGGCTATTTCTGCCAGGACAGCGACCGTGTCGAAAAACTTCTTAATGCCGTAGGTTCCGATAACTTCGGTCTTCTTCTCGATATGGGTAACTTCCTTTGCGCAGACGACGATCCCGCAAAAGCAGTAGGCAAACTTCTGCCCTACACTATTCATGTTCATATCAAAGACTTCTTCGTTCGCAACGGCAAGCTTCCCAACCCCGGCAACGGCTGGTTCTGCTCCAGAAGCGGCAATTACCTGCGCGGAACGATCGTCGGCCACGGAAATGTTCCCGTTCAACAGTGCATTCGCGTACTTAAAAACGGCGGCTACAACGGATATTTCTCGATCGAATTCGAAGGCTGTGAAGACAACATCTTCGCTCTTAAAACCGGTCTCGAAAATCTTAACAGATCCTTCCCCGACTGATTTTTTAAATAAAAAAAATATGCGTGATACTCATTTTTCGGGTATCACGCATTTTTTGTTAAACAAGAGCTATCGCAACTATTTCGTCTATCGATTCGACAGGCATAAACGTTACGTTTTCTTTAACGACCGGGTCGACTTCGTAAAGATCCGGAAGATTGTCTTTCGGGATAATTACTGTTTTAACACCGGCTTTGTACGCCGCCATCGATTTTTCTTTCAAACCGCCTATCGGGAGCACACGCCCTCTCAGGGTTATCTCGCCCGTCATTGCCACATCGTTTTTAACGGCTTTTCCGGAGAGCTGAGAGATCAACGCAGTCGCCATCGTTACACCTGCGGAAGGTCCGTCTTTAGGTATCGCGCCCTCAGGAACGTGTATATGTATGTCCTTTGTTTTATAGAACTCTTCGTCTATACCGTAATCTTTCGCCCTTGAACGAATAAAGCTTACTGCGGCGTGCGCACTTTCTTTCATAACATCTCCCAAAAGCCCTGTCAGCTCGATCTTTCCGACACCGTCCATTACATTTACTTCAACAGGCATCGTCTCGCCGCCGACCGTTGTGTACGCAAGACCCGTTACAACGCCGACCTGCGGCTGCGTCGCGATCTGCTCGGGCTTGAACTTCCTCGGACCGAGATATTCCTCAAGCTTCTTTTGAGTAACGGAGATCGTTTGCTTACTGTCATCGGGCATGGAAAGCCATTCTTTTGCGGCTTTTCTGCAAATGGTCGCAAGCTCCCTTTCAAGATTACGAACGCCGGCTTCTCTTGTGTAAAAATCAATAACCTCGCGTATGGCTTTATCCGATATTTTCAACATTTTCGGAGTAAATCCATGCTTTTTGAACACCTTCGAAAGAAGATGCTTCTTTGCAATATGGAATTTTTCTTCCGACGTATACGACGAAAGCTCTATAATATCCATTCTGTCAAGCAACGGTCCGGGTATCGTATCGGAAACGTTTGCGGTTGTTATAAAAAACACGCTGCTCAGATCGAACGGCATATCGATAAAATTATCCTTGAACGTCTTGTTCTGTTCCGGGTCCAGCACTTCGAGCAAGGCAGCGGACGGATCGCCTTTGTAATCCGATCCGAGCTTGTCTATCTCATCAAGCAAGATGACCGGATTGCAGCTTTTCGCCTCTTTTACGGCACTCATTATACGTCCCGGCATTGAGCCTATGTACGTTTTTCTGTGACCGCGTATTTCCGCTTCGTCATGAACGCCGCCCAAAGAAATACGGACAAACTTTCTGTTCAACGCCTTTGCGACCGACATCGCAACAGATGTTTTTCCCGTGCCCGGAGGCCCGATCAAACACAATATCTGCGCACGAGAGCCGTCGGGTATAAGCTTGTTTGCCGTCATTTGCTTTACGGCAAGAACTTCGAGGATGCGTTCTTTTACTTTTGTTAAACCGTAATGATCATCGTTAAGCACCTTCTCGGCACGCTCGATAGAAAGAGTATCCTCGGTATATTTATTCCACGGCAGCTCAATGCATTCGTCGAGATACGAACGTATTACCGCAGCTTCCTGCGACGCGGACGGCATTTTCATAAGCCTTGAAACTTCTTTTAAAAGCTTTTCTCTGTTCGCATCCGAAAGCGAAAGAGCGTCGATTTTATCGTAATATTCGTCATCTTCGTCGTCATACACGCCCGGCTCGCCGCCGTCTCCAAGCTCTTCTTGAAGCGCACGGATCTGCTCGCGTATAACAAAGTCGTGCTGATTTTTGTTGAGCCGCATTCCGACCTTAAGCTCGATCTTTTTTTCGAGAGATATAACATCAGTCTCGTTTTTCATTATCGTTATCAGGTCGTACAAACGCTCGGACGGGTCGAATTGTTCGAGAAGAGCTTGTTTGTCTTCAAACCCGAACTGAATATTCTGTGCGATATAATCCGCAAGCTCGCCCGCTTCTTTTTTTAACATAACATTTACGGGTATATCCGGAGAGATCTTTTCCATCACGGATGTCATTTCCGTAAACGCTTCACGTGCTTTTCGGATAAGAGCCTCCGCCTGCAACGAATCATCGATAAAAAGCTCCGCTTCGGGTATCAAACGTATATCTGCGGCTTCATACCCGATATCCCGTATCTGCCCGACTATCTCCGCACGGCATATCACTTCAAACGCAGCCCTTGTTACATCCCCGTGAAGCTTCAATATTTGCTTTACTTTTGCCAACGTGCCGACAGAACAAACAGATTCGCCGTCGATATCCTGCGCCATAAAATCTTTTTGAAGCGTTAAAAACACAAACTGATCGGATTTCATGGCGAAATTAAGACCGCTCGCCGTCTTTTTTCTGCCTATTTCAAGATGAAGCATCGCTTTCGGAAACGCCACTATTCCACGCATCGGAACGATCGGAAGAAATGCCGTATCACCGAAAAGCTCGGTAAATTTAGTTAAATTATCCATTCTTATTCCTTAAAATCAAGATTTGCCACGGACTTTGTCCGTATATGTGTTAAAACAAAAGAGATATTTTGCGTCACTCGAAATAACGTCATCGCAATATCTCATCACACCGTTTTATAACTGCGTTAAGGTACACAACAGTCCGCTCGCGCATCGGAGCGGACTGTTAAATTATCATTTGCAAACGGGATCTTGAGCCGCAATGTTTTAACAACAAGCCCGACAATATCCCCGTTTAATTTGTTTGCCTGAGTATTTCAGGCTCGCCCGAGCCGTCAACGAAATCTTTTGTTATAACGATCTTCTTTATCGTTTTATCCGACGGAACGTCAAACATAAGCTTCGTCATAAACTTTTCGACGATCGTCCTCAAGCCTCTCGCGCCGGTGCCTCTTTTTACGGCAGCGTCCGCGATCGCTTCAAGCGCATCGTCCGCAAATTCAAGCTCTACGCCGTCGATGTCAAACAGCTTTTTATATTGACGAACAAGCGAGTTTTTCGGCTCCTTGAGGATCTTTAAAAGCTGATCTTTATCGAGATTATCGACCGACACTATAACAGGTAAACGACCGACCAGTTCCGGTATAAGACCGAATTTAACAAGGTCGTGCGATTCAGCCTGCTTTAAAAATACGCTCGGATCTTCCTCTTTTTTTGTTTTAACATCCGAATTGAATCCGATAACGGAGCCTGCGGTACGTTTTTTGATGATATTTTCAAGACCCGCAAATGCACCGCCGCAAATAAACAAAATATTCTTTGTGTCTATTTGAATAAACTCCTGATTCGGATGTTTACGTCCGCCCTGCGGCGGAACGTTGGCTACGGTGCCTTCGAGTATCTTTAAAAGAGCCTGCTGCACACCTTCGCCGGAAACGTCTCTGGTTATCGACGGATTCTCGGAACGGCGCGAGATCTTGTCAATCTCGTCAACGTAAATAATACCGTTTTGAGCCGCCTCGATATCGTAATCCGCTGCCTGAATAAGGCGCAGCAGGATATTTTCGACATCTTCGCCGACATAGCCGGCTTCCGTGAGCGTTGTAGCGTCGGCGATCGCAAACGGTACGTTTAATACCTTTGCGAGGATCTGCGCCATCAACGTTTTACCGGAGCCTGTAGGTCCGAGCAAAAGGACGTTAGACTTTAATATCTCAACATCGTCGTCCTTTTTATCGAGAATCCTTTTATAATGATTGTAAACAGCGACGGAAAGCGTTATCTTTGCATCTTCTTGACCGATAACGTATTCGTCAAGCATTGCCTTTATCTCTGCGGGGGTCTTTATCTGTATAGGCTGTTTTTTAGCTTTAATCGCGGAATTTTGGTGCTTTAACGCTTCGATATACTCCGCACAAGTTTCAACACACTCGCTACAGATAAAAACCTCGCTGTCTATGCCGGAGAGAAATATCCTCTCTCCGTCAAGATTGGTCTGACCGCAAAACGAGCATTGCTTTATTTCCGTTGTTTTCGACATATTATCTCTTTGTTATGACTTTATCAACAAGCCCGTATTCGAACGCCTGCTGTGCAGTCATAAAATTGTCTCTTTCGGTATCTTTTTCGATAACTTCGAGCGGCTTGCCGGTGTTTTCGGCAAGGATCCTGTTAAGATCACTCTTTATCTTTATTATCCTGTCGGCATGGATCTTAATATCCGTTGCCTGACCCTGGAAACCTCCGAGAGGCTGATGTATCATTATTTCACTGTTAGGCAACGCAAAACGCTTGCCTTTTGTGCCGGACGAAAGCAAAAATGCGCCCATTGATGCAGCCATACCGATGCATATCGTCGAAACATCGCACTTTATATACTGCATAGTATCGTATATAGCCATTCCTGCGGTGATAGAACCGCCGGGACTGTTAATATAAAGACTTATATCTTTTTCGGGATCTTCGTTTTCCAAAAACAGAAGCTGCGCAACCACAAGATTCGCGGAAACATCATTTACCTCTTCGCCGAGGAATATGATCCTGTCTTCGAGAAGACGTGAAAAAATATCGTACGTACGTTCACTGTGTCCTGTTTGTTTAACAACATACGGAACCAAGCTCATTGAAATTCACTCCTTTATATATCACTTTATTGTATGACCGAAAAAACCGAATTATTCAGCGTCCTCTGCCTTTTCTTCGGGCTTGTCTTCGGGTTTTTCTTCAACCTTTGCTTCTGCCTTTGCTTTTGTTGATTTTCTCGGTTTTCTTGTTTTGGTCTCTTTCTTTTCTTCAGAGACTTCTTCTGTTATTTCCGCATTGGCTCTTACAAGATCGAACGCTTTCTGCAATGCGAGATCTTTGGAGATCGTCTCCGTAGCATAATCGCTGACAAGCTGATCAACGGTCGTGTTCATCTCTGCTGCAAACTTGTTATATTCGGCGTCGATCTCTTCTTGATCGATGATAACGCCTTCAAGCTCTGCGATCTTTTCAAGAACAAGGCGGATCTTTACGTCACGTTCTGCGGTAACTTTCAAAGCACCTCTCATGCTTTCGACTGTCTGACCCGTAATCTGCATATACTGTTCCATACCGATGCCCTGAGATGCCATACGGTTGGCAAACTGACGCATTTGCATATCGACCTCACGATCGATCATGCAGTCGGGGATCTCCGCTTGACAAAGCTCGGCGAGCATGTCGTAAAGCTTATTGGATACGGTATTTTCGGCAGAAGCCTGCTTACGCTCGGCAACTTTCTTTTCGATGTCGGATTTCAGCTCATCGAGAGTGTCAAATTCGCTTACGTCTTTTGCAAGCTCGTCATCAATGGCGGGAAGCTCTTCACGCTTGATATCATGAAGCTTACACTTAAATTCCGCTGCCTTACCCTTAAGATCTTCGGCATGGTAATCTTCGGGGAATGTTACGTTAACAACAAATTCGTCGCCGGCTTTTTTACCGAGCATTTGATCTTCAAAACCGGGAATAAACTGACCGGAACCGAGTGTGAGCGTATACTTTTCGGCTTTGCCGCCTTCGAATGCAACGCCGTCAACAAAGCCCTCAAAATCGAATACTACTTTATCACCGTTAACGGTAACATCGTCGTCTTCGACATCGATCGTTCTTGCCTGACGTTTTTGATAGCTCTTAAGCTCGTTTTCAACATCCTCGGCGGTAACGTTTACGGCAGGTTTTTCGACCTTAAGACCCTTGTAGTCTTTTACGGAAACTTCGGGTTTAACAATGACCTGCAAACTGAATTTGAAACCGTTTTCATCATTGGATATGATCTCTATCTTCGGCTCACCGACAGGTTCTATCTTGGATTCTTTTACGGCATCCTCATATGCGACGGGAACAACATCGTTTATGGCGTCATCGTAAAAAATATCGCTGCCGTACATTTTTTCTATTATCTTTCTGGGCGCTTTGCCTCTGCGGAAACCGGGAACAGTCATTTTACCGACATTTGCTTTGTATGCCTTTTGAACCGCTTTTTCAAATTCGTCCGCAGGAATCGTCATTTCCATTTTGACGGTATTTTTCTCTTCTTTGGTAACCTTTTCTAAAATCATTTTTAACACTCCTGTTAATTTGTTAATTTATCATATGTTATCTATTTTTAACGGCTTGAAGCCGAGAAAATCCGCTGATACGAGCTTAAAATCAATGTTTTCCGACGTTCCGACCAAGGCGCCTTTTATAGCCTTACCGTGAAGATGGCCGTAAAAGCATTTTTTTATTCCGTATTCGTGAAGTACGGACATGATATCCTCGTTTCTCGAAAAAAGAGTAACGGGCGGATAATGCAGAAAAACGAGCTTTTCCTCTTGCTCTGCGTTGTTTAGCGACTCTTTAAGTCGGCTCACTTCCCGCATAAGTATCTTTCGGTCTTCGTCCTGACCGGGTTCGGGGATCCAGCCCCTCGTACCGCAAATACTCACGCCGTCCGCCGTAAAACTGTTGTTATGCAAAAACGATATAGTCGGGTACGCTTCGGCAAAGACGGTCATCTTTTTCATCGTCGTCCACCAATAATCGTGATTGCCTTTTAAAATTATCTTCTTCCCCGGAAGAGAATCTATAAACGCAAAATCCGGCGCAAGCTCCGAAAAATTCATTGCCCACGAAATGTCGCCGACAAGAACGGTCGTATCCGTCTGCCCTGCCTGCCAATTATTTCTCAGCTGATCGGTATGGTTTGCCCAACGATCGCCGAAAATATCCATCGGCTTATTTATTTTTTCCGACAACGCAAGATGAAGATCTCCGATCACATACAACGCCATTTACGCTTCACCGAAAAAACGCGCGGCATTTTTATACATTATCTTTTCCGCGATATCCTCCGAAAAGGCGTTTGCAAACATCGCTCTGAGCTGTGTATAACTGCCCACGTCCTTAAATCCGTCCGGGACCGAAACTATACCGTCAAGATCTCCGCCCATGGCAATGCAGTTTTCGCCGCCGAGAGCCAACATTTTTTCCGCGTGTTTTAACAAATCCATAATATGCGGAGCCTTGCAAATTATATCCGGGAACAAGTTTAACCCGACAAGTCCTTTTCTTGCAAAAATCTCCCTTAACTGATCGTCGGTGAGATTTCTCAAATGCTCGTAAACGGACCTGCAGTTCGAATGCGTTGCGATAAAAGGCTTTTTGCATATTTTAACAAGATCCTCGAATCCGGCGTCCGAAAGATGAGAGCAGTCCGGCACGATACCCAGTTCTTCACATCTTGCGACGGCTTCTTTTCCGACAGAGGTAAGACCCTTGCCGTTATCCGTCGCACCGCCGCAGGCAAGCTCGTTTTCGCCGTTGTGAACAAGGCCGAAAACACGAAGCCCGTAATCCTTTTTTAACACATCGATGTTATCCACATTACCGTCTATACATCTGCCGCCCTCAGACGAAACTATAGGAACAAGATTTTTAACTTTTGCCACAACGGGCAGGAAATAGTCCATAACATTCCTGAAATAGTCAAATCCGCTACCGCCTTGACCGTCCGAGGTAAAAACAGCGCAAAGCTGAAAAGCTTTTTCGTATTTTTCAAGCCCCTTTTCGCTTATATGCATATCGGTATCCGAAAAATCGTTCTTTTTTTCAAACATCACCGTCGGAGTATCGCAGTGAAGATCAAAGAATCTCATAATAATCATCTCCGCAAACAAAATAATTTTCGTAATATTTAAAATCGGTTATCTTGCCGTCCTTGTCAAACATAACGGCTGCCGCGTCAAATCTTAACTTAAGCCGAGCCGTATCTATGCCCTCGGACTGCAAATACCAAATAAACTCTCTTGCCGCTGCAGCCAACGATCGCATCTTTTTCTCGTCTATCCTCGTTTCGGGCGTCTCAAACGAAAAAGAACTTCCGGATTTAACTTCCGTAAACACGAGAGTTTTGTCTTTTATCGCAACGATATCTATCTCGAACGGCGATGCTGTCCAATTTCTCACAACAATGCGATAACCGTTCTTTTGCATCCAACAAGCCGTCTTTTCTTCAAAAATATCGCCCTTTTTACGTGTAATGCTCTTAGCCATGGTCAATGGATCTTTTTGAGAAAAGTCTTTCGGTATATCTCGCAAATACCGAATTTACGTATGTTCTCGTAATGTTTTTCCGTCGGGTATCCTTTATGCTCGTCTAAACCGTACATCGGATATTTTTCGGCAAGCTCGGCCATCAATCGGTCTCTCGTAACTTTTGCGATGATCGACGCCGCACCTATCGACAAACTTTTCGAATCGCCTTTAACAACGCATTCCGACGGGATATCGAGGCCCCTGATCCTGTTTCCGTCAACAAGCGCGAATTCGGGCCGTACGGTCAAGCCGTCCGTAGCTCGCTTCATTGCAAGGAATGTGGCGTTCAGGATATTCATGCTGTCGATCTCTTCCGGAGACGCAAAAGCGGCGCAATAGCTTACGGCGCTTTTTGTTATAACATCGTACAACATCTCTCTTTTTTTGGGCGAGAGCTTTTTTGAATCGTCAACACCGGGAAGGTCAATGTCTCTCGGTAAAATCACCGCCGCTGCGCAAACAGGACCGCACAAACAGCCTCTGCCCACCTCGTCTATACCGCAAAATACGGTATATTTATCGTGATAGAATGCGTCAAATTCAATATTGTTCATATTTATCAAGTGTTATTCTGCCTATCTTGCCGCCCCTGAACTCGTCAAGAAGCACCGCAGCGGTCCGCTCCGTGTCCGTTTCTCCGCCGGATATGATAAAGCCGCGCTTTTTCCCTATCAAGCTAAGCAGCTCGTAAGAATCTTCGGGAAGGTCGGAATCCAATTTATACCGTGCTTTTAACAGCGGCAGATAATCGGACGTCCGCAAAATGTTAAGCAAACAAACCGCAAGCTCTTCCGAATCAAGGATCTCGTCTCTTATAGCACCTGTTACGGCAAGCCTTTCCGCAGCCTGCTTATCTTCGAGCCTCGGCCAAAGTATGCCCGGAGTATCGAGAATATCGAGGCCGCCGGCGCTGATCCACTGTTTGCCGCGCGTAACGCCGGGTCTGTCTTCCGCTTTTGCACGTTTGTTTCCGCAAATATTGTTTATAACAGTCGATTTCCCGACGTTGGGAATACCGAGGACCATTATTTTTATTGCCTTTCCGCTCATTCCTTTGGCAATATTTCTTTCTATTTTTTCCGCAAATGCCGCTTTAACGGCAGCGATAAATTCCGTATTGGACTTCGGCCCCGTAGCCCTTGCATTAAAAAGAATGGCGGGAATACCCTCTTTTCTGTATCTTGAGATCCATCTGTCGTTCTCGGCAGGGTCGGCAAGATCGCTCTTGTTCATCAATATCATACTCGGACGATTCGCTTTTGCCAAAAGCGGCGCAATGTCCGGATTTCGCGAAGATACGGGGATACGCGCATCGATAAGCTCGACCGCCATATCGACCTGCTTTAAGCTGTCTTCGATCATTCTTTTGGCTTTCGCCATATGCCCGGGATACCAATTTATGTTCAATTAACTACTCCGATCTTATTAAACGGGTAAAATCTCAAAATGATCTTACCCACAATGGTCCTTGTATCGACACTGCCGATAAGCCTGCTGTCTACGGAGACCGTTCGATTGTCGCCCATAACAAAAACGTGCCCCGCAGGAACTTCGTACGGGTACTCGATGGTCGCACCGGTGCGCTTGGATGTTATATTCCCCGTTAAATACGGTTCGTTTAACACAACACCGTCAACAAGAACTTGGTGCGTTTCCTCGTCGATATCCACGACCTGCCCCTCCGTTGCTATAACACGCTTGACGAGCAGCTTGTTCTCACCGCTGATATATCTTCGCGTCAATGCGTTGTCTTCGGGCTTGAACACAATGATATCGCCCTGCTTCGGCGTATAAAAAAGGTCGGACACAAGATATCTGTCTCCGTCAAGCATCGTAGGCAACATTGAATCGCCGTCGACATATCCCGTTCTCACAACAAGCGTTAAAAGAAACAGTGCGGCAACAACGGAAGTGATAAAGATATCGGCAACATAGTCAAAAAATGTGTTGACGAATGTGCGCGATTGAGTTTGGGTTGAAGTGTCTTTTTGTTCTTCTCGGATAATATCCTTTTCTTCCATTTAAATCTCCCGAAATAAAGTGTAAAAATGCTGATCCAATAAATAAAAATAATGCGGTATTCAACCGTCAAACAGAGTGAATACCGCATATTTACGCTGCCGGACAATGATCGTTATTCACCGTTTCGGCCGGAAAAATATAATCTGTTTTCCCCGATAATTTAACAACTCTTGGGAATTTGCTTCGGTCAAATTACGCCGATCCGAATTTACATCGGAGCACCGCCCTTGTATAAACAAAAAGCGAAGCTTGCGACAGATTATAACCTACGCTGTGAGCGTTTGAGCTGCGAGCGACCGGTTATATTTTCTCCCTAACTTTGGCAGCCTTACCAACTCTGTCACGAAGATAGTACAGTTTGGCACGACGAACAAAACCTTTACGAACCACTTCAACCTTTGCGATGTTGGGAGAATGGATCGGGAATGTTCTTTCAACGCCTACACCGTATGCGACGCGGCGAACAGTAACTGTTTCGGACACGCCTCCGTGCTTTTTGGCAATTACGGTTCCCTCAAATACCTGTATTCTTTCGCGGGAACCTTCTTTGATTTTCACGTGAACTTTTACAGTGCTACCGATTTCAAAAGGGATAGCTTCTTGTCTGAGTTGGTCCTTGGTGAAAAGATCGAGTTTTGTGGACATTTTTCTCTTCCTCCTGATATTAGTCAGTCACGGAGACCGTGCCCCGTGTTTTGTTGAAATGTTCGTGCAGAGACGGCAGAGGACCATTTCATAACCCACTAATTATAACATAAACTTAAGTTTATTTCAATAGTAATTTCCGAATTTATTGTGAAATCTTCACGAAAAACAGCTCATTCCTCGTCGTCTTCCTCGACAGGCGGAGCCAACGGGATAACAATAGTGAACGTAGAGCCTTTTCCGATCTCGCTTTCAACAAGCACGGTGCCCTTGTGCAATTCCGCAAGTTCCCATGCGATCGAAAGACCAAGCCCCGTTCCCGTGTCGGAACCGCCGCGAGCCTTGTCAGCCTTGTAAAATCTGTCGAAAATAAACGGCAGATCTTCCTCGGCAATGCCCACGCCAGTGTCCGTTACGGAAATATAAGCATATCCGTCGTCTCTTTCCTCCGCACAAACGGTGACAGTACCGCCGTTCGGAGTGAATTTTATCGCGTTATCGACAAAAATTATTATCATCTGACGCAATCGATCGTAGTCCGCAAGGACATACTCCATCTCTTTCGGTTCAAACACAAGCTCTATACCCTTTTCTGCGGCGACAGGCTTGAGTTTTTCCGTTATGTCGGCAATGAGCCATACGGCGTCCATCGGCTTTATTTCGAGAATGATTTTTCCGGCTTTGTATTTCGACGTGTCAAGCAGGTCTTTTACAAGCCGTTCCAGAGCCTTTGCCTCTGTTTCGATCCTGTTGTAATACGCAAGCTTTTCTTCTTCGTTTTCAACAGCGCCGTCGATAAGTGCCTCAACAGAGCCTTTTATTATCGTAAGCGGCGTTCTGAACTCGTGAGAAACGTTTGCGACAAAGTCCGTCCTGAGCTGCTGTAAGCGTTCCGACTGACTTATATCCTGAACGATAACGACAACGCCCTCCGTAATATCCTTGTTTTGAATGCGTGTTGCCGTAAATTTAAGGATATCTTTGCCGTTTATAACGACCGTCTTTTTCTGACCCGTCTGCAGCACCTGCTTTATCATTTCCGTAACCGTAGGATCTTCAAGCTGGTTAAGGCTGCACATTTTCAAAAGAGCCGTGTTATATTTTTGAAGATGCATATTCGTGTCGAACGAAGCAAGACCGTCGGAAATATTGTCGATTATATTGCTAAGCTTATCTTTTTCGTTCTTCAAGCGTGTAAACGTACTGCCGAGATTATGCGCAAGATGATTTATGGCGTGCGCAAGATCCTGGAGTTCCGTTTTATCCTTTGTGTGAACACGTATACTGAAATCCCCGTTCGCAAGGCTTGCCGCAGCACCGCACATTTCCTTGATCGGCTTTGTAAGATGTATGCCGAGCAAAACCGCAAAAAGCACCGTTAAAATAACGGCGAAAAAGAATGTGAATGTCAACAACACCGTCGAAGCGGAAAACGTTTCGTTTATATATTTGAGCGGAGAGTGAACGAGAACAACGCCGATGATCTCCGTCTGTCCCGTAAGATATTCGTCGCTTACGCATACGGGAACGGCGACGGTGATCGTGTCTTCCCCGAAATTATCGGAAAAATCGCGCGAAATGCTTTGTTCGCCGTTAAAACAATCGGAAATTATCTGCTGTTCTTTATCCGACAACTGACTTACCGATACGGGCCACGAAGCGTATTTTAAAGGTATGAAAAAACCGTCGGGTTTGCATATCCATAACGTCGCATCCACAACGCCCGACACGAGCGTTGCGTAATCGGGGAAATTTTTCGCCTTCAACGTCGGCTCTTCAAGCGAATTTTCACTCGATATAAAATCCGCTATGCCCGTAGCGCAGTCAAGAAGCGTGTTGCTCTTTTCTTCATAGGCATAGCGAAAAAATAATGACATAAACACCGCGCTGGTGATCAAAACCACCAGCACAGTAACGGATATGAATACTGCAATAACCTTTGACGAAAGGCTTTTAAACATTATCTGATCTCGAATTTATAGCCGACGCCCCAAACTGTTTTTATATCGAAATTAACAGACTGGTCAAGATTAAGTTTTGTTCTGATACGTTTAATGTGCGTATCGACTGTTCTGGTATCTCCGAAATACTCGTAGCCCCAGATATTCTCAAGCAGATGGTCTCTTGTGAACACACGACCGGGATTCGACGCGAAAAGCCAGATTATTTCGATCTCTTTCTTTGTGAGAACAACGGGCTTTCCGTTAACATAAGCTTCGTAGCTGTTCATATCGACGATAAGACCTGCGATCTCGATCCTCTTTGAACGCTCGTCCGATATCTCATCGGTAACACGACGCAGCACTGCCTTAACTCTCGTCATAACTTCTCTGGGAGAGAACGGCTTGGGTATGTAGTCGTCGGCACCGAGATCGAGACCGAGGATCCTCTCGGCTTCTTCGTTCTTTGCGGAAACTATGATTATGGGAACACTGGAAGTCTGCCTGATCTGTCGGCATACGTCAAAACCGTTCATTTTCGGCATCATAACGTCGAGCAGAATCAAGACGGGATTAAATTCCTTATACATTTTAAGCGTCTGCTCTCCGTCGTAGGCGCAGATGCATTTGTAGCCTTCTTTTTGTGCGTATGTTTTGAGGATATCAACAATATCCTTATTGTCATCCGCGATGAGTATGATCTTGTCCATACAGAGACCTCCGTAATAATTTTTTCATTGTTATATAAAAGATTATATCACGAAAATTCACGTTTGTCAACAATATTTACGATTACGTCAATAATAAAATTTGTGTGTGACGAAAAGAACTTGTTTGTAAATACGTAATATCGATTTGTGCTTATTGCAGTATATTTATCAGATTTTGACGCCCGCATTTGTACAAAGCTTCTCGAACAAGCACTCGATTTTTGGGATTTTTATACTGAAGCAAAGCGCGCTGATAAGCTTTTTCTTTTGCGGATTTCGGGACATAAACGTGCGCCATCGTAAAAGGATCGATCTCCGTGTGGAACATACACGTGGATATCGTTCCCGGCGTCGGATAAAAATCCTGAACCTGTTCGGGCTGGTAGCCTATGCTTTTTATGTATAGAGCCAAATTTACGGCGTCGTTTAACGTACAACCCGGATGCGAAGACATCAAGTACGGAACAAGGAACTGCTTGCAGCCGAGCTTTTTGTTCAACGCAAAATATTTTTTGTAAAACGCTTTATAGTGCGAAAAGTGCGGTTTACCCATTTTTTCCAACACTTTGTCCGACGAATGCTCCGGCGCAACTTTAAGCTGTCCGCTTATATGGTACTTAACAAGCTCGTTGAAAAACTCGTCGTTTTTGTCGAGCATCAAATAATCGAACCGTATACCGGAACGGATAAAGACCTTTTTAACCTTCGGCAGTGCGCGCACCGTCCGAAGAATATCAAGATATTCTTTGTGGTCCGCTTTTGCCGCGGGACACGGTTCGGGGGCGAGACATTTTCGGTCTTTGCAAAGAGACTTTTTGCTGCAGGCGTTTTTCCTGAAATTCGCGGTCGGGCCGCCGATATCGTGGATATAACCCTTAAAATTTTTGAGCGTCGTCAATAATTTCGCTTCCTCAACGACCGACGTTTTCGATCTTGCGGTGATGTTTCTGCCCTGATGAAAAACTATCGAACAGAAATTGCAGCCTCCAAAGCAGCCCCTGTTGTGTGTGATCGAAAATTCGACCTCGGCAAGCCCCGGAACTCCGCCGTCCTTTTCGTACATCGGATGATATGTTCTCGTAAACGGCAAAGCATAAACCTCGTCCATCTCTCGTTGATCCAAAGGCTTTGCGGGCACGTTTTGCAAAACATATCGCAGCGAATGCTTTTGCACAAGGGGTCTGCCGGTGTACGGATCCTGCTCGTCGTACTGTATTTTCGTTGCCAGAGCGAATTTTTCTTTGCTCTTTTTAACCTCTTCGTAAGACGGGCAATAAACCGCATTTTCCGGTATAGCATCGGTTATTACGCACGTTCCGGCAATGTCCGTTATTGTTTTAACATCTTCTCCGCTCGCGAGCCGTCCGCAAATCTGTTTCATCGACCGTTCACCCATGCCGAAAGAAAGAATATTCGCGGAAGAATCCACAAGGATCGATTTGCGCACCTCGTTTTGCCAATAATCGTAATGCGCAAAACGCCTAAGAGACGCTTCAAGTCCGCCTATAACGATCGGTATCGAGCCGTATGCCTCGCGTATCTTGTTGCAATAAACAATCACCGCCCTGTCGGGGCGCAATCCGGCCTTGCCGCCGGGAGAATAGGCGTCGGTCTCGCGTCTGTTCTTCGCAACGCTGTAATGAGCCACCATCGAATCGATATTTCCCGAATTAACGAGAAATCCGTACTTCGGTCTTCCGAGGATCTTAAACGATTCGAGCGTTTTCCAGTCGGGCTGCGAAATTATGCCGACGGTATGCCCCTCATGTTCAAGCACCCTTGATATTATCGCCGTACCGAACGACGGATGATCAACATATGCGTCCCCGGTAACCAATATAAAATCGAGTTGTTCTATTCCCCTGTCGATCATATCTTCACGGGAAACAGGCATAAATTTATCGTTCATATCTTATTGCTTTCTTGCTTTCATTTCCTGCCACTGCGCTTTCGTTATCAAAACCTCGCGCGGCGTTGAACCCTGATACGGGCCGACGATTCCTCTCGCTTCCATAACATCGATGAGTTTGGACGCCCTTACATAGCCCAGACCGATGAATTTTTGCAGCATTGTCGTTGATGCTTGTCCTTTTTCGACAACACACTGGATCGCTTCGTCAAGCTTCGGATCGTCAACCTCGTCCGCATCATCACCGACAGACTTCGAGCCGGATTTTTGCATAGCGGCATTTTGTTCGATCTGTTTGATGATATTGTCGTCATAAATATTCTCTTTACCGTTTTTAACAGCTTTGACGGCATTTTCGACCTCTTGGTCAGATACAAAGCAGCCCTGAACACGTATCGGCTTCGCCTCTCCGAGAGGTGCGTAAAGCATATCGCCCTTGCCTATCAGTTTCTCGGCGCCCGATGCGTCCAAAATAATATGCGAGTTTATCTGAGACGAAACCGCAAATGCGATCCTCGACGGCACGTTCGCCTTGATAAGACCGGTGATTACATCCGCAGACGGACGCTGCGTTGCTATAACAAGATGTATGCCTGCGGCTCTGCCCATTTGCGCAAGACGACATATCGAATCTTCCACATCGCCTTTTGCGGTCATCATCAAATCGGCAAGCTCGTCGATAACTATAACTATCTGCGGCAGCTTCTTTTCGTCGGCTTTTAACGAATTGTTGTAACCGTTGAAATTTCTCACATTCTTATCCGCAAACATTTTGTAACGCTGAAGCATCTCTCCGACCGCCCAGCTTAACGCTCCGGCGGCCTTGCTCGGATCGGTCACGACCGGGATAAGCAAATGCGGTATACCGTTATACACGTTAAGCTCAACAACTTTCGGGTCAACAAGTATAAGCTTCACCTCGTCGGGCGTAGCTTTGTATAAAAGGCTTATAAGTATGGAGTTTATACAAACGGATTTACCGGAACCCGTCGCACCCGCGATAAGAAGATGCGGCATTTTCGATATGTCTATGACCATCGGCTGTCCGCTTATGCTCTTACCCAAAGCGACGGATATCCTGCTTTTGCTCGATGCGAACTCTTCGCTGCCGATGATCTCTTTTAAATAGACCAAGCTCGTCGTTTTGTTCGGTATCTCGATACCGATAGCGGATTTGCCGGGTATCGGTGCTTCTATTCGGACAGCCGGAGCCGCAAGGTGAAGCGCGATATCGTCCGCAAGATTTGCGATTTTGCTTGTTTTAACACCCGTACCGGGCTGCAACTCGTATCTTGTAACCGTAGGTCCCCTCTTGGCATCCAAAACCTTTGCGTTTATCTTAAAGTCCGAAAGAGTCTCTATCAATCGTGCGGCGTTTTGTTTTAACTCGTCCCTGTACAGCGCAGCATTGTTGTCGGGCACAAACGACAACAGTTCAAGCGACGGGAAAACATATCCGCCGGCTTTTTTCTGCAACAGCTCGGAGGGTTCTTTTTGTGCGGAGATCTCCACCGTTGCACCGTCCAGAGCAGTCTCGGCGGCTTTGTCTTCTTCGACTTTTTCGACGGGAACGACCGGTGCGGTCTCCGTATCGGCGGCTGCCGAGCTTTCTTCGGACATAACGGAACCGGGTTCGGGCTTTGTTAAAACAGGAGCTTTGACCGCCGTCTTTTTCGCATTCTTTTCGGTCTTATCGACTTTTAACAGCAATTCGTCTATATCCTTCTGCGTTAAAGCTGCGGTATTGTTGCTTTTTACGGCATGAACGGAACTCTTCTTCTTTGCCGTTTTACCCTTGTAATTTTTTGTTATCTCGTTAAGGATACTGTCGATATCGTCGTCTTCGAGCTTGTCCTTTTCGAGAACGAGCGAGGGCATTTTTCGTGCCTCTTTTTCTGCGGACGGAATAGCCTTTTTAAGCTCGTCGATATCTTTTCTCATACCCTTTATATCTTTTGTTAACGCTTTGTCGGCTTTTGCGGTCTTCTTTTCTTCCGGGTATTCGCCGCGACCGGAGAAGATAGCCACGGGATTTATTCCCGTTGCAAGAATAAGGAACGCTATCATCGCAACAAACACAATGATCCCCGCCCCTACTTTCGCAAACACGGCTTCGAGCGGGCACGCAAAAAGTCCGCCCATAACGCCGCCCGACTTGAGCGTTTCGCCCTTAGACCAAAGATCTGCCGTCAACTGCGATAAAAATTCGCCGAAAACAACGTCTCCGCGCTCCGGGATCGTGTATGTGCAGATGTTGAAAAACGAAGAAAAAAGAACTGTAAACACAGCGGAAAATATCGATTTGGAAACGACCTTATTGTTCTTTGAAAAAAGCAGTACCGCCGAATATATCAACAATATCGGAACAAGTATCGCGCCCGTGCCGAAAAGGCCCAGTAATCCGACTTGTATAACACGTCCGAAAGGTCCTATAAGGTCGGACACAAGGCTTATCGATATCAGTACCGCAACGAGAATAAGCACAAGTCCTGCCACGGTATCGTGAATGTATGCGGTCTTAGCCGCCTTTTTCGTCATTGTTTTTTTGGCTGTCTTTTTTGTTGCCAATGCCAAAACTCCTTTACTTTAAGTTGTTGTGTTGTATGTTTTATTTTAACAGGTCCGATATCATCGCAACGATACCGACCGTGAAACAATAAACCGAAAAAACAAAAAATTTTTTCGACTTCAAAAGCTTTTCGAAAAGCTTTATCGCCGCAAACCCCGATACTGCCGAGAAAACAACACCTACGGCGTACACGGGTATCATATCCGCGTTAAATCGAGCGCCGTCGATAATTATCTCGACTGCCTGCAGCGCTGCCGACGCGATTATTGTCGGCACGGACATAATAAACGAAAATTCCGCCGCAAAAGCTCTGTCAAGCCCGCAAACAAGCCCTGCCGTTATGGTCGAACCGGAACGGGACAACCCCGGCAAAACCGCAAAAAACTGGGCAAAACCAACAACAAAAGCGTCCCTTACGGTCATATCGTTTTCGTTCTTTTTTCCGACAACGAGCTTATCGCATAAAAACAATGCGACCGCCGTTAAAACAAGAAATGCGCCGACGGCAAACGTCGAAGAATAAAACCGTTCCGCAATGTCTTTTATCGGTAATACCAAAAACATCGGCAGCAACGAATATATTATCAACATACCTTTTCTTCGCACCGAATCGCCGCCCGACGGTAATCCGTTCTTCCACGAGATCTTGCCCTTTAAAAGCAACGGGACGGAAGAAAACAGTGTTTTTATCAACGCCGACAGCGTTTTTCCGTAAACAAAGCAAACCGCAAACAACGTTCCCAGATGAAGAAGCGACGTAAAAAATACATCCGCTTCTCCGTCGGCACCGAACAGATTTTGAATTATCGCCAAATGCCCGGAACTCGATATCGGAAGAAACTCCGTCAACCCCTGAACCATTCCCAAGATCGCAGCTTTAAAAAAAGACATCGCACATTCTCCATGTTATGTAATTATCCGTGTTCGACGTCTTTTTGTTTTAACACACCGGCTTTACACGTCCCGCTCAAATCCGTCGGTTTACCGGAGATAAGCATATTGCGAACCGACTTGTATCTCTGTTTTACCCTGAAGTAAAAATGCTTGCTCGCATATCTTACGTTAAACGCAAGGGCATTTTTACGAAACACGTTATATGCATCCGCAAGCGGATGCTTTCCAATGGGCGTAGCACATTGAAAGCTCGCGCAGCAAGATTTTCTATGTGTATTATACCACACAAAGAATAAAAAGTAAATATTTTTACGCGATTTCCATTAAAAAAATATTGCTTTTTTTCCCTTTTTATGTTATTATATAAGAAAACAGACAACGAAGGAGCAAAATGTTTTTATGGAAAACGTTTACACAGTAAAAATATACGGTTTTGAGTTGACTTTGTACTCTACCGAAAGCGAAGAATACACACGTAAGATCGCCGCTGCGGTAGAAGAAAAGATAAAAGAACAAACCGCCGCAAATCCCAGCGCATCTCTTGCAAAGGCAAGCATTCTCGCACTTATGGAGCTTTACGATCAGCTTATCAAGCTTCAGGTCGGTGCCGACAATATGCGTCTGCAGCTCAAAGATTATCTTGACGATACCACAAAAGCCATCGCAGAACGCGACGAAGCTCGCAGAACAGCCGAAAAACTCAGAGACGAGCTTCTTGCGCTTAAGATCGATCTGACAAACAAATAATAATTTATGGAAATACTTTCTCCGGCAGGTTCCGCCGATGCGCTTCGTGCCGCCGTTTTTTCGGGTGCGGACGCCGTTTATTTGGGAGCTTCCGGCTTTAATGCGAGAATAAACGCGCAAAATTTTTCCGACGACGAGCTGAGATCCGCGATCGCTTTTTGTCACGAACGCGGTGTTAAAGTATACATAACGCTAAATACGCTCGTTTTCGAAAAGGAACTTACCGAAGCTCTCGCATTGGCTGAATTTTTAACGGATATCGGCGCGGATGCGTTTATAGTCCAAGATCTCGGTCTTGCGAGTTTGTTAAAAAAATGCGCGCCGTCCGTTCCGCTGCACGCAAGTACGCAAATGTCCGTTTGTTCTCTCGACGGTGCGGAAGCACTTGCCGACCTCGGTTTTTCACGAGTTGTGTTGGCACGAGAGCTGTCGTGCGAAGATATTTGCTTTATTGCGGAGCGTTCGCCGATCGAAACGGAATTTTTCGTTCACGGCGCTTTTTGTATGTCGTACAGCGGTCAATGCTATATGAGCTCTGTCATCGGCGGCCGCAGCGGCAACAGAGGTCTTTGCGCGCAACCGTGCAGACTTCCTTACAGAAACGGATATTCTCTGAGCTTAAAAGACAACTGTCTGCTCGAATATGTGCCGAAGCTTAAAAAGGCAGGCGTCACATCTTTAAAGATTGAGGGCAGAATGAAAAGCCCTGAATACGTTTTTGCCGTTACGGACGCTTACGTTCGCGCCAAAAACGGAGAACCGTATTCCGCTCAAAAAAAAGAGTACCTTGCCGGTATATTCAGCCGTCAGGGATTTACAAACGGCTATTTTACGTCGAACTACGGCAAAGATATGTTCGGCGTAAGAAAAGAAAACGAGCAGCAGCCGCACATCTCGCTGCCGACGGAGGAATACAAGCGTTTTCCTCTCGATTTTTCGTTTACAACAAACGGCAACGAGGCTGTCATCGGCGCACTTTGCAACGACGGATATGCGGTCGAAACGACCGTTCCCGTGCAAAAAGCGGAAAAACGGCCCACTTCCGGCGAAGATATCCGTACCGCACTCTCAAAGCTCGGAGGAACGCCTTACTATTTAAATTCATTTTTGTGTACAAAAGCGGAGGACGATTTTATCCCGGTCTCCGTGCTTAATTCCGCACGCCGCGAGCTTGTAAAAAACCTCACCGAAATGCGTCTTACCGTAAATCGCGGTTTTACACGTCGCGAGCCTGCGCCATATGATTTTACCCCCGCAAGCGAAACAACGCTCGAAGGATTCTTTCTCGATACGTCGACAATACCTCAAAATGCCGAAAAACTTTCTCGAATATGGCTCCCCTCGGAATCGTTTTTACGCAAAGACGCCGAAAAACTTGTTTCGCTTTACAACGAGCGTATCGGTATCGCGCTTCCGTCCGTTTTTCACGACAGCGAAAAAAGGCTTGTAAAAAAACAGCTCTCGGCAGCCGAAGCCCTCGGTGTTAAACACGCACTCTGCGGCAATATAGGCCATATCCGTCTTGCTCGTGACCACGGTTTTACGGCACACGGAGACTACGGTCTTAACATTGTTAACTCCGAATCCGTCCGCGAATATCTCTCGCTCGGTCTTTGCGATCTAACGCTTTCTTTTGAGTTAACAATGCGCAAAGCCGCGCATCTTTGCGGAGCCGAAACAGGTATTATCGCCTACGGCAGGCTTCCGTTTATGATAATGCGAAACTGTATCAAAGGCGGCAACGGCAAGGGCTGCGAACGCAAAGGAAAATCGGCGTTTCTCACCGACAGAATGAAAAAGGATTTTCTTGTCACTTGCGATTTCGGCTGCAGAAACAGGCTTTGGAACGCCGATGTACTGTGGCTTGCGGACAAAGACCTTCCCCGCTTCGGATTTATCCGTCTTTTGTTTACGGACGAATCCCCAAAAGAAGCACAAAAAGTTATTGAATCTTACACTGCAAACGATTCGGAGCCTCCCCTTAATATGACGCGGGGACGCTACTATTCTTAATATTCAGGAGGAAAATTTTATGAAAATCGGAATCATCGCAGATCTTCATCTCCCCAAAAAAGAATTTCCGCCTCGCCCGGAACCCGGTAAAAGACCCGAGCCTGTTCCGGACGATCCGACAACAGCTAAAGCAAAAGCTTTTTACGAAAAGGCAAAAACGGAAAAATACGATTTTGTTATCAACCTCGGCGACCTTGTCGACTGCGGAGACGACGGCGAAGCCAGCTATATGACGGCTTATATGTTCTCCAGATCGCTTATAAGCACGACCGTTAACACCTACTACGTTCTCGGCAACAGAGACTGTACGTGTATCCCGAAAGACCTTATGCTCCACTGCAACGAGACGCTCGGCGGCGCATATTACTTTATACGAGACGGCGTACTTTTCGTCGCACTCGACCCCAACTATTCCTGCGACGGCAAGCCCTACGAGCCCGGCTCCGGAGATTGGACAGATTCGTATGTGCCCGAAGCTCAACTCGAATTTTTGAAAAAACAGCTTTCCCGTACCGACTTTAATTACGCCGTCATTCTTTGCCATCAACGTTTGGATATGTTTATGGACGGACTTGAACACATGGATCCCCATGTCGTCGGCAACTCGGACGCAGTAAGAAAGATCATCGAGGATTCCGGCAAAGTCGCACTCGTGCTTCAGGCTCACTACCACAGCGGAGACGACGTTGTTCAAAACGGCATTCGCTATTTTACACAGCCCGCACTGTTCAAAACGGGAGAATACTCCGTGCTTAACATTTCCGACGACGGTTTAACGATCGAAACATCCGAAATATGACCCTGAAATATTCTCGAATAGAACGTGACGGCAAAAAGCCGCAGCAACCGTTCTATGCTTCAAACGGCGCCGCAGGAATCGATCTTACGGTCTTCGGAGGCGACGTATCTCTTGCCCCCGGCAGCCACACGGTTGTTAAAACAGGCATCTGCGTTGCCATACCGGACGGATATGTGGGTCTGATATTTATCAGATCATCGCTCGGCGTAAAAAAAGGGATCACGTTATCCAACAGCGTCGGCGTTATCGACAGCGATTACCGAGGCGAATTGTTGGTATCTCTTTACAATGCGTCCGACAAAACCGTCGACCTTAGCGACGGCGACCGTGTAGCGCAGCTTGTGCTCGTTCCGTGTCCACGTCATGAGCTTGTCGAATGCGACGAGCTTGACGCAACACAAAGAGGCTCCGGCAGATTCGGTTCAACCGGAACATGATATAAAAAAAGTACGTATGCTTTTTGTGTACGTACTTTATTTTTATTCCGTTTTTTCAATTTAATTACAGTTCGGCGCTTGTCTCGTCTACGCTCTCGTTTTCCGATTCGGATATTTCCGTTTCCGTTTTAACAACTTCATCTTTAACAACGTACTCTTCCGTTTCTTCTTTAAAGGATACGGCTTCGCAAACGGAAATGACAACGAACTCGCCTTTGCCGCATACTGTTTTTTCGGACTTTATGACATATCCGTCAAGCTCTTTGCCGTCTGTGACGGCGTTAAAAACGTTAAAACCGAGCTTTTCTTCCGTCCTTGCGTATTTTTCGTTTGCAAAAACGAACTCACCGTCTTTATATATCGCAACTCCGCAGGATCCAACGCTTTCGAGCGCTTTTTTTATATCGCAAAGCTTTGCGTCTTTTGTTACGGCAGCCGAATATATCCCCACAATGAGCGCCAACAGCAGCAAAAATCCGGCAAAGAAAAGCTTCGTCGCAAAATCGGCGTTCGATATCATAACAATATAATATCCGCCCGCCGCCGCAACGCAGACCGCTACCAAAAACAATATGCCTTTAACGGTTTTTTTCATATCGATCTCCATTCCGCCGCCATAAAAGCAGCACAAACAGTTAATAAACCGGATGTTATTTCAACTTTAAATCACTGAATTTCAACGCTATGTCGCCTTAATTCCCATCCCGCCGCCGTAGCGGAGGAACAAGCAGTTAATGAAATCATCTTGTCATCACGTGTGACAAACACGCTTGACAAACACTTGCGACAAAACGGGGTGGGTCACGTTTAAAGTGAATTTATGCGTGAACCGGATGTTATTTCAACTTTAAATCACTGAATTTCAACGCTATATCGACTGTATGTTTATTCAAACATATCTATTCTTCTTTTGTGTTTTCCGCCCTCAAACTCGGTTGAAACAAACGTATCCGTTATCTCCGTCGCAACACCCTCGCCGAGGATCCTTGCGCCCATACAAAGCACGTTCGCATCGTTGTGCAAACGAGTATATTTCGCGGCGAATGTCTCCGTGCAAACAGCGGCACGTATGCCTTTGATCTTGTTTGCGACCATGCTCATGCCGATACCCGTGCCGCAAATAAGAATAGCCCTGTCACACTGTCCGGAAACGACCGCAGCGCAGGCCTTTTTCGCAAAAACGGGATAATCGCAGCTCTCATCGCTGTCCGTACCGTAATCGCATACCTCAAACTTTAAAGCCTCAAGATGTTTTTTTATTTTTTCTTTTAACATATATCCCGCATGATCGGCAGCTAATGCTATCATTGTTTATCTCTTCCTTTCTTTGGGGAGAACGCCGACTGTAAAACGCACGCCCCCGAACCCGATAATTTATTTTCGGACTTTTGTTTCTTCCTGTTTTTCTTTTTGCTCGGCGGCAAGCCTTTCCAGTCTTTCACGCTCCGCTTGCGGCGGACGCAGATACACGGCCGTTAACTCACTGTCGGACTTTTCCTCGAAAAGCCCCTCTTTTATCGCTTCATATATACCTTCGGAATGAATAAAGCCCGAATTTTGCGGCAAACGGTAAAATTCGATGTTTTCGTCTTTGGTTTTTTCAACAAACAGCTCCGCACCGTCGCCGAGTAAGATTATTTTTTCGTCGTTTTTAACATATTGCAAAAGCTCGTTTAAAAGCTCTTCCGTGCTTATCTGCCGGTCCGAACACAAACGAGTAACGCAAGAACGTTCGCACCTGAAAAGAGCGTTGTAAAACATTCCTCTTCTTGCGTCCGAAACGGGACATATCACTCCGTCCAAGCCTTTCGCACCGCACGCAAGCGCCGCCATGGACGAAACGGCAAGGCAGGGTATACCGTTTGCAAAAGCAAGACCTTTTGCCGTTGCGACCCCTATTTTAACGCCGGTAAACGAACCGGGACCGACGGTCAGAGCGATCGCATCGATATCTTTTATGCTTGTTCGAGCGTCAAAAAGGACACGTTCGATCACAGGCAGAAGCGTTTTTGAATGTGTTAATCCATTATTCGAATACACCGACGAAAGGACACGACCGTCTTTTATTACGGCGGCAGAGCACGTCAGACCCGAAGCGTCAAACGCAAGGATCGCACTGCTTGTATTTATGTTTTCAATTGTCAACACATATCACTCTTTCATTTTCGTTGTCGCCGTAAAAAATCTTTATTTTAACGGCATTTTCAAAATCGGCACAGCTTGTGCCCGCCCACTCGACAAATATAAGATCGGCATCACTGTCGTAAAATCCGGTGGAATAAAGATCGTCCTCGTCCGTTATTCGACAAAGATCGTAATGCAATATTTTTTTACCGTCAACATCATATTCGTTGCAAAGCGCAAACGTCGGGCTTGTAACACGTCCTGTGTATCCGAGCGCATTCATACACCCTTGCACGAAAACCGTTTTGCCCGCACCCATTTCGCCGTCAAGACAGACCGTCGAACCTTTCGGAAAAGCGCTTACAAGCTTCTCCGCTGTTTTTCTCGTCTCATCCGCAGACCGAGACCTGTATTCCATAATAAAGTATCAACTCCAATATTCGGCACTTTATACCGCACCGATAAAAACCAAGATCGCAAGTGCAATATCCGATCTTTAAATACAGCCTTTAACACTGTATAAACCGCAAATATTACACCATACAGCCCAAGTTTATGTAATTGCACGCACTTTTTTTATTTTAGTGCATTTTACGTATATTACATATATTTTACCATGAAGTAAAAATGCTTGCTTGCATTTCTTGCGCTCAAGAATACTTGAACGCAAGGGGATTTTTGCGAAGCACGTCATATGCATCCGCAAGCGGATGCTAGGCAGCCATAAATTGTTTTGCAGACGGCGAAGCCGTAAAGACTTGTTTTACAAGTCTTTCTGCATATATTATACCACAACTCCTCACAAAAAACAATACCAAAATTCAAAATAAAAGCACTGCAAACTATTGTTTTTTTCAAAATATATGCTATAATATTTTAAACAAGATTTTTGTCGAACACATCACTATCACTACAAAACCCCCGAGGAGAAAAAATGCACCTGAAAATAAACGATTTCGGCATAAAAGCCGACTCAGCAAACGAAGCGGGATATGCGTTTGCGAGAGCTGTTGCGGAAAGCCAAAAAACCGACGAACACGTTACGCTTACTCTCGACAAAGGCACTTACAATTTTTACGTTGAAAATTCGATAAAAGAAAAATATTTTATAACAAACACCGCAAGTCAGACCGAATGCGCCGACAAAACAAAGCACATCGGCATCCTTTTTAAAAATGCGAAGAACATAACGCTCGACGGCAACGGCTCAACGCTTGTTTTTCACGGCAAGTTCACGCAGATCGTGATCGATCGTTCTTTGAATATTACGATCAAAAATCTCGTGACCGATTTTTCACGACCGACGATGACCGAAATGACCGTTATCGAAAAAACAGACGAGTATTGCACTCTTAAAATAAACGATGACTGCTCTTTTGCCCTCACAAACGGGCGCATAAAATGGACGGGACCCGGTTTTGAATACGTTTCCGGACCGACGCAAGTTGTACCGAAAGACAAAATGTCCACCGAAAGAACCGAGGATTTCGGATATACAAAAGCCGAGCTTACGGGGAACAACACCGTGCGTTTTTACGATTTCAAGCCCCGTTGCGCAAACGTTTCGGACACGGTACAGGTGCGTGACGGCATACGCGACGAAGTCGGCTTTTTCGCCGTGCGCTCAAAAAATATCGTCTTTGAGAACGTAACGGCACATTATATGCACGGTCTCGGCTTTGTCGGTCAGTTTTCCGAAGATATAACGCTCAACGGCTTTTCGGCAGTGCCCAATACGGAAAAGAACAGGACCTGCTCCTGCTTTGCGGACAGTATACAGATATCGGGCTGCAGGGGCAAAGTGACGGTCACAAACGGCGTTTTTGACGGTACGCACGATGATATAATGAACGTTCACGGAACATTTCTGCCCGTGACGGAAATTATCGACGATCACACCGTTAAAGTTCGGTTCAGTCACCATCAAACATACGGTTTCGATGCTTTTTACAAAGACGACTGTATCGCTTTTGTTAACGAACAGACACTTTTGCCGTTCGCTTACGGGACGGGCGCTCATGCGCAGATGATATCCGAGCGTGATATTTTGTTAACAACAAAACAACCTATCCCCGACGGCGTAAAAGAAAAAACGGCTGTGGACAATCTCACATGGCAGCCGGAAGTGTTGTTCGAAAACAATATCATAAAAAGAGACCCGACGCGCGGCATTCTCATATCCTCGGGCAAAAAAACGGTCGTAAAAAACAATCGGTTCTGTCAAACGGGTATGTCCGCTGTTCTGATAGCCTGCGATGCACGGTCTTGGTACGAATCCGGCAGCGTAAACGATGTTCTTATCGAAAACAACATTTTCGACCGCTGCGGCAGCCCTACGATACTTATCTGCCCCGAAACCGAGCGGCATGAGGACGGTAAATTTGTACATCGCAACATTTTTATAACAAACAACGATTTTATCCTCTCCGACGAACATATCCTACGAGTAAGAGCGTCGGACAACGTAAATTTTCTGAAAAACAACATCGTATCCGACAAAAAACCGATCGTTACAATCGAACACTGCGGCACGGTAAATACAGATATATAATATTTAAGTCGGGGCAAAGCTTACGATTGCGATCTGTGCGGAGAACGTCGGTCTCTCGGGATTTCGGCGGGAGGTTGTAACTTACGCCGAAGTATCGCCTTAGGTTATAATATTTTTAGTTTAACAACAAGCAAAGCTGTCGCAAATTTTGCGGCAGCTCTTTCATGTAAAAAAACGGTCATCGTGTGCAAAATCACGCAGAACCGCAAAAAACACATCAAAATAAGCGGATGTTCGATACTTTCGGTAAAGAACACCCGCTTTCAGTTTTCAGGCTGTCCGAATACGACAGTTCCGTAAATTCTATTCGATAACGGAATTATCTATAATAAAATCGGGGATCGTTATAGTCTGCAAAACATACTGTTTAATATACGGCATACCGTAACTTTCGACGTAATCGGAAAGTCCGGCGTCGGAAACATCAAGATCCGTTACGGTAATACCCTCTGTTTCGGCGATCGCCTGAATTGCGAGGCAGTAGAGCGCGCTTTGAGTGTATGTTTCGTAATTTGCGTCGATATAGTCTTTCAAGGAATCGTAACCGGAATAAGAAGATACGAACGTTTCAAGCTCCATTCCGAACATATCCGCATAAGTTTTATACGTGATAAGATCCGCACAGATGATAAAATCTATCGCTGCCTGGGGAATATTTCCTTTGGCTTCACATTGATTGAGAATAGACGTTACAAAATCGTTCTTTTGCTGTTCGACTATCCATGCACGGATATCTTCTTCAAGCTCTTCAGTCGTTTCAAAACCGTATTCCTGTGCGATGGTATCGTTAAGCTCGGCTTCGATAAGCTCGCCCTGAATATAATTTATCGTAACATTGAAGATCGCATCCTGGCCGTTAAGACTTTCTTCACCGAAATCTTCGGGGAAAGTGACTTCGATATCGAAGTTTTCGCCGGGCATATGACCGATCAGCTGTTCGAGAAAGTCGTCTATATAATTTGTAACACCGATCGTAACCTCGGTACCCGCACCGTTTGTCGAACCGTTGTCAAATTCAACACCGTCAATCGTGCCGACGTAATCTATATTGATAGTATCTCCGTCTTCCACGGCTCTGTTTGTAAGCTGCTCATAAGTATCGTATTGACTTACAACGCCTTCGAGCTGAGACGCAAAATCATCTTCGTCCGCAACAAGGACCTCTGCGGGGATCGTTAAACCCTTATATTCGGGAAGCGTTACATAATCGGTCGCAGTAATACCGTCAAAAAAGCCGTTGGTATCTATGCCGTCGCTGTAGCTGTAATTTGTCAGATCGTAATCGTAAGTACGTTCTGTGCCGGAGCAGCCGGCAAATGCCGTGAGAAGAAAAAGAATGCAAATAAGCGTCGAAAACATTTTTGTTTTTGTCATTTTGTTTTTACCTCCAAAATCGCTGTATCACTATTATAAACCCATAATATTGCTTTTGATACAATTTTTATTGTCTTTTTTGTGTGAAAACTTTTATTCCGTCTCAAACTGACTTTCGTACAGCTTTTTGTAAAAGCCGCCTTTGTCAAGCAATTGTTTATGTGTGCCCTGCTCGATTATCTTTCCGTCACGCATTACGAGAATAATATCCGCTTTTGTTACGGTCGACAGTCTGTGGGCAACAACAAAACTCGTTCTTCCCGCCGTCATCTTGTCGAACGCACGGCGGATACGAAGCTCCGTCATAGTATCAATCGACGATGTTGCCTCGTCCAAAATAAGTATCGGCGGCAACGACAGCATAACTCTGCTTATACAAAGCAGTTGCTTTTGTCCTTGAGAAAGATTTCCGCCGTCCTCGCTTATTACCGTATCGTACCCGTTTTCGAGGCTCGATATAAAGCTGTCGGCATGAGAACGTTTTGCGGCGTTTACAATATCCGTTCTTGTAACGTCCGGGCGACCGTACGCTATATTCTCGGCGACCGTACCGTTTTTAAGCCACGTATCCTGCAACACCATACCGAAACAGCGTCGGTATGCGTTCGTGTCAAGCTCCCGTATCGGCACGCCGTTAAGATTGAGAGAACCGCCCGAAACGTCGTAAAAACGCATGAGCAGATTTATAAGCGTTGTTTTTCCGCAGCCGGTAGGACCGACTATCGCTATCATTTTTCCGTCCGGTACAGACAAATTAAAATCTTCAATGAGCGGTCTTTCCGGCGAATACGAGAACGAAACATCCGAAAACTCGATATTGCCGCCCATATCGGGCTGTTTTTTTCCCGAACGCAAAGATTCGACGTCCGGCTCGTCAAGAAGCTTGAAAATTCTCGATGCGGAAGCATTTGCTCCGACAAATTCGGATATAACACCAGATATCTCGTTAAACGGCTTTGTGTACTGATTTGCGTATGTTAAAAAACACGAGAGCTGGCCGACGGAAATATTCCCCTTTATCGCAGAAAACGCGCCGAGAATGCCTATCGCAGCATAAACGGCATTGTTGACGAATCGTGTCGCCGGATTTGTTATCGACGAAAAGAACAGCGCACGCACGCCGCATTCTCGAAGCTCTTCACCGACGGTTTCTATCTTTTCGCCGAACATATCGCCTTTACCGAACATATGCACAGTCCGCGCTCCGCCGACGGATTCTTCGATAAGCGCGGTCATAGCGCCTCTGATTTCGGATTGTTTTTGAAACATCGAATACGTATTTTTTGCGATAAACGACGCGACGAAAAGCGAAAGCGGCGTAAATACTATAACAATAAACGTTATTCCGGCGTTTATCGAAAGCATAAATCCGATAGTTGCAACAATCGTCAACACGCCGGTAAATATATGCGAAAATCCCATCAACAGCCCGTCCGACAGCTGCTCGACATCGGTAATGACCCTCGAAATAATGTCACCGTGAGAATGCGAATCGATATATCCGACAGACAGATCGGTTATCTTCGCAAAAAGGTCTTTACGAAGTTTTTGCACAGTGCGATATGCAATGATGTTCGTTAAATGCGTCATAAGCCATTGAAAGATCGACGCAAGCACAACGACCGCACCGTACACCACGGCAAGTCTCAGCACCGCATTCAGATCGACATTCCCCTGCTCGACCATCTCATCGACGGCATAGCCCGAAATAATCGGCGCAAGCAGCGAGCAAGCGACATACGCCGCCGCAAAAACGAACGATAAAACAAGCTGTACCCCGTAAGGCGAAATCAGAGAAAATATACGGCGCATATCACCGTCTTTTTTTATATTGTTTCCGTTTCTCATTTTGCAGCCTCCGAAGTCTGAGATTCACATATCTCTTTATAAACAGAGCATGTTTCGAGTAGTTCGTCGTGCGTTCCGCGACCGACAAGGCGCCCCTCGTCCAACACAAGGATAACATCCGCTTTTTTTACTGCGAATATGCGCTGAGAAACGATGAAGACCGTCTTATCGCCCGGCAACGATGCTATCGCTTTTCGCAATGCGGCGTCCGTGGCATAGTCGAGAGCGGATGCGCTGTCGTCAAGAACAAGCACGTCCGAGCGTCCGACCAGCGCACGCGCGATCGTCAATCTCTGCCGCTGTCCGCCGGAAAAATTCGAGCCGGATTTCGCAACGGGGCGATCGAGGTCCGTACCGATAAAATCCGCTGCCTGCGCTGTTTTTATTGCTTCAAACAACTCGCTGTCGGTGGCGTCTTCCTTTCGCCAAAGCAGGTTTTCCCTTACCGTGCCCGAAAAAAGCGCGGGTTTTTGCGGGACTGCCGAGAAAAGATTGCGAAGGCTTAAAAACGTATATTCCTTTGCGTTAACATCGTTAAACAGCACTCTGCCTTCCGTCGGATCGTTCTCCCTCAAAAGAAGAGACACGAGCGTCGATTTGCCCGAACCGGTACCGCCGACGACGCCGACCGTCATACCGCTGTTGACATCAAACGAAATATCTTTTAATGTGTTGAGAGCGGCACCGGGATATTTGTAAGAAACATTCTCGAAAGATATTTTTTTAACGGAATTAAGTTCGAGTTGCCCCTCGGTAACGGACGGCTTTGCCGCAAATATCTCGTTTATCCTTGATGCGGAAGCCGTTGATTTTGTTATCATAACGATCAGATTTGCGAGTGCGAGCAATGCGACGAGTATTTGCGTCATATAATTTAACAAAGCGATGATCTGACCTTGCGTTATATCCCCGACATTGACAGAGATCGCGCCGAACCACATCAGCACGGCTGCCGCAAGGTTTATAACGGAGTACGACAGCGGATTTAACAGTGCGGATATTTTTCCGGATATGATCTGCGAAGAATACAGATCCTGTGCGGCATCGTCAAACTCACCGCGTTCCGACGCCTGAGACGCAAACGAACGTACAACTCTCGCGCCCGTGAGATTTTCTCTCGTTTTAATTGTTATCCTGTCAAGATCCTTGCGTGTATGAGAGTACAAAGGTATAAGCTTGCTCATTATAAGCCATACCGTTAACGACAAAACGGCTACAGCTGCAAGGAATATCAGCGAGAGTTTTACATCTATCATAAACGAAGCCGCGACCGCACCCACAACGATAAACGGCGAGCGTAAAAGCAGCCTTAATATTAAATTAACGCCCGACTGTGTTTGTATAACATCGGCGCCGAGCCTTGTTATAAGCGTGGACGTCCCGAATTTGTCAAGCTCGGTAGCGGAAAAGGACGCAATGTGTCTGTAAAGATCGTTGCGAAGCGCAGTACCGAACGCCATAGACGCCTTGGCGGCGAAAAACTGGGCACAAAGCGCACAAACAAAGCCCAAAAGGCCGAGGCCCACGATTATAGCGCCCGACCGTAAAACATAATCCGTATCCGCATTTTTTATTCCGACATCTATCATATCCGCCATTATTACCGGAACCGCAAGCTCAAAGCACGCTTCCAAAAACTTGAACAGCGGACCGAAAATACTCTCGACCAGATGGTCTTTCAAATAACGCAAAAGCTTTATCATAATATCCTATCCTTTATTCTTATCCTTTCAAAAGCAATTAAGCTCCGTGCGGCACAATTTTTAAGCAATTGGCTTGCCCCGTTATTTAACGTACAACCAGACGGAGGAAAGCTTGCCTGAGTTATACGCCGCAAGCCGCAGTTTTTTAACGCCGTATTATTATAACATAACATACGCGTAATTTCAAGCCCCCGACAAAAACATTGCAAAAGTTGTAAAACCGAATGTTATCAGTTTTGACACACTTTTGACGACAAACATCTCGCATTTGCTCTTGAAAAAAATGGCATAATATGTTATAATTGAAGTCAACAGAAAGATATAGAATGGAGACCGACCCTTATGCACCCCGAAATTTCTACGGTACTGCCGTTGGCTATGTCATTTTTTCAGGCATTGGGCTTGTTTATACTTGTCGTTTTAGCCTCGACCGCAGCACTGTGTTTTATAATCATTCCGTTATTGAGATATCTTGCGGTAAGATTTGTTCTGTTTTTCAGATATCTGTTTTGTTCCGCAAAATTCAGAAAAGTCGGCATACCGGGCTTTTTTGTCCCTCATTTCTGGAATCACAAACCGGATTTTATGCTCCTTTCGGGCAAAAAGCTTTATCTTATAAAGCTCAAAAGCTACAGAAAACTGAAATCGACCGTCATGTTCACATCGCCCGACACGTGGGAGATATCAAGTCACAGAGGTGTTGCTCCGAATGAAAACGAGGGCATTATAAGTCAGTTAACGATGGCGTTTCACAAGATCGCGGTGCATAAGCGCAAACGGAAATCCCCCGTAGGTCTTGTTAAATACGCAGCGTCCGTAAACTATGCGTTAAGAGATTCGCAGATCGATTGTGTACCCGTCGTGCTCATCAACCCGACGGTAAAGCAAATACGGACCGTAACAAATATCGATCTTATAGACGGCGATACGATACATTACGGCATTGTAATAGCAAACCACTTTTTCCCGTCGAAACCGGAAAAATGTGCGGTCTCCGGCAAAGAAGCGAGAAAGATATTCAAGACCGCCCGTCGTGCAATGCGAAAAAAACATTATGTCGAGATGAAGAAAGGATTTTAACCGATGAAACTGTTTTTTGACCCAATAAAAGCTCAACCGGAAGCAAAGCCGCTTGACTACTGCGTTTCGGTCGATATGCAGCTTGAGGAACTGCTGAATGTGTTCCTTTCCTCAAAAGAGCAAGAAGAAGCAACGCTCGAAATTCTCAACCAATTTTGCAGCGACCCCGAAATAATATCGTACCGTGCCGACATAATCGAAGACCTTATCAAAAACGACGGTCTTTTCGATCTGTTTTGCGAATTACGAAACGATCTTTGGGAACTTTCTTTGCTGTACGAGCTGAAAATGTTTAAAAACGTCCCCGAAATGAAGACGATGAAGACCTTTCTTATCATCGAAAGATTTACGGAGATCTACGAAAAATTTATGGCGGGCGCCGAAGCGACCGACAAAACAAAGCTGTCCGAACCGATGAAAAAGATCCTCGAAGAAACCTACTCGGCAGACAAAAAAGCACAGCTCGCAAAGATCGTCAAAGACATGGGAGGTCTTCGCGAAAGCCTTGAAACCATCGGAGAAATACGTCTTAACAGATACTTCTCGCGCGGTCAAAACATCGAAAACAGCATTCTTTCAAAAACAGACGAAGTTTCGCTTACAATGAAGCTTGCCGACATCGCAGGTCGCCTCGGTGTTGACACAAAAGAAGCCTATGCTCCCGCGATATATCAGCCGAAAGAGTTTTCAAGACCCGTATTCCAAGCTCTTTACACTCTTTATTACGATATTTTCAAACACATCGACGCTTTCCACGAAAGCTATAAAGACGTGTTCGACACGGCGTGGCTCGATCTTGTCAAAAAGCTCGACGCTGTCATCGGTTTTACGAGAATATTCCGAGAGATCGCACAGCACGGATTCAGAAGTGCCAAAGCCGAGATCGCGCAATCGACGGATATTTCGGACTTTTACAGTTTGTTCCTCGTAAAAAGAGGCCTTACGCCCGATCAGGTAATTTACAACGACTATGTTTACAAAGAAAGCTCGTTCTTCTTCATTACCGGACCCAATGCCGGCGGTAAAACGATTTATCTTTCCGCCGTCGGTCTGTGCCAGCTGTTCTTTCAGGCTTGCGGCCACGTTCCGGCAAGGAAAGCGAAAATAAAGATCATGAAGAGAATGTTTACGCACTTCCCCGTTGAAGAATATAACGACAATTCCGGCAGACTTGTCGAAGAACAAGGCCGTGTCGAAAGAATATTCAGAGATATTACGGACGGACAGAGCCTGGCTTTGTTTAACGAAACATATTCGTCCACAAAAGCCGATATCGCATACAAGCTCTCCGTAGAACTCGTAGACAAAGTTCTCGAACATGACGTATCGGGTCTTTTTGTAACCCACCTTCACAGCTTAAAGGACTACGCTGCCGAAACAAAAGGCAGACCGCACTGCGCAGGCGTTCTCACTGCGCTCAACGACGAAAAGACCGGTAAGAGACTTTACAAGATCGTACCGTTAAGCACGCAAAACTCTTCGTTCGCAAAAGATATACTGTTCAAATACGATATGACCGTCGAGCAAATGCTTGAACGTATCAAAAACAAGAAGGAGGAAAAGTAAGATGTACCCGGAATTTGACCTTCTCTATAAAAACCCGTCCAAGGCAGAATCGTCCAAACAGCTTGAAATGTCGATGAAAAGCCTGCTTCTTGACGAAGTTGTAAACGGCGTTACCGTCGATATAATATTGCAGAAAAAGATGTTCGCGCTCCTCAGCCACCCCGAACAGGATGTCGCAAACCTGATCTGGAGAAAAGAGATACTCAACGACTTCCGCAAAAATTCGACCCTGCTGCACGAATTTGAGCTGATCGAAAAGCTCAATCTAAAGCTTGAAGATTCGCTTAAAATAGTAAAAACTTCCGCAGCTTCCGTTATTACAACGACCGGCGGCAGATCCACGACTTCCGACCGCGAATCGTCTATTTTCACGGTTCAAACGCTTGCGGACTGTATCCTTAAGATCTTGGATATTTACAAACAGTACGACAGAACTTTCGCCCAAAAAGACCTTCATTCCGAGCTTCTCGTGAGCATGAAAGAATTTGTTCGCAAACAGGTCGAAAACCCGGCTTTCAAAGAGCTTGAGGACATTGCGACGGAACTTGCGGAATCGTTAAACCTCAATACATCGTTCGTTATCCTCACAAAGCTTGACAAATACATTCGTATGTGCGACTGCGAAATGTTCAAACTGTCATCCGATCCTTACAGCTACGAGCAGTCTTCGCCGCCGATGACCGACAAAGACAAGACCGTCGTTTCCATCGGCTTCGACGTTGAATCGGACGCACAGCTTCAATCTCTTGCCGAGAGAAGTATGATAAAGCTCGTCTCGTTTATGCAGTCGGTAACTTATCAGCTCAAAAAGCCGTTCGATAAAGTCCGTGACGGATTCTATTTTTACGATTTTGCCGCGATCCTCGAACGTACCTACGAACGTCTCGGTCTTCCGATGTGTACGCCCGAATTCTGCACCGACGGCAACAGATTCGAATGCAAAAACATATACGATCTGTGGTTCTCGCTCAAACAGGCGCAAAAGAACAAGGGCGAGCGCCCCGGCGACACACTTGTACCGAACGACGCTATTTTCGGCAAGGACTGTGCAGCATATATAATCACGGGTAAAAACAACGCAGGTAAAACGGTATTTTTGCGCGCCGTCGGCATAATCCAGCTTCTCGGTCAGGCGGCTCTTCCCGTACCGTGTACCGAAGCTGTTATAACACCCGTTGCGGGCGTTTACGCATACTTTACCGCTCTCGATATCGGGCAGGGCCGTTTTGAAGAAGAAGTCGAGACCGTTTCCGGCTTCCTCGACACGCTCAAACCGAACGATATGTTGCTTTTCAACGAAGTTTACCAGTCCACTTCTTTTGACGAAGCGTCGATTGCCCTCAGCGAATTTATCGCCGTTGCGGCATTGATGAAAGCAAGAGTTATATCCGTAACGCATCTTCCCGATATGAAAAAGAACCTTTCCGATCTTCAGGAAAAGCTCGGTTTTGAGGGAAAGGTCGTCTATGCGAAAGCAGAGGAAAAAGACGGCGTAAGCACCCACAAGTTTATTGCCGACAATGAATAATTCGTTTAAAACAGCGTAAAATAAAGTAAAATTTATTTTCAACGGAGGCTATATTATGGAACTTAAAGGCAGCCAAACGGAAAAAAATCTCGAAACCGCTTTTGCGGGCGAAGCCCAGGCAAGTATAAAATATATGTACTTTTCCTCTCAGGCAAAAAAAGACGGTTATGTTCAGATATCCAACATTTTTGCCGAAACGGCAGGCAACGAAAAAGAGCACGCAAAGCTCTGGTATAAACTTCTGCACGGCGGTATCGCACCCACGGAAAAGAACCTTATTGCAGCTGCGGAGGGCGAGAACTTTGAGTGGACGGAAATGTACGCCGGTTTTGCAAAAGTAGCAAAAGAAGAAGGATTTACGGATATTGCGGCGATGTTCGAAGCGGTCGCAAACGTTGAAAAAGAGCACGAGGAGAGATATCTCAAGCTTCTTAGCAACGTGCAAAAACAGACCGTGTTCAAAAAAGACAGACCGATGCTTTGGAAATGCGCAAACTGCGGTCATATCCATTACGGTGACAGCGCACCGCAAGTATGCCCCGTATGTTTGCACCCTCAGGCATATTTCGAGATAAAAGCGGAAAATTATTGATAAAAAATGTATAATTAAAAAAGTCTCCGGTAAAAATATCTTTGAATATTTTATCGGAGGCTTTTTATGTATATAAAAAAAGATATATTAACGCTCATCCTGTGCTTTGCCATAGCGGTGGCGGCGGTCGCCGTCGGAGCGGTGATAAAAGCAAATTACAATACCATAAGCATCAAACAAACGGCAACATATACGTATCAACAAAGCTTTGCGGAGCTTGCCGAAGAGCTTGACGCAATCAGTAACGACCTGCAAAAAAGCATGTACGTATCTTCCCCCTCCCACGCAATGACGCTTGCGGCGTCCGTATATAAACACGCCGGTGCCGCAGCGGCAAGCTTGGAAGAATTGCCCGTAAGTACGTTAAACTTACAGCAAATACCGACGTTTTTGAATCGTTCGGGCGAGTATATGCTGTCTTTGGCAAAAGATTTTATGAACGGCAAGGAGCTTACGGACGACGACAGACAAACCGTTCAAGCGCTGTACGAACAGGCAAAATCGCTGTCGAACCAAATGACACAGCTGCAATATCGCGTAAGCTCCGAAAATTTAAAGTATGACGATCTTCTCGATTTTGTTTCACTCGACGACAGACCGCAAACTTCCGACGATTCCGCTTTAACATCGACGCAGGAAGCTTCGTCCGAAGACTTTGTGAGCGAAAATCCGCTGTTAAACATGGAAAACGGCTTAAAAATACCGACATTGAACTATAACGGGCTGTATTCCGAACATCTAAGCTCGGTAAAAAGCGTTTTTCTTGCCGACAAAGACCCGATAACGGACGACGAGGCAAAAAAACGCGCCGCATATATTTTAAATTGCGACCTTTCGGAGCTTACTCAAGGAGAAGATTTGACCGTCGGCGATATAAAATGCGTGTCGTTTGACGGCAAAAACAGCTATATCGTTTTGACAATGCGGCAGGGTTATCCTTTGTTTTTTACACAAACACGAGACGTCTCCGACGCACGGATAAGCTATGATGAGGCGATAACAAAAGGTCTGGATTTTCTTGCAAAGCTCAAATTCGCAAGCATGGAATGCGTTTTTTACAGCGAAAGCGGTAATATTTTAACAGCCGAATACGTCTTTGTCAAAAACGACGTTTACTGTTATCCCGACAAGATAACCCTTTCGGTAGCACTCGACAACGGGCAGATCCTCGGCATGAACGCAAGCGATTATCTTATTTATCATAATTTAACAAGAAACACCGTGCCGAGCCTTACCGAAGATGCCGCCGCAAAAAAGGTGACGGCAATAACGCCCGACAGCAGCACACTCTGTATCGTTAAATCAAACGGAACGGACGCAAATGAAAAACTGTGCTATGTTTTTAAGGGCAAAGACGTTTACGACGAAGCGACCGTATACGTTTATATCAACGCCGAAACGGGCGTCGAAGAAGATATACAGATCGTCTACGAAACGGAAGAAGGCAACGTTCGGCGTTAAACACACATTGCTTTTATACCTCGAAAGCCTTGTGAACGCACGTTTGTTTGAACAATTTGTAAGATTTGTCCGATCGTATTGACTTTAACGGGGAATAATGGTAAAATAATGGGAATGCAGATACGGTGATTTTGTTATAAACACAGCGATCAGCCGATCTGCGATTGAGGGAGTAATTCCGCAATATATGCGAAGCATACTCGTCAAGACGACCTTTCGGTCCGGGCTGCTTATAAAGAATGAGACTCATGTACAACCGACATCGGTGTATACATGGGTCTTTTTTGTTGCCCTGTACACCGAACAAAACAAAAAGGAGCTACGATTTTTAATGAAACAAGCGTACAAACATCCCTCAGAAGAAGTGTTGCGATCGTTATCGTCTTCCGAAAACGGATTGTCCGATAGCGAAGCGAAAAAAAGATTGGACGAATACGGTCCGAACAAATTAAAAGAGCAGAAAAAACCGAGCTTATTCCGCAGATTCTTGGCGCAGCTCAAAGACCCGATGATCGTCATTTTATTGGCGGCAGCGTGCGTCAGTGCGTTGACGGGAATGCTGTCGGGCGAAGGCGAATGGACGGAAGTTATAATAATTTTGGCTGTCGTTTTGCTCAACGCCGTTCTCGGTGTGTTCCAAGAAAGTAAAGCGGAAGCGGCGATAGAAGCATTGCAAAACATGACCGCCGCCACCTGTAAAGTCCTGCGTGACGGAAAGCTTTGCATCGTTCACTCAGACGAGCTTGTTCCCGGCGACGTTGTATTGTTGGAAGCCGGAGATTCCGTGCCGGCAGACGGGCGCATAATCGAAAATGCGTCTTTAAAGATCGAAGAAGCCGCTTTAACGGGAGAATCTGTCCCCGTCAACAAAGTTATCGAGGCGTTGCAGCTTACCGAAAACAACTCGGATATCCCTCTCGGCGACCGAAAAAATATGTGTTATATGGGTTCAACGGTCGTCTACGGCAGAGGAAAAGCGGTCGTAACGGCGACGGGAATGGATACGGAAATGGGCAAGATCGCAGGCGCTCTTTCCGCAACGGCGGACGAACAGACGCCTCTGCAACGAAAGCTTGACGAATTGGGCAAATTACTGTCCAAAATGGTCCTCGGAATATGCGTATTCATATTCCTTTTCAATCTTTTTATGGCACGAGGAGAGCTTGCCGCGGAGGGGCAAACATTAACTGTTATTCTCGAAACGTTTATGGTCTCCGTCTCTCTGGCGGTAGCTGCCATTCCGGAGGGCCTTGCAACGGTCGTTACGGTAGTGCTGTCGATCGGCGTTACAAAAATGTCAAAACGCAACGCCGTTATCCGCAAGCTTACGGCTGTTGAAACATTGGGCTGCACGCAAATCATCTGTTCCGACAAGACGGGAACGCTCACTCAGAACAAAATGACGGTCGTCGAACACACCGGAGATGTTAAACAAGTCGCTGCCGCCATGGCGCTTTGCTCGGATGCAAGTTTAAACGACGAAAACATAGCGGAGGGCGAGCCGACTGAATGTGCGCTTGTAAACTTCGCATATTCTGTCGGTCTGAAAAAGCAGGAACTTGAAAATATCAATCCGAGAGTAGACGAAGCACCGTTCGATTCCGGACGAAAAATGATGTCTACGATCCACACATCGGGCAACGCATTTGTTCAATACACGAAAGGCGGCCCGGACGTTGTTCTTTCGCGCTGTGCATACTACGAAGACAACGACGAGATCAAGCCGATGACGGAAGAGAAAAGAGCGGCGGTAATGTCGCAGAACAAGGCGATGGCAGACAAGGCTCTGCGTGTTCTTGCCGTAGCTCGTCGAGATTGGAACGAAAAACCGACCGACAACTCTCCCGAATATCTGGAACAGGATCTTATTTTTCTCGGTTTAACGGGAATGATCGACCCTGTTCGTCCCGAAGTAAAAGCCGCGATCGACGAATGCCGCAGTGCGGGCATACGTGCGATCATGATAACGGGCGACCACAAAGACACCGCCGTCGCGATCGCAAAAGAATTGGGGATAATAACGGACGATTCGCAGGCTGTTACAGGTGCGGAGCTTGAAAATCTGTCGGACGAGGAATTGTCGGCAGTTGTTCAACAATACGGCGTATACGCAAGAGTGCAGCCGGAGCACAAAACGCGCATTGTTAACGCATGGAAATCGCTCGGTGCCATAACGGCGATGACAGGCGACGGCGTAAACGACGCTCCGTCCATAAAATCCGCGGATATCGGCGTCGGCATGGGTATTACGGGCACCGATGTTACAAAAAACGTTGCCGATATGGTGCTTGCGGACGATAACTTTGCAACGATCGTTTCGGCAGTCGGAGAAGGCCGCCGAATTTACGATAATATCAGAAAAGCAATTCAATTTTTGTTGGCTTCGAACATGAGCGAGGTTTTGGGCGTGTTCTGCGCTACTCTTATGGACTTTACGCTGCTCAACCCCGTACATTTGTTGTTTATCAATCTTATAACGGACTGTCTGCCGGCATTGGCACTCGGTATGGAAGACGCCGAACCCGACACGATGACACGTCCTCCGAGAAATTCCAAAGACGGTATTTTTGCCGGCGGCTTGCTCGGAGATATCGTATATCAGGGGATTGCGGTCACGGCATTGACGATCATATCGTACATCATCGGCAATTCTATTCAGGTCGGGCATTTTGCCATGCCTGTCGGGGTTTCTGACCACGGTATGACGATGGCGTTTTTAACAATGAGCATGTGCGAGATCTTCCACGCTTTCAACTTGAGATCGCAACGCAAGTCCGTGTTCACCTTAAAATCGCATAATAAAGTTTTGTGGCTCTCCATGGTCACATCGCTGCTGTTGACGACCGCAGTTTTGGAAATTCCGTTCCTTGCTAATGCGTTCGGTTTTACACCGATCGGTTTAACGGAATACGCTGTCGCGATTGCACTTGCGATCACTGTTATACCGATAGTCGAAACGGTAAAATTTTTCCAACGTAAAAAGGCGAAATAACATACTTTTCTTACCCCAAACGACCATTTTCGGCTTACGCCGAATTTGTGTTTGTTAAAACAACTCAAGCGGAACGCACAGCAAAAGCGTGCTTCCGCTTATTGTTTTATCCCAAACTTCGCTGTTTTAACATTGCAAATCACGCCGTTTATCTGCAAAAACAGACTGATACATTCGAATAAGACTCCGAATGAACAAGGCTCAATACGGTGCCGAAAAACTTTCACGATAAATTTTTCGCAACATATTTTCGGAGAGAATGCCCGCTTTTTATGTGTTTTAACAACGGAACGCACCACGTCTGCGCGCACATATGCAAATTTTCCGCCGATTTTCAAAGAACGTCAAGCTTGAAATAAAAACCTGACCTTTTCTCAAAAACAACACAACGAAAAATGAGAATATTTCAACACATTCCACCCCTGCAATCTTTTGCGCCGAGATTTTTCTCGCCGAGATCTTTCTCGCCAATCTTTTTCTCTTGATGAATTTTTTCTCACCGAATCTTTTCTCTCCAAGTTTTCTTGCCGAGATTTCCCTTTTCCCCCGGCAATCTTTTGCGCCAATATTTTTCTCGCCGAGATATTTTCTCGCCGAGATCTTTTTCGATGATATCTTCGTTTCAAGGGCTTGACCGCAGCGTTTTTTCACAATTATTTCGGAAAAACATCTCGGACTGTTCTTGACAAAAAGGAACGATTATTGTATAATATATAAGCAACAAATCAAGCGGTAAAACTTAATACGGAGAGTTATCGAAGCGGTCATAACGAGGCGGTCTTGAAACCTGCTCGGTTCTGTCGTTCCG
>CAYUWC010000003.1:0-97484 GCA_964448355.1 uncultured Oscillospiraceae bacterium | reverse complement strand
GTTTGGTGCCGGAAGCGGGGGTCGAACCCGCACGGTATCGCTACCACTGGATTTTGAGTCCAGCACGTCTGCCAATTCCATCATTCCGGCGTATTACAAATATCATTATAACATATTTTGCTCGCAAAATCAATAGATATTTGTGAATAAATTCGGAATTTGTGTTCGGGCACCTCTTAATAATATGTTAACAAGTCCTAAGTATTTTTTATTATGACCTGTTCTATAACGTCTGCAGCGTGTTCGCAAAGGTCGCAACAGTTTTCCAGGCTCTCATATACGGCTTTAGCTCCGAGCAATGTTTTCCCGTCTGTCTGCGACGAAAACAGCTCACGTATTGCTTCCGTGTAGACGTTATCTGCCTCGATTTCGATATCGTTGACTTTAACAAGCAGACTTTTGAGCTTTTCGGGCTTTTTAAAGTTTTTCAGTTCTCCCGCCGCTTCGTAGAGTGCTTTGACACATCGGTTTACGATCCGAGAAAGATCTTCTGTCTTTTCGGGAATAACATTTATATTGTACATATACACATCGAGGATCACCTCGTCCAATGCGTCTGTAATATCGTCGATTATCTGCACAAGACGCAGAATATCTTCCTGATCGATCGGTGTGATAAATTCCGTCGAAAGCTTATTTAAAATATCGTGATGAACATTGTCCGCCGTGTTTTCGACAGCGTGCATTTGCGTGCGATAATCGTTTATATTTTCCGGGTCGAAGCGACACAGTGTTTCTTCCAACAGGTTCGACGCTTCTACGCAGTACGAGGACTGCGTCTTTATCAGTTCAAAATAATCATTGTTTTTCTTAGCCATTTTCTTTCTCCTTATGCAAAAATCAATAAAAACAGTTTAGCCATTCCGAATCCCAGCAGACCGCAGCCGGGAAATGTAAATACCCATGTGAAAACAAGGTCTTTGACAATGCTCCAGTTCACGTTGCTCATTCGTCTTGCCGCGCCGACACCCATAATAGCCGTCGTTTTTGTGTGTGTTGTACTGACGGGAATACCCGTAAGCGAGGATAACAGCAAGCACAGCGTTGCCGCAAGATCTGCGGAAAAACCTTGATACGGCTTAAGTTTGACCATATCCATACCGACGGATTTTATTATCCTGTATCCGCCTATCGACGTTCCAAGCCCCATTACCGCAGAACAAAGGATCATCAGCCATAACGGTACGGTAAATACCGAAACATCCGTTTGACCTCCGGAGAATGCGGCGCCCAAAAGGAATATCGCCATGAATTTCTGCCCGTCCTGCGCTCCGTGCATAAACGCCATCGCAGCTCCGCCTGCGACTTGTGCCGCCGAAAAAAAACGCTCGGATCTCACTCTGTTCTTGTGTCGAAAACATAAAACCGTCAGTTTCGATACAAAAAAACCCATGATAAATCCGAGCAATGTAGATAATAAAATACCGTAAACGACTTTTATCCATTCCGAGCCGTTTATTCCTGAAAAATTGTTTTGTATTGCGACCGCAGCACCGGACAGCCCTGCTATCAATGCGTGAGATTCACTTGTCGGGATCCCGAAATACCACGCTACCGTAGCCCAAATTACTATCGCCGCCATCGCCGCACATAACGCGATCAACGAAATTCGCGCATCGCCGCCGAAATCTACCATGTTGTAGATCGTCATTGCAACAGATGCGTTTAACGACGTCATTACAAGTACGCCGAGAAAATTGAATATCGCCGCCATTATTATGGCTTTTTTTACACCTATCGCTCTCGTCGATACACACGTCGCGATCGCGTTCGGCGCGTCAGTCCAACCGTTGACCAGTATTACTCCCAATGTTAAAACCGTCGAGACTGCCAACATCGGATTTTCAATCATTTGTTTGATAAAATCAATCATATTGATAATGTATTCCCCCTTTTTATTTTGATTTACTTACCGTTTTTCTGATTTACAGATATTTGTCAAGTTCGGCTTCAACATTTTTACGCTTTTTGAACGTGGGGTTTGCAATGATCTTTCCGCAGGTAATGACTGTTTTTACATTCCTTAAAGCTCTCAGGTCTTTTGTCGGATCGCTTTCCGTAACGATCATATCCGCAGCCTTTCCGGGCCGGATCGTTCCGGTTTTGTCCGCTATTCCGGCAAGCTCCGCGCTGCGTGCCGTTGCGGTGTATAATGCGAATGTGTTAGACACGCCGATGTACTTGTGAAAATAGTAAAGTTCACGCCAAAAATCGTATTGTGTTATCCACGGGCAACCCACATCATTGCCCAAAACCACGGGAATATCGTTTTCGAGCGCAGCTTTAGCGCACGCTTTTATCCCTTCAAAAACGATCTTTCCGTTATATTGCTCCGTTTCCGTCGCATTTGTTAACGAACGGTCGAATAAAGCATACGGCAATGCCGGAGAAAGTGTTGTACAAAGAAAAGCACCTGTTTTGCGGAACAGCGAGATGATCTCGTCGTCGGGCGCTGCTCCGTGTTCGATGGAATCAACACCGTTTTGCAACGCCGTGCGAACACCTTCGGGCGATTCGACGTGAGCCGCCACGGTGTATCCCATTTTGTGAGCCTGTTCGCAAACAGCCTTTATCATTTCGGGAGACATTTTCATTTCACCCGGTGTTCCTTTTTCTTTTGCGTCCAATACGCCGCCCGTGATCATGAGCTTTATCAGATCGACGTTTTCGTTCTTCGCCGTTTGTAAATACGAAAGCGCATCTTCGATGCTTTCCGCTTTTATCGCCACCGATCCCGCCATATGGCCTCCCGGAACCGAAATACCGGTATTTGCCGCCAATATTCGCGGACCTGTGCGTCGTCCCGATGCGATATCGTCTCTTAAGCGTGTGTCGAAGTTTCCCAACCCACCGACGGTTCTGATCGTTGTTACACCACTCATTAGTTCGTCTTTCGCAAAACCGCACACCATGTTGTATGCAACGGCGCGCGTCAATGCGGTGCTCATTATCGTTTTAACAAGCTTTTCGTTGTCTCTCTGTTTTTTTTGCGGTTTTCCGCTGCCGGCAAGATGTACGTGCATATTGATAAGTCCCGGCATGATATATTTTCCGCCGAGATCTATCTTTTCATAGTCGGACGGTACCATCGTGTCGGCAACAACATTCTCGATAGTCGTTCCGTTAACGACTACCGCAAGTCCCGATCTCGGCTGCATATTTTTCGTTCCGTCGAGAACATATCCGTTTGTAAGTACATATTTCATAACGATCTCCTGATTATAACGTTCGCCCTTCGGCGCAGATTGGTGAATTGAACACGAACGTCTGTCATATCTTTTACATTCGTTTTTCGCTTTGCCGCAAAACGGCGTTGCTTACCGCTTTTTAACGCAAAACATAAGCCAAACTTTCCACAAATATATTATAACTTAAAGAGTTGCGTTTGTCAACGGGAAAACAGCTGCATATAAAATTTTACAAATAATCCCCTTGTGTTAAACAAGGATCGCCTTTATCCTCCGCAACAGTTCCAAATAAGCACAAACCAATCATTTGGCAGCACAAAAGAATCAATGTTAAAAAAGTTTGTCTTTTCTTGCGGAAAAAGCATTGACAATTGTTTTGTTTTGTGGTATTATATCTCGCGTAGAAGCTTTTTCTACTGATAAAGCATAGTTTACTCTTCTTTCTTTTTTTTCCTCGTTGATTATAATCTCGAGGTTTTTTGTGTCGGTGAACCGACGTTTTTTTGGGTTTGAGGCGATCGCCGTAATATAACCCCCTTAGCGCAGAACGTGTTGTCTGCCTTAAGGGGATTATATAACGAAGCGATTTGCCTCTTTTTTTTGTCAACACAAGCGACGTGTCCGCATATCATATAATATCTTAAAAGCAGAAAAGGCAGGGAAAGATATTATGATATTACTCAAAAACGGTTCGAGAGGGCCGCAGGTCGAGCTTTTGCAAAGCATTCTCAATCGTCTGGGATATAATTCCGGTGCGGTTGACGGAATATTCGGGATCCGAACGGAAAACGCGGTCAAACGCTTTCAAAACGCCGCAGATCTTAACGTTGACGGAATAGTCGGGCCGAAAACATGGGCGGCTCTTTCTCCGTATATAGACGGATATTTCGTCCATAAAGCCGTCAGCGGCGATACTTTTTGGTTACTGTCGAAAAAATACGGAACAACGGTCTCTTTAATAGAAGCCGCAAACCCCGATATCGATCCGCAAAACATAGCGATCGGAAGCGATATAGTCGTTCCTCTCAATATCAACACGGTCCCGACGGACGTATCTTACGGTTATGAGCTGCTTGTGCGAAATATCGAAGCGTTAAAAAAACGTTATCCGTTTATTTACCGCGGCGTTGTCGGAAAAAGCGTGATGGGCAAAGATATTCCGTTTATTCGTATCGGTGTGGGTTCTAACAAAGTTTTTTACAACGCTTCTCACCACGCCAACGAATGGATAACGTCCGTGCTGTTGATGCGTTTTGTGGAAAACTTTGCCAAAAGCTATGTTGAACACGCCAATATCTCCGACCGCTCCGCCACCGAGCTTTTTAACGCCACTTCCGTGTACATTATTCCCATGGTCAATCCCGACGGCGTAGATCTCGTTACAGGCTATCTTTCTGCAGATTCTGCGGAATATCGGGCTGCCAAAGAGATCGCAAACAAATATCCCGATATCCCGTTCCCGTCCGGTTGGAAAGCAAATATCCGAGGCGTCGATTTGAACCTGAATTACCCTGCGGAATGGGATCAGGCGAAAAAGATAAAATACGAGCTTGGTTTTACATCTCCCGCTCCGCGCGATTTCGTCGGTCCGCAGCCGTTCTCCGAACCGGAAACACAAGCCGTCGGAAGCTTTACAAAAGAAAACTGCTTTTCTTTAACACTTTCGTATCACACGCAGGGCGAACTTATTTTCTGGAAATTCCTTAACTATTTCGTCCCCGATTCTTACGAGATCGCGCTCGATTTTGCCGAAGTTTCCGGCTATACCGCCGCTTTAACACCTTACGAATCCGCCTATGCCGGGTATAAAGATTGGTTTATTCAGGACTACGGACGCCCCGGCTATACCATCGAGGCCGGCAAAGGTACAAATCCGCTCCCGATATCTCAGTTTAACAGGATCTATCTTGATAATATCGGTATCCTCGCAAGAGCCGCTGTTCCGTCTGTATCATAAAAACATGACCTCCGTTAAAAAACAAACGGAGGTCTTACTGCTTGTTGTTGAAATATTCATAATTTTACATAAATATTCGCATGGTTCTTATGCCGAGGGACTTATTCGGTAAACTGCAATTATGTCTTATTGATCAATGATCCCCGGATGACATTTGACAAATCGACGATGTGGGTGTATAATATTCGGGAACGAATAATATATTGTTGATTTAACATAAACGGAAAAGAGCCATAATTATGAACGAAAGCTTGAATAAAGAACGTGTCTTTACGTCCGTACCCGTCGGAAAAGCGGTGATATCCCTTGCCGTGCCGACCGTTATTGCGCAACTTATAACGGTTATCTACAATATGGCGGATACATTTTTTGTCGGTCAGCTCGGGGACCCGAATCAGGTCGCAGCTGCCACCCTCGCCATGCCCGTATTTATATTCCTTAACGCTTTTGCCAACCTTTTCGGCATAGGCGGCGCAAGCACGATCTCTCGTTGCCTCGGCGCGGGGGAACGAGAAAAAGCCAAGCATACCGCGTCTTTTTGTTTTTGGACAGTGACCGTCGCTTCGTTTGTTTACGGTTTAACAATCATTTTGCTGATGGATCTCCTGCTGCCTTTGCTCGGAACGGACGCGGCAACAAAAGACTTTTGTTCTTCGTATATTTTTTGGACAGTCGGTGTCGGCGCCGTCCCTACGGTATTAAACGCCGCTCTCGCGCATCTTATTCGCTCGGAGGGATATTCGGGACAAGCCGGTTTCGGTGTTGCTTTCGGCGGAATATTGAATATTGTCCTCGACCCGATCTTCATCTTCCTGTTCAAACTTGAGATCACAGGCGCCGCGATTGCGACAATGCTTTCCAACGCTGCTGCAACGGTCTTCTTTTTGCTGTTTATTTTTAAGATCCGTAAAAACAGCGCTATCACGCTCTCTCCCAAATATTTCTCGGTCCGAGATGGTATTCTCTGCGAAGTGCTTACCGTGGGCTTGCCGAGCTTTGTAATGACGCTGATGAGTACGGTTTCCAATCTTACTCTTAACAAAATGATCTCCGGCTATTCCAACGAAGCGGTAGCAGGTATGGGTATTGCAAAAAAGATCGATCTTATGGCGTTTGCGATCGCGCAGGGCATGACGCAGGGTACTCTTCCTCTGATCGCGTATAATTACAGTTCCGGCAATCACAAACGAATGATCGCGGCGCTTAAGGCGCTTTTGATCGACAGCCTTGTGGTCGCCGTCTGCGGTATGGCGCTGATGTTTTTTTGCGCAACGCCCATTACACGTTGTTTTATCGACGATACCGCAACGGTCGAATACGGCAGAATGTTTTTGCGCATAGTTTGCATTGCCTGCCCGACCACGGCTCTGAATTTTCTTGCCATTACGATCTTTCAGGCAACAGGTAAAAAGGTACAGCCGCTCATTCTGTCCTTGCTGCGAAAGGGCGGCTTGGACGTGCCGCTGATGTTTTTGTTTAACGCCGTTATCGGGGTCAGCGGTATCGCTTGGGCAACACCGATAGCAGATGCGCTTGCGCTGTGTGTTTCTCTCGGCCTTACGCTCCCGTATCTGAAAAAACTTGTTCGCAATAAATAATTTAACGCAGATGCATCCATTTAAAAGTGAATGACATCTGCGTTTGTTTTTTATACGCTGAAAAGAATATCTCCGTATGTCGGGAACGGCCAATGCTCCCTGCCGATGATAACTTCCGCTTCGTCCGCCGCTTCTCGCAGACGTTGCATTGCGGGAATAACATTGTCTTTGTATTTGAATGCGAGTTCTTTATTGTCGCAAACGCCTTTCAGCTCGTTTACCGCCGTTTCGAGAAGCTCGGTCCTTTTGTATATCTGCAAGCTTAATTTAGAAAGCGTTTCGAGTATGTGCGCTTCCGGTTCTGCCGAAATATTAAGCTCTTTTTTTGTTTTAACAAGATTTGCGATCTGCGTTTCGTAAGAAAAAACAGCGGGAATAATGTCTTTTTTTGCCATTTCTATCATGGTCAATGCTTCTATCGAGCTTGTTTTGCAATAATTGTCGTATAAAATATCTCTGCGTGAAAACAGCTCTTCTTTTGTAAAAATACGATGTTTTGTAAACAGCGCAACGTTCTTGTCCGCAGTGTATCTTTCGAGAGCTTCGGGCGTTGTTTTAAGATTGAAAAGTCCGCGCCGTTCCGCTTCCTCGACCCATGCTTTGTCGTATCCGTTGCCGTTGAATATTATGCGTTTATGCTCACGTATCGTCTTTCTGATCAGAGAATTGAGCTGCGATGTGAAATCGTCGGCGTTTTCGAGCAGATCAGCAAATTGTTCGAGCTGCTCCGCAACGGCGGTGTTTAAAATTATGTTCGGGCCTGCAATGGAAAGAGAAGATCCCAACATTCTAAACTCGAATTTATTGCCGGTAAACGCAAACGGGGACGTTCTGTTGCGGTCGGTCGTGTCTTTCGGAAAATGCGGCAGTACGTGTACGCCGATCTCCATTTCCGTCTTTTCTTTGTTGTCGTACGCATTTCCGTTGTCGATAGCGTCGAGTATTTCCGTAAGCTCGTCTCCCAAAAAGACCGAAACGATCGCCGGGGGCGCTTCGTTTGAACCCAAACGATGATCATTGCCTGCCGACGCCACCGAAAGCCTGAGCAGATCCTGATACTCGTCCACAGCCTTTATCACCGCGCATAAAAACAGCAGAAATTGCGCATTTTCATATGGGGATTTGCCGGGTTCGAGCAGATTAACACCGGTGTTCGTCGCCAACGCCCAGTTGTTGTGCTTGCCGCTGCCGTTAACGCCCGCAAACGGCTTTTCGTGCAACAAACACATCAGCCCGTGCCTTTCCGCTACGTTTTTGAGCAGCTGCATAGTCAGCTGATTATGGTCTGTTGCAATATTCGTATCGGAATATATCGGGGCAAGCTCGTGCTGTGCGGGTGCCGCCTCGTTATGCTCGGTTTTTGCCAAAACTCCGAGCTTCCACAGCTCTTCGTCCAGCTCTTTCATAAATTCCGAAACTCTCGGACGTATCGCACCGAAATAGTGGTCATCCATTTCCTGACCTTTCGGCGGCTTTGCGCCGAAAAGCGTTCTTCCCGTAAAAACAAGATCACGACGCTTGTTGTATAACTCTTTGTCAACAAGAAAATATTCCTGCTCCGCGCCGACGGTGGTAACAACTCTTTTTACCGTCGTGTTCCCGAACAAACGCAATATGCGCAATGCTTGGTAATTTATGCATTCCATCGAGCGCAAAAGAGGCGTCTTTTTATCGAGAGAATGACCTCCGTACGAGTAAAATACCGTCGGTATACAAAGCGTCCTGTCTTTTATAAACGCATATGACGTGGGGTCCCACGCCGTATATCCGCGCGCTTCAAACGTCGCACGTAAGCCGCCCGACGGGAACGACGATGCGTCCGGCTCGCCCTTGATAAGCTCTTTGCCCGAAAATTCCATGATCACAGAGCCGTCGCCTATGGGCGAAATAAAACTGTCGTGCTTTTCCGCAGTGATACCCGTCATCGGCTGGAACCAATGCGTGTAATGCGTCGCACCTTTTGCCACCGCCCAGTCTTTCATCGCGTTTGCAACAACGTTCGCAACCGTTATGTCGAGGCTTTTTCCGACCTCTATCGTTTTTTTCAGCGCCTTGTACGTGTCGTGCGGAAGCCGTTGCTTCATTACACTGTCGTTAAACACAAGAGAACCGAATATTTCAGAAACACTCATCTGCTCTTTTTCCTTTTTTATACGAAATTTTTTTATCGAAAAACGTCTTATTCTTTTGCAAGCATTTTATTTACCGTCTCACGCAGGTTTAACATCCATTCGTCGTCATGCGGAAAACTGTCGAATCTTATCGGTTCGTTAAGTCCGCCGTCTATTAAACGCAGAACGCTTTCCCTGCCGATCTTTGCTTCGAGCGCACGCAATGCCCGCAGATCGCGAAGTGCGTCGGCAAAGACCTCAAAACGCAGTGAACATACCGGCTCGCCGTCGTTGCCCGGATATACAACAAATGCGTCTCCCGACGGGAAACCCTCTCTTGCATCGGTTACCGCATACGGATCTATCTTTTCCAATGAATACTGCGAGTTCCAGAAATTGTAGCCCCAATGCAGAAATCCTTTTATGTTAAACTTGTAAAGCTGCACGCCGAGAACTCTGTTTCGCATCGACGGCATCGCCAGAAATCTGTTCGCCAAACCTTTGTATTGACAACAGCAGTAATAACACCAAAGATCTTCCGCTTTGTTTTCAAGGAACGGACCGATGTGATTTGTTGCGACAACAGGTACCTGCACCGCCCCCGATGCGTAAAAATCGTAAGAAGACAATGCGTCCATGATCCGAAAATCATTGCCGATATTCTTTTTTAACAGCTCGGACGCCTGCTTGTATCTTAAAATATGATCTCCGTAAGGTTCGTCCGAAATATGGAAATAAACACGGTCGCATATCCCTTCTTTTTTGAAAAACTCCGTGAGAGCAGGGTAGAGCGCGGACAGAAATTCGACGTATTCCTCTCCGTATGCGTCCGTTTCCCAACCGAATATGCGTTTCGTCTCTCCGTTCACTTCCGCAATGATCTTCGGCGCATTCGTCGCTCCCCATTGCGTGTATAACGGCGCAAGCTCAAAATATTCAATGCCGTTTGCTGTCGCCATTTTTATCCAACGTAAAAGCTTGTCAAAACCGAATGTATAACCGTTTTCGTCTTTTTTAACATCAACAAGCTGTACCGTCGTCCTCTCATGTCCGACAGCCGTGTCGAGCGCAGGCGTGAAAATCGGTGTTAACAGCATATTCATACCGTGCTCGGAAGCGGTCTTTATGTACTTGCCGATTATTTGCCAGTGCTCTTCCGAAAACGCAGGCACCGCATATCTGTCGCAAAGGCAGTCCGCATGGAACCAGTTCGTGTAAATAAGCTCCTGTCTTGCAAGCTCCGCATTAAGTATTTGCAATCTGAAAACAGTTTCGCAAAGCACCTCGTCTCCCGATCTTAATCTTATTTTTATGTGATGTACAGCCGGTCTTTCGTCTGTTGTATCGACCGAGACCCAAAGCACGGATACTCGATCGTTCGTTACAGCAAAACCGTTCGGCGATATCGGCTCGAGAACGTCCGGGAAAAGCCCGGGCTTGTCAGATATTATGTAATCGTCATGATCGTCGTAACACGGCATCATGGACGGTACATACCCCACGCTGCGAACACTTACGCTTTTCAGCGTCGAAACGATATCGGCGTCCGTTCTGTATCTGCCTTTTTCGGAAAGCGTGTATGCGATCTGAAAATTAAATTTTTCGTTTTTTAACGCCGTCGCTTCCGTGTACTCTCGAAACGAATCAAAAGAATCGTCAAGCATCACTTTTTCGAGAGAAGAAATACATTTCGATAATATTTTCATCTTGATCTCCGTTCCGCCGCCATAGCGGCATAGAAAGTTAATGAAATAGGTCTTCTTTCCGTTTTCGGATCATTGGATCTTCACGCTATATCCTCTTGATTTTTCGGAAAGTTAATAAAACAGGTATTCTTTCCTTTCGGATCATTAAAATAACACGCTAAATCTATTTTGGCCGTTCTCAGTGCTTTCTGCCGAGCTTTTTCAGCTCTCGCACGTCTACTTCGGCGAAAACAGGCGTCAAAAATTCGTTGAGAAGCCTCGATACTATTCTTTCGTGATACTCTCCCGAAATTTCTCCGGGACGGAAATTCGTGCTGATTATCATCGGTTTTCCGCTGTTCAACCTTGAGTTTAACACATTGTATATCACCGATTCCGCAAACTGAGTTCGAAATTCCGAGCCGAGATCGTCTATTATCAAAAGATCCGCATCAAAATATTTTACGGTGTCTTTCGATTTTCCGTCGGCTTTTCCGAATTTTTCCGATTCAAAATCGGATATCATGTCCTGCGCTTGCGTGTAACAAACAAAATTGCCACGTTCCGCGATCGCAATACCGATAGCACAGGAAATAAACGTTTTTCCCGAACCGCTCCTTCCCATAAACAGCAGGTTCTCTTTTTTTGTATTGAAGTTTTTTACGTATTTTTTCGCATATCCGAGCGTTAATTCCATTTTCTCTCGATCGACGGGATCTTTATAATAAGACAGGTCGAAATTTTTAAACGTCTTTTCTCCGTATGCCGACGAAAGATTGGAATTTTCAAGCATTTGTTTTGACAACTCTCGTTTAAAACAATCGCAGTACCCCTCTTCCGTGTAGCCCGCATCTCTGCATTTTTCACAGTAAAAATGCCTTTCGTGTGCGTCTGACGCAAGTCCTGCGTCGGAAAGGATACCTGCACGCTCTTTTTGCAAAGACAAGCTCTTTTCTCTGTATTTGTTAAACGCCGCTTCGCTTTTGCTTCCGCTGAACGCGAAAACGGAAAACTCCGAGATGTTGTCTTTCAGTTCCGTTTCTATTTGCTTTAAACGCGGAAATCTTTCGTAAAGCTTTTCAACTCTTTCCGCTTCCGCAACTCTGTTTTTTGCGATCTTTTCTTTTAACGCCGCATCCGCTTTCGCAAAACAGTCTCCTCTATTCATCGTCTTCGCTCACCGCTTTCTTCATTATCTCCCACGTCTTGTCTACGGTCTTTTCCGCGTTCGGAGACGGCTGGGCTTCGTATTTTTTTGCCTTTGCCGCTCTTTTTGCCACAGGCTTTTGCTCCGCCGCCTGTTCCGGCGTTGATACTCCCGACGCCTTCCATGAACGCAATATTTTGTCGATATACTGATATTTGTACGAGCCTATGCTCTTTATCATGCTTTCGTATGCGGATAAAACAATATCGTCTCCATAGCCAAGCTCCGATCTCCATGCGATAAACGTCTTCTTTTCTTCTTCTCCGAGCGCTCTGTTCGATATTCCGAGCAGCTTTGCCGTTTTTGAGGCGATCTCGTTCTTTTTTGCCTCCGCTTTGATAAACGCTTCCGCCGCTTCAAAAGTGTTGATACCCGTATCCGCCCAATATACAGCCGTTTTTTCTATTTGACGCATCGATTTTTTGCCCGTGTCCGCACAGTATTGCAACAACAACGCCGCAACCTCCGGCGGCAGCCCTATCCAGTCGACCAACGACAGTATCGTATATGCGTCCGAAGTCGAAAGCGGCCGTGCAAGCAACTCCTCTGTGCGTTCGTAAAGAAAACGTACCGCACTGTCGTTGTCTATCCTCGATGCCACTTCCGCCGCAGAATACGGGTGAATGTCCGACGTCTTGAGCTGAGGCCTCGAAAGCATATATTTTTGCTGTGATTTAAACAAAACTCCGTGTTCGACCCAGTATGCGAACGAATCGTCCAATACGTCTTTTTCTATGCCGGTCGCACGGCATATGTCGTCTTTCGTGAACGATTGCGCGGAATTTCTCAATAAAAAAAGTATCAGTCTCAATGCGTCCGCAGGTGCTTTGAGATAATCGTCCGCTATTTCGTTCGGAACGGAAAACGACGGTCTGTTGTCGAATATTACGGTGTCTCCTGCCATTTTTTACACAGCTTTCTCTGAAATCATCTTATCTTTGTATTATATCAGAACATCATTCTCAAGTCAAGTGCCGCCGTAAATTTTGTCGAAAACCTCTTTTTGAAAAAATTCCATATTTTTTTGTTGACACTGCCGTTTTTATATGTTATGATTCTTTACATGGATATGATTTGGAGGTTTTGTCGTGGAATACCCCGTATTTTTTAAAAGAAAGAGGCTCGGTGTCGTTATATTCAACGCCGTTATGCTCGCCGTTTCGGCAGCGGCCGCGATTTATAATATCGCAACAAACGGCGAATTTTGGATATTTACGCTTACCGCCGTACTTTTTGCCGTCACGCTCGCATTCAATATTTTTCTCGCTACGGAAAAAACATATGCCCTTTATTCCGATCGCATAGTCAGTCTTTCCCGTTTTTTGCCCAAGATCGATATAAAGGCAAACGAGCTTGCAAACGTCGTCTTTCCCGCAGGCCCGAACGGTATGCTTAAAATCAACTACAATACCGACGAGTTCGACCTCGAAAAAATATCCGGCGGAGATTCTTCGTTTGCGGAAATCGGGGAAGGTATGTGGTGCGCGTATATCTCGCAAAAAGATGTCGACAGACCTCTGGAAGAAGTAAAGTATTTGATCGAAAGCATAAAAAAATAATTTTTCGATATACGGAACCTTTTTTCTTTTTTCCCGTCTAATTCAACAAGATAATACCGTTTTTGGCGGGTTTTGTCTGTTTTCTCTGCGAAATGTCAACGAAAATTATGTTTCGGATATTGACAAAGCTCAAAAAAAATGTTATTATAACTATATATGCATATGTGTATATGCATATACGGAGCATATTCCGCATATGCAGCATTCGCAACCATGCAACCATATATAACATATGGGACGTATGAAATATGCAACATATGACATATGTTAGGGTTCGTAATCCAACAACACAAAACAGGAGTAATTCCAAAATCTCGAAAGGTGGTTTACTATGAAACTCGGCTTTCATAAACTCACAGCACTGATCCTTGTTCTCGCACTGACTGTTCCTTTCCTTGCCGCTTGTAAGGAAGAAACCGTTGATCTTCAGACTGTTTATAAATTCTCCGAAACAGCTGTTACACTCAACGCCGGCGAGAATTACGCACTTCTTGTGTATGACGATACATACAGCGACAGAAATTATACCGCAACCTGGACTTCGTCCGACTCGTCTGTTGTTTCTGTTGAACAAAGCGGATTCCTTACCGCTCTTAACGCAGGCTCCGCTATCGTAACGGCTTCTCTTTATTTCGAAGCCGAACAGCAGACAGTCACGCTCACCTGTAATGTTACAGTTCTTCAAACAACAGTCTCCGTTACGGGCATTTCTCTGAGCGCAATGGAACAGACCCTCGATATCGGCGGCGTCACGGTTCTTACCGCTACGGTCCTTCCTACCGATGCCACAAATAAGTCCGTTACATGGTCTTCTTCCAACTCTTCGGTCGCTATCGTTACTTCCGGCGTTGTTACCGCTATCGGTGAAGGCTCCGCGGTTATTACCGCAACTACCGAGGACGGCATGAAAACGGCGGAATGCACCGTTACCGTAAACGCTCCCGTAGATACGTTTGAAAGTCTCACTCTCAACAAAACTTCCGTTACCGTAAAAGTAGGCAACACGACCTCTCTCGTCGCAACCGTTAAACCCGAAGGCGTTGCAGCCAACATTATCTGGACAAGCAGCGACGAATCTATCGCAACCGTCGTTAACGGAACGATAACCGGTGTTAAAGCAGGTACCGCAACCATTACCGCAACTTTGAACGATAAAGTAACAAACAAAGTCGCTTCCTGCAAAGTAACCGTTCAGTCCGAATCCTCTTCTTCCGGAACAACATCTTCCGGTTCTTCTTCCGGTTCGAGCTCAACAACAACTACCGTTAAAGCAACTAAAGTCACGTTTGACGTTCAGTCCATAACCGTTTATGTCGGTCAGACCGGTCCTTGGAAATTCACCCCGACCGTAACTCCGTCCAACACGACCGAAAAGGGCACATGGACCTCGTCCAACCCCTCCGTTGCAGCTGTTGATTCCAACGGTAATATAACGATCGGCGATCTCGGCGGAAAATATTTCGACACCGTCACGATAACTTACACCGTAGGCTCCAAATCCGCAAACGGCGTAGTCGTTGTTATGTCCGAAAGCTCCAACCCCGATAAGACCGACGATTCTAAGACCGATTCTTCGGATAAAACAGATACTTCCGGCACTACAGACGATAAGAGCGACGATAAGACAGATTCTTCCACTACCGATACAACAAAGAAGATCACCGACCTTATCCTTGCCGAATCTACCATAAACATCAAAGTAGGCAATGTTTATGCTGTCGAGTTTGACGCATATCCCAAGGATGCCGTTGAAACATATACTTGGAAGAGCAGCAACGAATCCGTTGTTACCGTAACTTCTTCCGGCGTCATCACCGGTAAATCCGCAGGTACCGCAAAGATTACCGTTACGGGCGTAACATCCGGTATTTCTTCCGAATGCACCGTAAATGTTACTCATACGACCGCCGAGAGCATCCTCCTTTCTCAAACCAATTTAACTCTTAATCTCGGCCAGACAGCTACCTTGAGCGCAAACCTCACTCCCGCAGACGCAACCGATACAATTGTTTGGACGTCTCAGTATCCTACGATCGTTTCCGTTGATCAAAACGGTACAGTTACGGCTCTCCAGAGCGGTATCGTTCAAATCACGGCAACTACCTCCACGGGTAAAACAGCCGTTTGCACCGTTTCTTCCGGTATAACGGGCTCCGATTCCGGCTATTCTACCGGAACGGCCACAAGTAAGATAACCGTAAGCGTTTACGTTTCCGCTACAGGCGATCTTAAAGCCGGCAATGCTTACACCGCTTACCTTACCTTCTCGCCGTCTCTTTCTCAGGCACAGCTTTCCACTTGTATGTTTGCGATCAACTCCAGCAACTCCAATGTCGCAAAAGTATCACGTATTACAAACGACTACACAAAGAACAGCTTTACCATCACCCCCGGTGAGGACGGTACGGCTACTCTTACCGGCTTTGTAAATTCTTCCGATTCTTCGCTTGCTTTCGAGTTCGAGTCCAAAACGATCTCCGTTAACTCGCCCGATCCCAATATGACGAACCCCATTACCTCGATCAGCATGACAACAACGTCGAAGAATCTTTATGTTAACGATATTACAACACTCGTAGCTTCCGCATCTCCTTACAATCACAACGACCAGGTTTCTTGGTCCTCTTCAAACGAAAGTGTTGTTAAAGTTATCACCTCCAACGGCCTTACATGCTCTGTTCAGGCTGTCGGCACAGGTACGGCAACGATCACTTGTAAGTCTAAAGGTAACAATGTCACAAACGATCGTACCGCAAGCTGTAAGATAACCGTAAGCTCCACAGGTTCCGTAGATACCACAAGAGGCATTATCGCCGTATCTCAGGGCACACCGTATACCGTATCCAATGAGGATATCGGCATCTCCGGCAGCCTTACCATCGCTCCGTATTGGACCGCAAACAGCGTTCTTGCAACGGGTGCTTCTTCTGCCGATTCGTCTTATATCCTTTCAATAGACGCTTCCGGTAATGTTTCCGTCGGCGCAAACGTTCCCATCGGTACTTCTTTGTCAACATCCGTAAGATACGTTGATGCTTCGAACACTCTCGTTTCCAGAGAATTTACCGTTATGGTCCTTAACTCCAAACCGACATCGTCATCGACCACCGCAAGCGTTTCCGCTACAGCAAGCGTCGGCGACACCGGAGATCTCAGCCAACAGTATTCGTTTGCTAACGCAACATACGAGTCTTCCAACCCCACCGCAGTGACCGTTAATCCCACATCCGGTGTATGGTCGGCTGTCGGCTACGGTTATGCTACCATCACGATCAAAGATCAATCGAGCGGAACAACATATCTCGAAGTTAAATTTACCGTCGATTACCAGACAACGAGCGCAAGAATGAACGTCGGTCAGTCGTTGTACATCACCGATCTTATCAGTGTCGGCAACAAGACCGTATCGAGCGTAACAAGCAATACTACCAAGGTTTCCATTTCCAAGCTTAACAATAATATTATTATAACAGCTTCCGAAAGCTGCACAGCAAAACTCTCCATCACTTACAGCGATAATTCCCGCGCTTACGTTGAACTTACCGTCGGCGGCACAGGCTCGACCTCGTCGTATCCGACTATCACCGCAAGCACAACAAGCGTTTACGGCGGCAATTCCGTCCTTCTTACCGTAACGAACGTTTCTCAAGGCTCAACGGTCAACTGGAGCTACTCTACCAGCATTACATCCGGAGTATCCTTGTCTTCCACAACGTCCAGCGTTCCTTGGGGTTCAACAACCGCTTCTGTAAACCTTGTAACGCCCAGTGTTACGTCCTCCGGCACGATCTCTGTTTGGGTAACTATCGACAACGTTCAATACTCGCCCATCACGATCACTGTCCTTCCGTAACAGCTCGGATAAAAATAAGATCTCAAACTTGACCGATGCGTTAGCGTCAGTCGAGCATGGCAAAACAAAAACAAACGACATTCGATTTCGGTCGAATGTCGTTTGTTTTACGGTATTTGTTCTCGCATATCCACTATAACACCTAATAGGGATTCTGTCGAGTATCGTATCTGATTTGTTCCTTTCTTAGAAAAAATATGCACCCACGAAAGTGTTCGACTTTTGGGGGTGCATATCACTTTTACTGCCTACCGTTTAAGGTTCAGGTGAAGTATTTTAAGATATTCGCGTCGAATCATGTCTTTTGTCCGACGCACAAATACGGTCCGTATTTATCGTTTATTCGTCAAGTCATGACGAGGCGAGTGTTTTGTGCGATTCGCATTTTACGATATATCGTTTTATCTGAATCGTTAATCTATCTTTTTTCTTCTGATAAAAGAGTAGGGCGGTACGTATCCGTCAAACTCTATTTCAACGGGCATTTCCGCATGCGGAGCGGAGAGGATAAAATCGCCGTTTTCGTTGTACATTCTGCCGATAGTAAATGTTTCAAACGGCTTTCCGGGCGACAGTATCTCGCACGTTTCCCCTACAGAAAATTTGTTTCTCTGAAAAACACGAAGGCGTTTTTTTACGGAATCGTATCTGTCAACAACGGCTATAAGATCGTAATCCCTTATGTAGGACGATTCTTTGTAATTTTGACCGTTGACGGGCTTGCCGAAATAAAAACCCTCGTAATACTCTCGGTGGCTGACTTTGCAAACTTCTTCGTAGTATGAATCGAGATTTTCGGAATATTTCATGATGTCCGTAAAACAATCGTCCACGGCCTTTCTGTATGCCGCAGTGATCGATGCTACGTAAAATTCCGTTTTAACACGGCCCTCTATCTTGAAGCTGTTTATGCCTGCCTCGATAAGCTCCGGGATATGCTTTATCATACAGATATCTCTCGAGTTCATTATGAACGTGCCCGTGTCGGTTTGTTCTATCGGGAAATATTCTCCGGGGCGTTTTTCTTCCATGAGCGAATATTTCCATCTGCACGGTTGCGCACATTCGCCTCTGTTTGCGCTTCTGCCGGTCATAAAATCGGAAAGAAGACATCTTCCCGAATACGAAACGCACATCGCACCGTGTACGAACGCTTCAAGTTCGAGATCGTCGGGTATGTTCTCTCTTATGCGCGCTATCTCGTCAAGCGAAAGTTCTCGTGCAAGGACTATTCTTTTAACACCGACATCGTACCAGAATTTGCAGGATTCGGAGTTGACCGTCGATGCCTGCGTCGAAAGATGTATCTCCATGCTCGGCGCATTCTTTTTTACAAGAGAAAGAAGCCCCGGATCGGTGACTATCACCGCGTCCGCGCCCATTCGTTCAACATCTTTTATGTATTCCGGGAACAACTCCGCCTCGTCGTCATGCGGTACGGCGTTACAGGCAACGTAAACGCGAGCACCTTTTCTGTGCGCAAACTCTATGCCTGCCGCCATTTGATCCGGCGGAAAGTTCGCCGAAGCCGTTCTTAACGAAAAATGTTCGCCGCCGATGTAAACCGCGTCGGCACCGTAAAGAACTGCGTGAACAAGCTTTGAGTAATCGCCTGCGGGCGCGAGTATTTCGGGCTTTTTCATTTGTATCCTCCTTATATTGTTGCTTTGCCGCGTCCTGTTTCGGAACGCGGCAAAACCTATCATGATTTTATTTTAACACCTTAAAACGCTTTCAAAACGGGAACATCCGTTCGGAGCTTTATTTTATGATACTGTCGAGCCACATTTCGGGTTTTTCAAACCCCATTATCTTTGCAACGGTAGCCGCAACATTCGCAAGCCCGAACTCTCCGTCCGCGATCTCGTATTTATCGTTTTTGTCAACAACTATAAACGGAACCGGATTGAGCGTGTGCGCCGTCTTGGGCTTCGGTGCCTGACCCTCTTTTTTCTTTTCGTACATTTCGTCGGCATTGCCGTGGTCGGCTGTTATAATAAGAGTATATCCGGCTTTTTCGGTAGCCTCCATTATTCTTGCAAGGCAAAGATCAACAGTCTCAACGGCTATTTGAGCGGCGGCGTAATTGCCCGTATGTCCTACCATATCGCCGTTAGGGAAGTTGCAGCGTACAAAATCGTATTCGCCGCTTTCTATGACCTGTATAAGTCTGTCGGTAACTTCTGCGGCTTTCATCCAAGGACGCTGTTCAAACGGAACGACATCGGACGGTATTTCTTCGAACACTTCGAGCGTGTCGCTGAACTTCTCGCTGCGGTTGCCGTTCCAGAAATAGGTTACGTGACCGTACTTCTGCGTTTCGGATATCGCAAACTGTTTCTTTCCGTTCTTTACGAGCAGCTCGGAAAGCGTATGCTTAATGCTCGGCGGCGCAACAAGATAGTTTTTGGGCAGCTTAAGGTCACCGTCGTATTCGAGCATACCTGCATACATAACGTTTGGAGTACGGACTTTGTCGAACTTGTCGAAATTTTTGCTGTCGAAAACAGTGCTTATCTCTATTGCTCTGTCGCCTCTGAAGTTAAACAGTACAAAGCTGTCGCCGTCTTCTACCGTGCCGACCGGAACACCGTTTTCGGCGATAACGAACGGGGGCAGATCCTGGTCGATAGCTCCCGTTTCCGAACGCAGCGTGTTGATTGCTTCGGTTGCACAGGTAAATTGTCTGCCGTCGCCGAGAATGTGAGTGTGCCAACCCTTTTCGACCATAGCCCAGTTTGCTTCGTAACGGTCCATTGTTATCTGCATACGTCCGCCGCCGGATGCGATCTTCGCGTCAAATGTGCTGTCGTTAAGCTCGGAAAGAAGATTTTCAAGCTGTTCAACATATATAAGTGCCGATGTCGCAGGTACGTCACGTCCGTCAAGAAGGATATGGATACGTACTTTTTTAACACCGTCGTCTTTTGCTCTTCGAACGAGCGCAAAAAGATGCTTTATGTTGGAATGCACATTGCCGTCGGAAAGCAGACCCAAAAAGTGCATTGTGCCGTTTTTACAAAAACAAACAAGCTCTTTCCATGTTTCGGACTCGAATATCTTTCCGCTTTCGATGCTTTCGTTAACGAGTTTTGCGCCCTGCGAGTATACTTGGCCGCAGCCGAGTGCGTTATGGCCGACTTCGCTGTTGCCCATATCGTCGTCCGAAGGCAGACCGACAGCCGTGCCGTGTGCTTTTATGTTTGTGTAAGGACAAGTCTGTTTAAGCTTGTCAAGAACAGGCGTATATGCGCTCAATACGGCATTGCCGTATTCGCTCGGATTTGTTCCTACGCCGTCCATTACGATCAAAACGGTTTTTTTACTCATATTGTTTTATCTCCTTGTTGGGATTTATTTGCTTAAGTTCGTTTCGAGATTTTTCTTTATCTCGTTTAACAATTCGTCAAGGCACACTATCTTTTTGTTTTCTGTTGATGACAGTGCTGCCAATGATTTTGTCATTACGCCGCTTTCAACGGTTTGTATACACGCGCGTTCAAGACTGTCGGCAAAATCGCAAAGCTCCGGTATACCGTCCAGCTCTCCTCTTTTACGCAGACCGCCTGTCCATGCGAAAATGGTCGCAATGGGGTTCGTCGATGTCTTTTCCCCGCGTAAATGCGCATAATAATGCCTTTGAACCGTTCCGTGAGCTGCCTCGTATTCGTATTTTCCGTCCGGAGATACGAGTACGGACGTCATCATTGCAAGATCACCGAACGCCGTGGCAAGCATGTCCGACATAACGTCTCCGTCGTAATTTTTGCACGCCCAGATAAAACCGCCCTCCGAACGTATAACTCTCGCAACGGCATCGTCGATCAAGGTGTAAAAATAATCGTCAAGACCTGCGGCTTCAAAAGCGGATCTGTATTCCGTGTCGTAAATTTCTTGGAAAATGTCTTTAAATCGATGATCGTACGTTTTGGATATCGTGTCTTTTGCGGCAAACCATATCGGCTGCTTCGTCGAAAGCGCATAATTAAAGCACGCGCGTGCAAACGACGCAATGCTGCGGTCTGTATTATGCATCCCCATAACGACACCGTCGCCATCGAAATCTTTTATGGTGATCGAACGTTTTTCGCCGTTTTTGCTCGTTACGGTGATCTCTGCTTTTTCTCCCGCTTCGGTGCGTGTTTCAACCGCCGAGTATATGTCTCCGTAAGCGTGCCTTGCGATGGTTATCGGCTTTTTCCACGTTGTAATGTACGGATTTATGCCTTTGACAAGTATCGGAGCGCGGAAAACCGTTCCGTCCAAGATCGCTCTGATCGTTCCGTTCGGGCTTTTCCACATTTTTTTGAGATTGTATTCTTCAACACGTGCCGCGTTCGGCGTTATTGTCGCACATTTTACGGCAACACCGTATTTTCTTGTTGCGTTTGCGGAATCTACGGTTACTTGATCGTCTGTCTTGTCTCTGTTTTCAAGACCGAGATCGTAATATTCCGTTTTAAGATCAATGTACGGACAGATAAGCTCGTCTTTCGTTTTTTGCCATATTATTCTCGTCATCTCGTCGCCGTCCATCTCGACGAGAGGAGTTTTCATTTGGATCTTGTTCATTTCTTTGTCCTAACGTATATTCATTATAAACTAACACAGACGTCCCGCGCTTTTAACGCGACACTCTTTGCGTAAGTTAAAATTATTTGTTTAACAAATACAGACGTGCGCCGTTTTGCGCAATGTTAAACAACAATAAAAATCGTGAATGAAAAGAAATTTTCGGATAATAATATATTTTGCAAAGGAGTTGATCTCGGTATGTTTTTCCGTAAAAATAAATCGTCTTTCATAAAAGGCATGGCTCTCGGTATCCTCGCAGGTTCGGCGATGAGCGCCGCTGCTATGGTCGCCTGCGATAAAGACAGGATGAAGTGCGTAAAAAAACTTATGAAAAACGGTTGGTGTACCGTCACGAAAAATCTTTGACGGCACTTTAAAAACTGCAGATCCCGCCCGAGAAAGGATCTGCTTACATATCCGTATACATTTTAGCAAAATATAGTGGAAAAGTCAAGGGAATATTTGCAATAAACCTTGACAATATTTTTTTATTGTGGTATACTATATGTATTCAAAAGATATATTCAGAAAGGGGGACTGTTTGTGGCAGACAAGAAAACGGAATTTCTCACCTTCAAGGGGAGAGCTTTGGTTCGTATGGGTAATATGATATATTACGGCAACCCCGGCGAAAAATACGTCGTTATGCTTCAGATTTTGTCCACGGAGGACTTTGACGGTTTCAATCTGTCACGTAAAATCTCCGTACAGCTTCAACTTACGGACCCCGACGTCAAAGCCGTCGACCGTATTGTCAAACGTTCGGAAAAAACAGGATTGTATCAGGCTATGGTATTGGCCGATATCTGGCTCGAAAGAGCTTTGGCGGACGATAAGGCGACCGCCTAATGTCACAAAAATGTCAGAAATAGAGGGGTTCCAAAAAAAAGGTTTTTTTTGACCCGAAATTTGGTTAAGATGACCAACAAAAAACTCTTGACAAATTTGTGTCTGTATAGTAGAATGTATATATACCACAAAAACAGACATCAGAATATGTAATCCTTCTTGTACGAGAAGATTTGACATATTAAAATCAGAAAGGATGAATATGGTATGAAAAAATTCGTTTCGATTACGCTGGTCTTAGTTCTTGCAATGAGTCTTCTTGCAGGATGCGGCTCCGGAGGCATCAAGAACAATGGCATAAAGAGCTCCGATCTTAAAGACTCTTCCGAGACCCAGCAGCGTTGGCTCAGGCTTCCCGACAGCTCCTCCCACACTTGCAGACTTGTTGTAAACCCCGACGAGTATTCCGGCGGCGATGCAGGCAACTACAACAGATTGCCCCTTAACCTCGGTCTTCTCGACGACAATGCAAAAGTTACAACAACTCTCAACGATCTTATCTTTATCGTTGAAAGCAATGCAGCTAACGGTGTCGGCGGCGTTGACACATTCGTTCCCGTATACGATCAGGAAGCTGAAGATGTTAACACTCGTTACACAGCAAAAAAACTCCTTTGCGATATTGACGGCACAAAAGTTACCGCAACTATCGGTGAAGGCGACGAAACCTCCACGCAAAACATCACAATGAGAACAAAGCTCCCCGTTGATCTTACAGTTGATCTTATCGCTGTTATCGACGTTATCTCCAGCAGCGGCGTTAAATGGAAAATGTCCGGTGCTTCGCAGAAACCCGCTTATTCTCTCCTTGCTCAAAACGATACCGATGAAACAGGTCACTTTGCATTCAATCTTACCGAGATCCTCGCTCAGCAGATTCAGGAAGATGACGATGTTACAAACATGACCCTTAACGTTACTCTTACGGTTATCGGTGCAAACTCTCCCCTCGTATTCCAAGACTATAAGATCGTTACCATCGAAAGAGGCTTCAAATATGCTGAAACGAACGCTTCTACCACTTGGTATCCCTACGGTATAGTTTCTACCCTTACTTACCCCAACGGTACCGGCGCCGAAGTTATGGACTACTTTGCAAACTACAGCACCGTAGCAAGAAAGATCACCTTCACAAAAGACGGAACTTTCTACCTTGCAGGTAAAGTATACGGCAAACTTACTTATGATGAAAAACAAAACCTTATGATCGTTGAAGGCGACGGCTTCAATTACGTTGTTTCTCCCAAGAGAAAACAGTACGTTACTTTCTATAACAGCGAAGCTGATATGCTTAAGCGCCAGAACGGCACTTCCGAGCCTACCGACGATACTTTGTATTGGACAGTAAGCTGCGGCAGAATCGAAGTTGATTCCGATCTCTACGTTTCCGTTGCTCTTGACGCAAACAAGACTGTTGACGAACTTTGTGAAGAAGCTAAGAATGCTGTCAGTGCAGGTAATACTTCCAAGAGAATAGAAACCAATATCGAATATTGGGATGCTTACCTTGAAGCTATTTCTATTCCCTCCGATCTTATCCTTGCATCTGTTCCCGAAGTAGAATAATTTAAAATCGTTTGACAACTTATTTAAGTTGATGATCAGGGAGGATGTTTGTTTAAATATTCTCCCTGTTTTTCTCTGTTTTTTTGTTTCTCGATTTAATTACGGAACATTTCTTAGTGTAAAACAGTCAAATGTATATTGACCCGGAACTTAACACAGCCTAAAGACGGAGATATCTGCAATCGATAAGGTCATGCTCCGAATTTTAAAAATTTGATTGAAGGATAAGGATGTTTCGATGAAAAAAATAAATGTAAAAATATTAGTTCTTTCCCTTTGCTTTGTTTTCGCCGTTCTTTTGCCCTCCTGTTCCGATTCCTCTGCGGACGGAACCGAGATAAGCAGTACGGAACTCGCAAAGCTCCCGGAAGGATTTTCGACAGAAGACTGTCCGTTATATTTCGTAGAGGAGATCGTTTCTGTAACCGATAAAGGTACAAGCAACTACTTCTCGTACGAGATCGTTTTTAACTCCAAGGCAGACTATCAATCGATCCTTGATTTCTATTCCGACCGTTTCCCCAACGCAATAACAAAAGATTTCGGTATCGCATACAATCTTCTGTATGTTCCGTCGTCATCGGGCGGTTATATGATCAATTATAATATTTATTCCGATTTAACAAAAGGCACTCTTGGAGAATGCACGGTCATTGTAACAGTCAGTGATTATTGAGAAAGGCGGCTGTAATGAAACATTTAAAGCATTTGATCTCCGTGCTTTTACTTCTTTCCCTCGTTTTCGCAATCACTTCCTGCGCACAATCCATAGATGAAACATTCGATATCGATTTTACCTCCGACGGCAATGTGTATAACCTTGACGGGTTCACATTTACGTACGGCGTTATCGTAACGGACGATACCGTTCTCGGTTATCTGCCCGATTCCCTTTTTGCCGATGCTGTAAAAGTACGTCTGGACGAAATCGAAAAGAAGTTAAATTGTACAATAAAAATCAATCACGATTCACATACCGCTACCCTCTTCGCGTCTACCATGGCAGGCTCTTTTTATTGCGACGCGATCATGGAGGGCAGTAACGGTATAGTTTCGCTCATGCGTTCCGGTATTCTTGTCGGTATTTCAACACTTTCCGATTATATCGATTATACGGATACGTTTAAATGGGGCACAAAAAATATGCTTGAGGCCCTTTTCTGGCAGGATGACCTCTACGCAGTGCTCCCCGCTTCTTGGCCCGAATTGTTGTACGGCAACTCCGGTTATCCCGTCCTTGTAAACGAAAATCTGATCGCTACCATGGGCGCTACGGATCCGAGAGAATATGTCGAAGATAAATCATGGACATGGGACAGACTTGAAGAAGTCCTTGATCTTTACACGACCGAGCTTAACGGCGTTAAAGTTTACGGTATGTCCGTCCATCCTCCGTATTACGGAGAAATGTTTATGCGTTCAAACGGCAATAGGCTCGTTGAAGTTGACGATAACGGCGAATATATCTGCGGTTGGTACACCGAAAGTGCCAAAGCCGCTTATTCCCGCGGCGTCGATATAATGTATGTTACGCACAAGAACTGCTTCTATCCTGCGTGGGACAACGCAACAACGTCTCAAGCATTTATTAACGGTCAAGCGGTTCTTTACCCGACATGGTCGTTTTATGTCGTAGGTAACGAGGCTCTGTCTTATCAAATGGACAACCTCGGTCTTGTTCCGTTCCCGTGGGGACCCAATGCCGATCCCGATGTGTATCCGAGCGTACACGAAGGCTTGTCTTACGTAATCGCAATACCGTACTCTTCTTCCGATGTCGAAGCTTCCGCTATTGTTCTTAACGAGCTTTACGAACCGCTTCCCGGCTACGAAACGGAAGAGGATATCGTGGCATACCTTTCCAAGTACGATTTCTTCGATCCGCGTGACGCAAAAGTGTTCCTCAATATGTTCCAAAATACGCAATACGCATTCTATGAAGAAGGCGCACGTATTGTATCCGAAGCTCTTTCCGACGGCGATTCTCTGGCACGTGGCCTTGAAGCCAACGAGGATATTTACGAATCGTTGTTTGAAGAAGTTATTATCCCCACTCAACTCGGTATGGAAGCTCTTTGGGGTAAATAAAACATTAAATTGAGCTAAAAAGAATAATTCCTCCGTTTTAGGACAGATTAACACCTGAAACGGAGGAGTTTTTTATGAAAATAAGAGAAATTATGACCGCAAACGTGTGCTGTGCTTCCGAAAACGATTCGCTTAAGGCAGTCGCTTCTTATATGCAAACAAATAATACCGGCTTTATTCCCGTTACCGATGCCGACGGCAATCTTACAGGCATAATAACCGACAGAGATATCGTGCTGCGAGCTGTTACACGCCCGGACGATATCCAAGATCTTCACGCTTCGGATATTATGACAACAAATATCGTCACCCTTTCCCCGGACCATTCGCCTATCGAAGCCTCTCGGCTTATGTCTCGCGCAAAAGTGCGAAGATTACCCGTCACCGAAAAAAATAAGGTGGTCGGCGTCGTTTCTCTCGGCGATCTGTCGAGAACCGGAAAAATGTTTTCCGAAACCGCAGCGGCGTTTTGCGATATTTGTCTGGATCAATAAACGTTCGGCTTTTCTTTGCGCTTGTAGGGACTTTTTTCGTCTGTTAAGTCCAAAAGATAGTCAATACTCGTGTTGTGAAAAAGCGCAAGCGAAATAAGCGTTTGCAACGGTATATTCAGCTTGCCAAGCTCATAGTCACTGTATGTCGTTTGCGCAACGGAAAGTATCTTCGCCATTTCTTTCTGCGTTATGTCTTTGTCTTCCCTTAAATTCCTGATTCTTTCAAACATTTTCATCACCTTCTGATATTTTGCCATAACGGTATATCCGTTGTTGACTTTTAACGGAATATCCGTTATAATATTATAGGGTGCAAAGTCCGGAAATGAATTTCGGACTCGGTTTTGTGAACATTTCAAGATGTTGACCTGCAAAAATCAGCCCCAATTCTTCGGAAAGCTTGGTTATAAGTATGATATTATTTTCGGCAACGGAAAAAAGTTTTCGCCAAGTGGCGGAATCGCTCGGAAAAAAGAAAGTGAACGAGTTTTTGTCCAACGGTTTTAAGTGCGTGTTCAAATATCATTTATCGATGGGTCTGTGGTTGAGAAATACAGTGCTTTTTGACGGTTCCGATGTGTATGAGGAATTTGTTAAACACGGTATTGACAACAAAGACGATATGTCGTTTTTATATCTGCAGCTTTTTTATTGTTACTGTGCTGTCGAGTTTACAAAATCGTAAAGCGTCCCGAAAACATAGCCCTGTTCCTCCCACCCGGTCAAAAGCTCGTCAAGGATATCTGCATTTGTTTGAGATGTTGAATGCAACAAAACGATCGCACCGTTGTGTATCCTCGAATTGAGCTTTTCGAGCGCATACTCCTCGGTCGGCTGCTTTGTTGTGTCCCAATCCGAATACGCAAGCGACCAAAAAACAGTCGTATATCCGAGCTGCTTTGCATATTCGAGATTGGTTTGACTGAACTTGCCCTGCGGCGGTCGGTAAAATTTCGGCATATCCTGCCCGACCACATCTTTATACATTTCTTCCAAACGTTCAAGCTCGGAGGAAAAACTCTCGAAATCCGAAATATTGCTCATATCCGGGTGCGAATATGTGTGATTTGCAACGATATGCCCCTCCTCGACCATTCTTTTAACAAGCGCAGGCTCCGTTTTGATATAATGCGAAACGATAAAAAAGGCCGCTTTTATATTATGTTGTTTTAACACATCGAGGATCTGCTCCGTCTGTCCGTTTTCGTATCCGGCGTCGAATGTCAAATATATAGTCTTTTGGCTTGTGTCTCCGATAAAATATGCGTTGTGCTTTTTTAGCTCTTCCGCCGAAACATTGCCTCTCGGCGTCGTGTTCTTCTCTCCGAAAGCAAGCCCCCAGTCCTTTACCGCAAACGCCGCTTGCGCATTATCCCGCGAGAGTATTATGCCGCAGACCAATACCGTTGCAGCAAGACAAAATATCGCAAGAAACACACGATTCTTTTTTATAAAACGCTTTATCCTTTCCAATTTGTTTTTCCTCTCTTTCTTGTTTTTCTTCCTGTAAATAATATATTCGCTGTTTTGTATTATATTCTCGTTTAAAAAACAACGAATATTTGTTAATTATAGGTGTTTACAAATCATCGGTTATGTGGTATAATACACATAGAAAATCTCGCTGCGCGAGCTTTGGGGCTACGCCCCTCTGTGTGCTACGCACACCCTATGAAGCATCCGCTTGCGGATGCATATGACGGTCTCGCAAAAATGCCCTTGCGTTCAAGTGCACGAAGTGCACTTAGAGTACTTGAGCGCAAGAAATGTAAACAAGCATTTTTACTTCATGGTAAAATATTAATCGGATAAAATGTTCTTGGTCCTGAATCGGGGTCTTTGGGAGATCAACGTCGGGCGGAGCATATTAATAATAAATTTTTTTTGTAGCAAACAGCAGGAAAGGCAGGAAAATTAAAATGACTCAATGTATTGCAGGTGTCGCTCTCGTTATTTTTGCGGCTGCTATGGTACTTATCGGTATCTTCTCGTCCAAGAAAACACATTCTTTGGACGGATTTTTGTTGGGCGGACGGAATATAGGTGCGTGGTTATCCGCGTTTTCTTACGGAACAACCTATTTTTCGGCCGTTATTTTTATCGGCTATGCCGGTAAACACGGTTGGGACGTGGGCTTTGCTTCGATGTGGATAGGCGTCGGCAACGCGATTCTCGGCTCGCTTTTGGCATGGGTACTGTTGGCAAACAAAACAAGAAAAATGACACGCAATCTCGATTCTCGTACCATGCCCGAATTTTTCGGTTCGCGTTACTCAAGCAACGGTATGAAAATCTATGCCGCACTGATAATTTTTGTGTTTCTCGTGCCATACGCCGCAACCGTTTACAAAGGCTTAGGCTCTTTGTTCGGTTCTGTTTTTACAACTGACATACTCGGCATTTCCCCGACGGTTTTTTGTATGATCATCGTAGCGCTCCTTGCTGCCGTATATCTCGTTTTGGGAGGTTATATTGCGTCCGCGATAAGCAATCTTGTTCAAGGCATTATTATGATCGGCGGCGTAATAATCATGTGCGTGGCGCTTGTTAACGACCCGAATGTCGGCGGCTTTTCAAATGCGGTATCTTCGCTCAAACAAACCGATCCCGCGCTTACAAGCCTGTTCGGAGGAGACAATGCGTCCTTTTTGCTTTCCAATATTCTTCTGACAAGCTTCGGTACGTGGGGACTTCCGCAAATGATACATAAATATTATGCGATCAAAGACGAGCACGAAGTCAAAAAAGGCGCAGTGATCTCAACGCTGTTTTGCCTTATCATCGGCTGCGGCGCATACTTTGCAGGCTCTCTCGGCAGATTTTTTGTTGATACCGATGCTTCGGGGGCACCCGACCTTGCAGGCGGCTACGATAATATTGTTCCGACAATGCTTAACACCGCCTTTTCTTCGTCGATAATCGGAAATATCTTTTTGAGTGTCATTCTGCTTTGCGTTCTCTCTGCTTCGATCTCGACATTGTCTTCCATTGTTTTAACATCCGCTACCGCGGTCAGCGTGGATCTTTTGAATGTTGTTAAAAAGAAAACACAACCCGACCGGAAAAACCAAATGCTTGTAACGCGAACACTTTGCTTTGCGTTTATCATACTTTCTCTTATATTCGCACTGTTCGATTTTTCGATAATCGTCTCGATCATGTCGTTTTCATGGGGCGTTGTATCAGGCTGTTTTATCGGTCCGTATTTCTGGGCGCTTTATTCAAAAAAAACAACTCGAACAGGCGCATGGTGCGGCTTAATTTCGGGCATATTCGTGTTCGCCGTAAACTTTGTTGTTTCGTTGCTCGCACCGGCAGTCGCTCTCGATACCGCTCTTTGCGGCGTTGCCGCAATGGCAGTGTCGTTTGTAGTTGTTCCGACAGTCAGCGCTTTTACAAAAAAACTGCCGGACAATGTTATCTTTAAAGCATTTGAATAACATATCTCGGCAGTTTCGATCAAACTGTATATTAAAAATGGTCTGCGCATATATTTGAACAAAGATGATCTCAATATGTGGTGATATATATCGGAAATATTTTTCGTTCAAAATTTGCAAAAGACTTATTGCTTTACTCCCTCTCGTCCGTTGTTTTAAGCATTATTTCAACATCTTTTCGCGTCTGGATATCAAACAAGATCGGCTCTGAGGGAATGGGGCTTTATTCTCTCGTTTATTCTGTATATCTTCCGGCGTGTACATTGGCGGTGTCGTCTGTTAATCTCGCATCAGCACGTCTTGTAACGGAAGCTCTCGCAAAAAACAACGCAGGCGCCGTTCGCGGTATAATGCGCCGTTGCTTTTTGTACTCTGCGGCTTTCGGCACATTCGCCTGCGCTCTGCTGTGGTTCTTTGCCGAGCCGATAAGCGTTTATTGGATAAAAGACAGCGCCGCCGTACTGCCGCTGCGTATAATTTGCTTCGGTCTGCCGTGCCTGTCGATAGCGTCGGGACTTCACGGCGCGTTTACGGCTATGCGCAAGATCTCACGGTCGGTCGTCGTTCAAATTACCGAGGACGTCACTAAAATAGCGGTAATGTTTTTTCTTGTTACGTTCTTTTTCGGCGATCGGTTAAACAACAGTATTGTCAACGGCGTCGTGGCCCTCGTTTCCGGCTCCGCTGCGGGTGAAACTCTGTCATGCATAGTCGCTCTTGTTTTGTATAACATCGAAAAACGGAAATTAGCGCTCGGCTCAAACCCGAAAACAAACAGGGGTGTTACGAAAAAATTCCTTTCGATCTCACTTCCGTCCGCATTCAGCGCATATATACGCTCCGGTCTTACGATGTTCGAAAGCCTTATGGTCCCCGTCGGATTTCGTAAATTCGGTATGAGCGACTCACAGGCACTCTCCGTTCTCGGTATGTTTAAGGGCATGGTAACTCCCGTTATTTTTTTTCCTGCAACGCTCATTTCTTCGTTTTCACGGCTCATAGTTCCCGAAATTGCAGAAGCATACGAGACGTCCGACAAAAAAAAGATCGAGGACGTTGCCGTCAGGTCTGTTAAAATAACACTGATATTTTCCGTGTTCGTTATGTGCGTTTTCCTGTTTTTTGCCGAACCTCTCGGCAAAGAACTCTTCTCTTCAACGGAAGCCTCCGGATATATCCGCTTGCTCGCACCGCTCGTTCCGCTTATGTATCTTGACAACGTCGTGGATTCGCTGATCAAAGGCCTTAACGGACAGGTCTCGACTATGAAGATCAACATCCTCGATTCGGTCATTCGCGTGCTTATGGTGGTGTTTTTGCTTCCGAAAACAGGCTTCGACGGCTTTCTTATCGTTACTTACGTCAGCACCGTTCTTAACGGCACGCTTTCGATCAACCGCTTTCTTAAGCTTTCCGAAATCGACGTTCCGGTCGCTGATATTTTTCTTTTTCCGCTTCTTTCCGCTTTAACATCTGTCTTGATCCCATTCACTTTCTTCGAGATTATAAATGCGGATGTCTCGGTGTTTTTAATGATTTCGGTGTGCGTTTTGATCTATGTTTCGATCTTGTGTTTTGATAAAATAAAAAAAATTATCAAAACCCCTTGACAAATCGAGATATCTATGGTATTATCAAAGTGCTAACAAAAACATTGTTAATTTTTTTTTCATGTATGGAATAACTCCTATTTAAGATCGTTTCGGCGGATGAAAGTCATTGTCGGACGATCTCTTTTTTTGAATGACCCTCGTTTCGTAAAATAGCCGACAAAAAAACAAGCCAACGGAAATATCTCTGTTGGCTTGTTTTGGTAAAAATATAATTAAGCAAGATGGCTCTTGCTTTCTAAGTGCAGTTTGTTTAAATACTGCCGATTGCGAAATTTGAATGTTTTTTTACGTCTCTGTATAAGGTGCCACGTCCGGTACCCACCTTTCGAGGCTTCGGTGGGCGTTATAATCTCCCGCGAAGTATTGATGAACACAACACTCCTGCGTCATAAAGCAGGAGCGTTTTTTTTGATGTGAAATTTATCACTGTATCTCGTTTAACAGCGTGTTAAAAACGATATCTGCGGTTTGGTTGCGTATTTCGTCACGCGAACCCGAAAGGTTTAATTTTTTGGTGATATACCGATTTGTATCGTTAAAGTAGACGGATATATACACCAGACCAACCGGCTTTTCTTCGGTTCCGCCGCCGGGGCCTGCGATGCCGGTTGTTGCGACCGCAATGTCCGCATTTGCAGCGTTGCAAACACCCTTCGCCATCGCTTCCGCCGTCTCTTGTGAGACTGCGCCGACAGTGTTTAAAACATTGTCGGGAACATTGAGAAAACGGTGCTTTATTTCGTTCGAGTACGATACTATCCCCATATCGAAAACAGCGGAGGAACCGGGAATATCCGTAATACGCTTTGCTATCAGACCGCCCGTGCACGATTCTGCCGTGGCGAGCTTTAATTTTTTGTCAGTCAACAACTTTACGATCTTTTCTTCCGGGAGCATAAAGCGTGATCCTTTCCGTTTTTTCGATGATACCGTCGAGAAGTTCTTCGATATTGAGAGCCGATTCCGCTTTTTCGATAACTTCTACGGACGGATTTGTCTTGGGATGTTTCGGGGTGAACACCGTGCAGCAGTCTTCATAAGGCAGAGAGGACGTTTCGAACGTGTCGATTTGACGCGCAAGATCGATTATGTCCTGTTTGTCCGTACCGATAAACGGTCTGAACACAGGGTATGACGATACCGCATCCGTGCATCTGATCGCACCGAGCGTTTGCGATGCGACCTGACCGAGGCTCTCGCCTGTTATTATCGCGCCTGCGTCGATTTGCTTTGCGAGTTTGCACGCTATTCTTAACATAAACCTACGCATTATAACAGTAAAACAGTCTTCGGCGCATTTGTCCCGTATCTGCTCCTGTATCTGCGTGAACGGAACGACGTAAAGATCGACGTTACCTGCGTAAACACTCAGTTTTTTTGCTAGAGTGAGAACTTTTTCTTTTGCCCTGTCACTCGTGTACGGCGGTGATTCGAAATGTATTGCGGATATTTTTAATCCTCTTTTTGCCATAACATAACCCGCAACGGGGCTGTCTATGCCTCCCGAAAGCATCAAAAGTCCGTGACCGCCCGTGCCTGCCGGCAGTCCGCCTGCGCCGCGTTCGGGATCTCCGTGTATAAACACGCTGCCCTCTCGTACTTCTGCGTAAACCGTGACGTCGGGTTCTTTTAATTTAACGGAAAGATGCGGAAATCTGTCTAAAATATATTCACCCAAACGTTCCATTATCTGCGGCGAATTTAACGGATAACCTTTGTCTGCACGCTTTGCCTGAACTTTGAACGTTTTTGCCCGCAAAAGCTTTGCCTCCAGATAATCGCCGGCTGTCTTTTTTACCTCTTCAAAATCGAGCGAGCACTGTATTGCTCTGCAGACGGAAACGATACCGAATATTTTTTTGCACGCTTCATACGCCCCGTCAAAATCCGCATATTCGCCCGTTACACGAACAAATATCGTCGATTGTTTGTCTTCGACTTCGGGCTTTCCGTAAGGCCATACGGCTCGTTTCACGTTTTTAACAAGCGTACTTTCGAACTTATGTCTGTTAAGACCTTTTAAAACAACTTCTCCGAGCTTGAGTAAAATAATTTCGTTCATATTGCACCTTTTTCTTTATTTCTTTTTTACGAGTGCGGCAAGCGCGTCCTTTATTGCCGATATCAGCGCTTCGATATCCGTCAGAGACGTATCGTCGCAAAAAGATATGCGTAAAACGGATCGCGCGTATTTTTCAAGACCGAGCGCGGTATATGTCGAGCTCGCTTTTTTTGAAGAACAGGCCGAACCCGTGGAAACGTATATGTTGCGCTTTTCCAGAAAATGTACGATGTTTTCGGATATATATTCGGGAAAAGCCACCGTTAAAATATGCGCCGATGAATGTTTCGGCGATATTATTTGCGCACCGAGAGCCGATAACGAATTCGAAGCAAAACGCTTAAGCTCTGCAAGGTCGCTGTTCCTTTTATCGATATTTGCCGACAACTGCTTTACCGCCGCACTCCAACCTGCCGCCGCCGGCACGTTTTCCGTTCCGCAAAAAAGACCTTTTTCCTGACCGCCGCCGTATATTACCGGTTTTAAACGTATATTTTTTTTAACATACAAAGCTCCGATCCCCTTCGGCGCTCCTGTTTTATGCGCCGAGAACGACGCCATATCGCAACAGGAATAATTCTCGCGTTCTTTTAAAAATCCCTGCACCGCGTCCGTATGAAACACCGCATCCGAATAGTTTTTAGCGGTTTTGGACAGCTCCCGTATCGGGTTTATCGCGCCTGTCTCGTTGTTAACGTGCATAACGCTTACAAACACCGTGTCCGGCGTCAGCTCTTTTTTTAATATGTCCGGTGTTATGATCCCGTTTTCCGGGTACAGATAAACAACTTCGAATTTCGACGACAGAGCTTTGAAGCATTCCGAGACGGCGGGGTGTTCGTATGCCGATGTTATTATGCGGCCGCCGCGCTTGTTGTTTAAATATCCGAAAACGGCAAGATTGTCCGCTCCCGTGCCGCCCGATGTGAATATTATTTCTTCTGGAAGTACGCCTGCCGCCGCTGCCACCGTTTTGCGCGCGTCTGTCAATATCTTTTCCGCTTCATACCCGAAAGAATGCAGCGAGGACGGGTTCGCAAACGTTTCGGTCATCGCCTCGCACGCAGCTTTCGCCGCACACGGCAAAACACGTGTGGTCGCGGCACTGTCAAGATATATCATACAGGATCCTCTGTTTCTTCCGTTTCGCCGTCGATAATTGCTTTTGCGGCTTCGTCGGGCATTGTTTCGACATCCTTTAACTTGCGCATCATCATTCTCGTGCGAACACCTATAAGGTCGTTAAGCTCATTGTCTGCGGATACGAATTTCTTTTTAACGGAAGCCAAAACCTTGTCAAAATGTCCGAATTCCGTTTTGACGGCGCCGAGTATCTTCCAAACCTCATGCGACCGTTTTTCGATCGCAAGAGTTCGAAAACCCATTTGCAGACTGTTTAAAAATGCGGATATCGTAGACGGACCGCATACGTTGACGGAATATTCCGCCGCCAACACTTCTATAAGCCCCGTTCGTCTAACTACTTCCGCATAAAGCCCCTCGGTGGGCAGGAACATGACCGCAAAATCCGTTGTGTTCGGAGGATCGATGTATTTGTCCCGAATATCTTTTGCGTTCTTTTTGATCGCAGCTTCGAGAGCCTTGCCTGCCGCTTCTGTCTGTGCCGCATCTCCCGAATCGTAGGCGTCAAGTAATGCGTTGTAAACATCAAGCGGAAATTTTGCGTCGAGCGGAAGATAAACAGGGTCGTCGTATTCGCCCTTACCCGGAAGTTTTACCGCAAATTCAACAACGTCTCTGCTGTTTTTCTTTGTTGCGAAATTTGTTACGTATTGGTCTGACGTAAGTATCTGCTCCAGTATTCTCGACAGCTGTACTTCGCCGAATACTCCGCGTGTTTTAACGTTCGACAGTATCTTTTTCAGATCTCCCACGCCCGATGCAAGCGTTTGCATCTCACCGAGACTTTTATGTACCTGCTCAAGCTGTGTTCCGACAAGCTTGAAAGATTCCGTTACCCTGTCGTTGAGCGTTTTTTGCAGCTTTTCATCGACGGTCGTTCTTATCTGGTCGAGCTGTTTCATATTATCCTGCTGCATTTGACGTATGTTTCTGTCTAACGTAACACGAACTGCCTCAAGGCGTTCATCTTGATTTTTGCGCAAACTTTCCATTCGTGTGTCAAGCCCCGACGATAACGCGGTGACCTGTTCGCCGTAAAGCCGAAGAGACGACTGTATCACTTCCGAGTTCGTTTTTATTCCGTCATTTACGGCTGTTAACGCTTCCGCTTTGATCGCCGAGATCTCTTTTTTTGCCTCCGCAGTCTCTTTTTTTACCGCGGAAAGAGATGTTATGCATATCACGGCGGTCGCGACCGCTGTCAACGTTGTTAAAATACACAATACGGTTATAAGAATTTCCATATCTTTTCCTTAATAATTGTTTTGGTCTATAATTGTTTCGGTCGGAATAACGCTCCGAAATAGACGTCCGCCGCCGGCGGAGGCGGCGGACGTATGTGTTAAATTATGATCGTTCGACAAAAATCGCATGATCAAAGTGTTTAATTCAAATAACTGTTGTACATATCATCGAGAGATGTCTGGAACTGGTCTTTTATACTTTCGAGACTTTCCGAAGCGGATGCGGTGCCTCTCGTTATTTCTTTTAACACACTGTTCATTTTCGAGAACGGAATGAACGGAGTATAGTCGAAGAACGCATCGTCTCTCGTTTTCTGGAAATATTCAAAGGATTTCGAGGTATAGAAATTGTTTCTTTCCAATTCGCTCTGCCAGTTATCTGCCGATTCGTCGGGAAGCGGTTGGAACAAATACGGCAGGAGTATCGAATGTATCTCCGCATCGGAATTGACGGGTGCGTAGTATAAATACGAATTGTAAGAATGCACTGTCTGAGCTGTTACGTTCAGCCCCTGAGGACCCTTCGGGAACAGTATCCATTCATATGCGTCTTCCATCTGGTAGCCGAGATTGTTCGTACCGTCCGTACTCAGGCCGAGATGCGTGTATTCAAGGAAGAACGCGCGTCTGTTTTCGACAAAAGGAGTGATATTCTGTCTGTCGCCGCCGTCACAGATAAGGTCACGTGCGGCAAGATCTCTTACCCATGTCAAAGCTTCGAGTGCGGCTTCGCTGTCAAGAGCGTAGGAAAGTGTTCCGTCTTCGTTTTTTTCGACAAAACGCGCTCCGTTTGAAAACAGTGCGGCATACTCAAGATACGGTTCGCTCGTGTATGCGATGGCGTAAACGTGCTTGTCGGGGTCGGGATCCGATGTGTCTCTTATAGCTTCGCACATGGCTTCGAATGTGTCCCATGTCCACAGTCCCTGCTCGTCAAGCTCGTGAGGGGATGTTTGCTGATATGCCGAAATAACTTTGGGGTTGAACCACATCGCAGGCATTGTGTACGGAGTGGGAAATCCCCAATAATACGATAAAACGCCGTAATATTTGTTGTTAAAACATCCTGCTTCAAGAGCACCCTGTGTTCCGAAAATACCGGATTCGAGATCTATGTCCATATCCGAGAACGCGAGAAAATATCCGTTTTGTATGTATTTTCCCGTGAACATAGTTCCGACCAACGATAACATCAGGTCTGCATATTTTCTGCCCGCCACAAAGTCCAACTTAAACATATTGAGATCGCAGCCGTTCAAGGTCGAGATCTTAACGTTGTACTTTTCTTCGGTGTCTTTGTAGCGTTGTAACAATCTGTCTCCGCGTATATCTTCTCCTGATACGGGCGAAAGCGTGAATTTACCGCCGCCGTGCGTTGCCGCGGCAATCACGTATTCGTATCCTTCGAGATTGATGTCTTCATTGTCGATACTCGTATCGTATTCGGGAACTATCTCAACACCCGACTGATCCGAGCAGGCTGTGAAAATCAAGAAAAATACGAAAAACAGCGAAAAAAACTTGAAGAATCTTTTTTTCATTTTCATTGCCTCCAGATTATATCGATTTATGCATACACATACCAGTATGCATAGCTTCTTTTTACCGTATTATACATCATTTTTATGAAAATTTCAATAGGAAAACGTACATTAAATTCATTTTTTCGCGTAATCGTTTTATCTTTACATATACGTAAAATCGGGTCTTGATTTTTCTGGCGTTATGTGTTAAAATAAACATAAAGAGGATTAATGTATAAGGAAGATACTTTGCTATGAACAGATTGGAATCGCAAATAAATGCGTTCGTTTCCGAGCTTCTTGACGGTTATTATCCGGACATGAACGACGGAAAAGTTATCCACGACCCTATCTGGGGTTCCGTTTTTTATTCCGGTTGGGAAATTCAGATAATCGACTCTCCTATCGTTCAACGTTTGCGTGATATACATCAGCTCGGTATGGCGGATTTAACATACACTGCCGCTCGGCACAGTCGTTTCGAGCACTCGCTCGGTACGGCCGCTATCGCAGGCAGAATGGCGGAACAGCTTAAAAAACGAAGCAAAGAGTATCTCGTTTCCGATTTCGATATCAACACCGTGCGCCTATCGGCGCTGCTGCACGACGTCGGACATTGTTTTTTTTCACATCTTTCCGAAAGCGTTTACGGCTTGATCCCCGGTTTTTACGAGTTAATGGCGGAAAAAGAAGTTAAATGCTCGCCGCACGAGTTTTTGTCTTATCTTATCATAACATCTAAAGCATTCTCCTCGTTTTTTTATCGGTACGTGGCTTTTCCGGATAAGGAAAAGCACCCCGATGTTTTGCTCCGTGCCGCAAATATGGTCGTCGGAAAGCCGAATTACGATGCGGACGGCAACGGCCTTATGTTTTTAACATCCGTCATAAACGGAGAATTTGATGCCGACAAGCTCGACTATACCCAGCGTGACAGTTATACAGCAGGTATTGCCATGACGTACGGAGTGGACAGGTTTTTGATGAAGCTTATGATCTATCCGAAAAGCAGGGGAGATAAAACTGATTACGTTCTTGCCGTGCGTTCCGATGCGTTAACGACCATCGAAGAGCTTATTTTCAACAGGAGCATACTGTACGTTTATATGTACCGTCATCAGAAAGTTTTGGCGACGGAAGCGGCTTTGCATGATGTGGTTTTGGGTATGGAAGACGTCGGATTGCTTGATAATCTTTCGGATTTTCTCAAATATTCGGATTCCGATGTCGAAAATTTCGATACTGTCGATAAAATACCCTTTGAACAAGATAATAACCTTCTCACGCTCGGTCAAATGATAAAAAAGATAAAAACAAGAAATCTGCCGAAGCGTGTTTGGGAGTTTTCTCTCGAAAAAATGGATAGACCCGATGACGGAAAGAGCGACTTTGTTCGCGTAAAAGAGTTTATAAACAAAGTTACGAAAGATACCGATAACGTTCGCCTGAAGATTTTCGAAAAGATCCGCGATGCATACTACGCACGCGGAAAGATCGTCGATTTTACGTTGTTTGACATATACGTCTGCTTCCCGCAGCCGATCAAGACGGGCACGAATTTCTGGCTTGTTTCAAAAGACGGTTCGGTGCGTTCGACCGCAGATATAAAATATATCCGAGATTGGGCGGAAGCTTTTGCGGCGGAAAAATGGCGCGGATATGTGTTCTGTAACTCAAATGTCGATAAAAATATCGCCGCCGAATGCCTGAAAACAGGTCTTTAAAAAGTCTGTTCGATAAAAATAATTGTTTTTTTACATTTAACCTCTTGCAATACAGAGGTTTTTTTTGTATAATATGTTTACCGTTTGTTCGGATAGCAATCTATATATATATTTTTTTTTTGGAGGATAATTCTATGCAAATAAAAAATCAATATCTTGCGCAGCTTTATGAGGATGTATGCAAAAAAAATCCCGGCGAACCCGAATTTCTCCAGGCTGTCGGCGAAGTTTTCGAAAGTCTCGTCCCCGTTGCGGATAAACGCAAAGACCTGATCGACGCAGGCGTGTTCGATCGAATAGTCGAGCCTGAACGCACGGTGATATTCCGTGTTTCGTGGGTCGACGATAACGGAAAAGTTCAGGTCAACAGAGGTTTCCGTGTTCAGTTCAATTCCGCCATAGGTCCGTATAAGGGCGGTCTTCGTTTCCACCCGTCGGTCAATCTGTCCGTTATAAAATTCCTCGGATTTGAACAGATCTTTAAAAACAGTCTCACATCTCTGCCCATGGGCGGTGGCAAGGGAGGAAGCGATTTTGACCCCAAAGGCAAGTCCGACGGCGAGATCATGCGTTTTTGCCAGAGCTTTATGACAGAACTTTCCAAACATATCGGTGCCGATACGGACGTACCCGCAGGCGATATAGGCGTCGGCGCACGTGAAGTCGGCTATATGTTCGGCCAATATAAACGTTTGAGAAACGAATTTACGGGCGTTCTTACCGGTAAGGGCCTTTCTTACGGCGGTTCTCTTATCCGTCCCGAAGCTACCGGTTACGGTCTTTGTTATTTTACAAAAGAAATGCTCGAACATAACGGCGAATCGTTCGACGGCAAGGTCGTTTGTATCTCCGGTTCGGGAAACGTTGCGACTTATGCCGCACAAAAAGCAATGCAGCTCGGCGCAAAAGTCGTTGCAATGTCGGACTCGAACGGTTATGTTTACGACCCGAACGGTATAGATCTCGCAGTTGTAATGCAGATAAAACAAGTCGAACGCGGTCGTATTTCCGAATACGCAAAACGTGTTCCGTCCGCAGTATATACGGAGGGCAGGGGAATATGGAATATCAAGTGCGATATAGCACTTCCCTGCGCCACCCAAAACGAGCTTCACCTCGAAGATGCGAAAGCTCTCGTCGCAAACGGTGTTATCGCAGTCGCAGAGGGCGCAAATATGCCTTCAACACCCGATGCCGTAGAATATTTGCAGAGCCACGGAGTTATGTTCGGTCCCGCAAAAGCCGCAAACGCAGGCGGTGTTGCAACGTCCGGCCTTGAAATGAGCCAAAACTCGATCAGACTTTCATGGACTTCCGAAGAGGTAGACGAAAAGCTTCACGGTATAATGGTCAACATTTACGCAAACGCCGCAAAAGCCGCAGAGGAATACGGAATGAAAGGCAATCTTGTTGCCGGCGCAAATATCGCAGGCTTCCTTAAAGTTGCGGAGGCTATGAAGGCTCAGGGCATAGCATATTAACGCAGAAAATTGATATAAGCTCCGGTTTTTGAATGTTAAACCCGTTTTATGACCTGACGCATATGTTGTCCCATAAGAGACAGGTTCTTCTTTCGGGACTTAACGCTCTCTGCGTAGATTTTAAATCGTTTGCACACTTAAATCGTTTGCACTCTTTGCTCTTTGCAAAAAAACAAGATCGTTGTTTTAAATCAGGATTGTTGTTTTGCTTTAAACTTAAGCAAGATGTCTCGCCGTTTTTTGGAAAACAAGTGAAGTGCGGTGTTGAGAGACCTTTTACATAGGCCACAACCGTTTTCAGGTGTTGCTAAGATTTAAACTTAAGCAAGATGTCTTGCAGACTTTCGGAAAGCAACGGACATGCCGCGTTAAAAAACGGGGCAAAAGATTTTTATAAAACGAAAAAAGCTCCCTTGCAACGATAAGGGAGCTTTCTCGCATAAAAATTAAGAGAAAGTAGATATGAAAAACCAGTAGGTATACGCTTAATTAGGCTCTTTTTCCGAAAAAAGCTCCGAGCCCCGTTACCGTTCGGAAAAACGGGGTCGGAAAAAGAGGGGGAGAAAATAATCGAAAATATATTCAAAATACGGAATATGCTTTTGATTATGGTTAAAGTATAATCTTTAAATAACGAAAAAGAATGATACATCTGTGGCACATCTGCGGCAGATCCCCCGTACGGAACAATTGACGTAAGCTGTTAAAAAATATTTTTCATAAAAACTGAAAATTGCTCTTCCATATCTCCGCTTTTTGTGATATAATACAGTAGTAGACATAATGATATCCCAGCAAGGACCGTGTTTGCCGTGTTTTAACACCTCGAAACGGTCGTTTCTATCTAACGTACGGATATCCCGTGTCGGATCCGTAATAAAAAAAACGATATTATAAAAATAATCTAAGGAGGCCCTTTGACAATGAAAAAAATATATGTTGTTGACGATGAAAAAGACATACGAGAGATCGTTCGCTCTTATCTTGAAAAAGAAGGTTTTTTGGTCGATGAATTCGAAAACGGCGAAGAAGCTCTTTCCGCTGCCAACCTCGGTATGCCGGATATGTTTATCATCGATATAATGATGCCCGGAATGTCGGGCTTCGAGTTGTGTAACGAAATACGCAAAAAAGCCAACACACCCATAATAATCGTGTCCGCAAGAGACGAAGAGCTTGACAGGATCCTCGGTATCGAAATGGGCGCGGACGATTATATCCCCAAGCCTTTCTCTCCCAGAGAGATGGTCGCAAGGGTCAGAGCCGTGTTCCGCAGAATAGACGGTATTCAAACTGAAGCCACCGAAGGCTCGTTCCCGCGCTGCCGTGATCTTAAGATCTATCCCGACGAACGCAGAGTTGTTAAAGTTTCCGACAAATATGAGGAAGATCTGAGCTTGACCGCAATGGAATATAACTTTATTTATTTTATGGTAACAAACAAAAACAGAGTGTTCACCCGCGATCAGCTCCTTACCAATATATGGGAATATCAGTATATCGGCGACACACGTGCCGTTGACGATCTTGTAAAACGTATCCGTAAAAAGCTCGACAATCACAATACCGAGTTTGCGATCGAAACGGTTTGGGGTTACGGTTATAAGGTAACGGACGGTCTTGCAGACTGATGTTATGAAATGCAGTATTAAAACAAAGCTTATCCTTTCCTACGCCGTGATAATCTTTCTTATGGCGGGTATATCGATGTCGTTCGTCTCTCTGTTTTCGGAATCGTATATCCTTAAAGAAGCACGGACAAGGCTTCGCCAGTATGCGGACAGGATAGCTATTGTTCTCGCGTCAAAACAGTCGTCGATCCCTATGTTTTTTGAGTTTGCATGGAACAGCATATCAAAAGAGATCGCCGATAAAAATTATTCCGTTGCCGTTTTTGACGAGGATAACGAAATATACGCCGTGTCGAATTTTGAGGTGATCAACCTTCAAAAAGAAACGCTCGCAAAGTATGTTAAAAGCCGAAACGGACAAAGCGGAGTTTTTGTCATAAAAGAAGATAAGGAAACGTATGTTGCATACTCACGGCAGATAAAACATTCTTCCGGAGCGACGTATGCAAACATCGTCGTGCTTTTGCAGGTAGACAGATATAATCTTGACGGGCTTTTAACGCTCCTGTTTTTTGTCTCCGTCCTTGCGGCGTCGTTTGTCGCCGTTATAAGTGCGCTCCTTTTTTCGGGTCAGCTCACACGAAATCTTCAAAAACTTCGTATACGTGCCGATATGTTGGCAAAACGTCAGTTCGACACGACGATAGTTATAAACTCAAACGACGAAGTCGGCGAACTTGCGAAATCCATCGACGAAATGGCAAAAAGCATCGAAGAGTACGATCACAGCCAAAAAGTATTTTTGCAAAATGCCTCGCATGAGCTGCGAACACCGCTGATGTCTATTCGCGGTTACGTCGAAGGCTTGCGTGACGGCGTGTTTACCGATAATGCGGACGAGGTCTACGAATCTATCCTCAATCAAACATCTCGGCTCGAAAAGCTTGTCGAAGACGTTATGTATCTTTCCAAGATAGAAACGACGAAAGATATCATGCATATGTCGTCCGTAAGCTCTCTCGAAATAATCGACGAGGCTATCGAAAGGGTCGAGGGTATCGCTGCGGCAAACGATATTGCTATCGTTAAAGGCGATATCGTAATCACGAATATTTACGGTGACGGAGAACGGCTTGCGACCGTGTTTACAAACCTTTTTTCCAATTCGCTGCGTTTTGCGAAAAAACAGATCTTTGTCGAGGCTGTCCCCGTGGAAAACGGCGTTATTTTTACCGTAACGGACGACGGTCCCGGCTTTAGCGAAGAGGATCTGCCGCATTTGTTCGACAGATTTTATAAAGGCAAAAAAGGCAACCACGGGCTTGGTCTTGCCATTGTTAAAGCAGTCGTTACCGGTCATAGAGGAACGGTTGACGCATATAATCGCACCGACGGACAGTCAGGCGCGGTCTTCGAGATATTTTTACCTGTTAAAACAACATAAAAAATCAAATTTTCACGCAGATAATGTTGAGAACATCTGTGTTAAATTATAAAATCAACATAACAAAAGAGGGGAAGTAAAATGCGCAGAGATTTCACAATACCTGTCGTCGATATTTCCGACGAAAAAGAAAGACAGACAGTCGTTGATTACGAAAAGGGTCTTTACCTGGGTCATCCCACCACCGTTCTTCTTGACGACGAAAAGACGATCGTTACGGTTTATCCCAAAAATCACGGTTACGGTCAGATCGTTTTGAAAAAGAGTTATGACGGCGGTTTAACATGGACCGAAAGACTGCCTGTGCCCGACAGTTTTTCAACATCTCTCGAAACACCCACGATCTATAAGGTTTACGATAAAAACGGTAAACGCAGATTGATCTTGTTTTCCGGACTGTACCCGATAAGAATGTCCGTTTCCGAGGACGACGGGGATACATGGTCCGAGCTTGAGCCGATCGGCGATTACGGCGGTATCGTTGCAATGGGCGATATATGTCAAGTCGGCAAAGGCGAATATATCGCGATTTTCCACGATGACGGCAGATTTATCCACGGCGGTACGAACGAGAAAAGAACCGTCTATCGCACCGGAGAAGGTCCGAATACAAGAACAAAGCTTATGCACAGCTATTCTCAGGACGGCGGTAAGACGTGGTCGGAAAAACACGACAGTTGGGTACGTACGCTCGAAAAAGAGGGCGACGAATGGACGGAAATATACAATGTTTGTTCCGGCAAAGTCGAGGGCAGGATAATTGTTTATCAAGTCGAATCGCACGACGGCGGTCTTACATGGTCCGAACCTCACGCGATTTGCACTCACGATGTTTGCGATCTTTGCGAGCCTGCGATCATACGTTCTCCCGACGGAAAAGAATTGTGCGCCGTATTGCGCGAAAATGCGAAAAAAATGAACTCTCACGCCATTTTCTCTTCCGATAACGGCAAAACATGGTCCGAACCCGTCGAGCTTCAGGGTGCTCTTACCGGTGACAGACACTGCGCACGTTATCTTAAAGACGGCAGACTTTTTATAAGTTTTCGTGACACGTGCCTTGAGTCTCCGTATTGGGGAGATTGGTTTGCATGGGTCGGCACATACGATGATATCAAAAACGGCAGAGAGGGAAGCTACCGTGTCCGCATAATGAAAAATTACAAAAACGGAGACTGTGCTTATCCCGGCGTTGAGATCTTACCCGACGGAACGATCGTTACAACAACATACGGTCACTTTACCGAGGGCGAAGAAGCGTATGTCGTTTCCGTTCGTGTTCATCCCGACGAGCTTGACGAGAGATTCGAGAAGCTTGTTAAATAAGCGAAAAACATATAAATAATATTCGGAGAAAAACTATGGAATTGAAAATAACAAAAAACACCGAGCCGAAGCAAAAAGTTCCCGCAAACGACCTTCGTTTCGGAACGACTTTTACGGATCATATGTTTATTATGAAACACTCTTCCGAGAAAGGTTGGCACGATGCTCAGATCGTACCCTACGGTCCCATCAGTCTCGAACCGTCATCGATGGTGTTCCATTACGCACAGGAAATATTTGAGGGTCTCAAAGCTTACCGTACAAAAAAAGACGGCGATATCTATCTTTTCCGTCCCGAAAAGAACTTTGAAAGAATGAATCAGTCCTGCGACAGAATGTGTATCCCTCGTTTTGACGAAAACGAAGTTTTAAATGCGCTCGAACAGCTTATAAAACTTGATTCCGACTGGATACCCACCGAGCCGGGCACGTCTTTGTACATTCGTCCGTTTATTATCGCAACGGACAGACACGTCGGTGTTCACCCGTCTAACGAATATCTGTTTATAATCATTCTTTCGCCCGTAGGCTCTTATTTTAAAGAAGGTCTTAAGCCTGTTAAAATATACGTTGAAACGGAATACACAAGAGCAGCGCGCGGCGGTACGGGCATGGCAAAATGCGGCGGAAATTACGCGGCTTCTCTGATCGGTCAGCAAAAAGCGGAAAAACTCAATTATTCGCAGGTCCTTTGGCTTGACGGTCAAGAACATAAATATGTCGAAGAAGTCGGCGCAATGAACGTTTTCTTTAAGATCAACGGCACGATCGTCACGCCTTCTCTTGACGGCAGCATCCTTCCGGGTATTACGAGAAGATCCGTTATCGAGCTGCTTAAGAGCAAAGGCTTTACGGTCGAAGAACGTATGCTGCATATCGACGAGCTTATGTCTGCCGCACAAAGCGGTGCGCTCGAAGAAGCGTGGGGTACCGGTACGGCTGCCGTAATAAGCCCGATAGGGGAGCTTAACCGCGAAGGCTGCGCATGTGTTATTAACAATAACGATATCGGCCCTGTTTCTCAAATGCTTTACGATGACCTTACGGCTATTCAATGGGGCTTGAAAGACGACCCGTTCGGCTGGAGACATATCGTTAAATAAAAATCCGTCTTGTTAAAACAGAAATAATTTGCCCAAGCACGAAAACAGTTGTAGCTGTAACCTGCTTGGGCAATTGTATTTTTATGCGTTATCGTCCGGAACGTCGGGTTCGTTAACCTCTGCTGATTTGCGTTCACGCTCTCTTTTTCGCTGACGTAATTCGCGTTTTCTTTTCTTTATTTCTTTTTTTGTGTACATTGCGCTGTGGACAAATATCGCCGAGATCAACACCACAGCGGTCGCTATGGCGATTATAAGCAGCGGTTTTTCTATTTTATCCGTTATCGGCTCGGGCGGTTCTTCCGCACTTTCGTTGGATGGTACGGATATCGAAAGGTCGGACAATGTTATCGAAACGGCTTTTGAGCCGGACTGCTTAAGCTCAAAGAAAAACCGGCTGATGTCCGCAAGCATTTCTTCTTCGGATAATTCTTCGGTGCTGTCTTCTTCTTCCGTCGGCTCCTCCGTTTCGTCCGTGCTTTCGTCTTCTTCGTTTGTTTTAACATCTTCCGCTTCCTGTCGTATCTCGGAAAAATCGGCGGTACGTAAGCTTAACGTTACGGTGTTAACACCCTCTTTGAGTGTGATGTCGCTTAACTTCCATTCAAACAAACATTTTTCTCCCGCAAGCGCAAACCGACTGTCCTTTGTGTTTAACGCCGAAATATCGTTTATATGAATACTCATTTTTAACACGATGTCTGAAAATTCCGCATCAAACTCGTCCCACAATGCTGAAAATGCGTATTCGCCGGAGAGCAATGTTCTGTTTGACGAAAAAATCACGCACATTCCATTGTCGTCCGTCGTCTCCGCTGCGGTCGCACTCGTGCCGTCTTGCGTTTGCCAGCCCGAAACCGAATCGGTCGGTATTTTTATCAGTGCCCGGTAGTCGGAGGTCGCCGCCGATGTTAAAACACAAAATGTTAAAATAACGGTCAATGCGCCGCACAATGCCGAGCCTTTAAGAAAAAAACGCTTTTTCATGATCAATAACCGCTTTTTAACGACAGCGAGTCGTCGTTTTCGACCCAGTCGTGCATTACGTCGATCGTGCGGTATTCGGTTTTTGTGTCTCTTACCACAACGGTTTTGATCCCCGCGTTTATTATAAGGCGTTTACACATCGAACAACTGTTCGTTCCGCCGCTGATCTCGCCCGTTCTGGCGTTAACACACGCAAGATACAGCGTAGCACCGATCATTTCTTCCCTCGATGCGGAGATTATTGCATTCGCTTCCGCATGAACGGACCTGCAAAGCTCGTATCGTTCGCCTGCCGGTATTTTAAGCTTCTCACGCAGACATTCTCCCGTGTCGCAACAATTTGTCCTGCCTCTCGGCGCTCCGACATATCCGGTACTGATTATCGAATCGTTTTTTACTATCACTGCGCCGAAAAGACGACGGACACACGTCCCTCTCTCCGCAACGGTCTGTGCTATATCCAAATAATAATTTTGTTTGTCTATCCTGCTCATACGCTTCTCCGTTCGTTGTTATCTTACCGACATTATACATTTTTTCACGCTCTTTGTCAAGTCATAACGTTTTTTCGCATATGCATACCGAAGATCCTTGGGCGGCATAGGTCAAGCCTCTTGTTGAAACGGAAAAATCATGACGCTCAGGAAAAGTAAATGTGTCAAAAGAGTGAAATGTGAGATTTTCACTCGTGAAAGTGTCTGAAAAAGAGAAGAAGCGCTTGACATATTTATAAATATACGGTATAATCTAATGTAGGATATTTCCGCAGTCGAGGCTGCGGTTAAAGCTGTTGTATAAACAGTATGATAAGTTATTTTAAGAAAGGTACTGTTCAATTATGAGAAAAGTATGTAAACTTCTCGCATTGATTATGATCATTTCCGTTTTTGCCACTGCTTGCGCAGGCGGAACCGAACCGGAAACTTTCGATCTTGATTACAATTCCGGCGAAGCGGGCGTTGTTAATCTCGGCGGATTTGAAATGATCTACGAATTCGGTTCCAACACGAGCGACGGTGCTGTCGACGAAAACATTCTCGGTTTCGTTCCCGACTCTGTATTTGCGGATCTTGCCGCTGCACGTCTTAACGAAATAGAGCAAAACTACAATTGTAAAATAACCGTTAATTACAACGACACACAAAGATGCCACACCTTTATCTCCCTTTCGTATGCAGGCGTATTTATGTGTGACGTTATTTCCGGTATATCCGATATGTGGGCAGACGCCGCAAGAGCAGGTATGCTCGTAGGTATGTCCGGTCTTTCGGATTATATCGATTATATGGACGAGTCCAAATGGGGCAGCAGATCCATTCTCGAAGTTGTTTATTACGAAGATGACCTGTACGGTCTTATCCCCATGGGTTGGCCCGAACTTAACCATTCTTCTTTCGGATACCCTCTTGCTGTCAACGAAGATATAGTTTCTCTTCTCGCTCAGCCCGACCCGCGTGAATATGTTGAAAACGGCGAATGGACTTGGGCTAAGTTCAGAGAATGTCTTGATGCTTATACCGTTATTGAAGGTTCTACCACAAAATATTACGGTCTTTCCGCACACTGGCCGTATTATACAGAGATGTTCATTCGTTCCAACGGCGACTCTCTTGTTTACAAAGATGAAAACGGCAACTATTCTTACGGTTTTTATACTGATTCCGCTATTGCCGCTATGGAAGAGGCAAAAGCTATTTGGAAGACCGACCTCAGCTACACTATCGCAAGTGAAATGAACGATTCCGTTGCTTCCACCATCGACGATTTCGTAAACGGCGTTTCCGTTATGTGCGTTGCGCCCACAGGTTATCTCTACGGTCAGGACGCTCGTATATCTCTTAAGGTTGATAACTTCGGTATCCTTACTTGGCCTCTCGGTCCCAATGCTGATCCCGATCGTGTTTACGGTATTATGGAAAACAACAACTACTGTATCGCATTCTCCACTCTTTCCAAAAACACCGAAAGCTCCGCTATAATCATCAACGCTCTTTACGAACCGCTTCCCGGCTACGAAACAGACGAAGATATCAAAGCATATATGGAACGTAACTACTTCTTCGATTCGAGAGACTGCGATAACTTTTTCAAGATGTACCTCAATCAGGAATATAACTATTTCCACTATGCAATGAGAGAAAACTATATCGGCTTTATGGATACAAACCAAACCATCACCCAGTATATCGAATCCGTTTCCGACGTTGTTGAAGGAATTTTCACAGACGATATTATGCCCTCTGTACGCGGTATCGAAGCTGTTTGGGGCACCTACGGCGACTGATATAAAATAAAATAATTTAAAGCTATTGACAGCTCCCCGGTTTTTGTTGTATAATGTATATAATAAAACGGGGAGCTTTTAAAACCCGTTTGTAAAATCAAAAGAGAAATTTAATATAAAGGAGTTCTGATTATATGCCTACGATCATAGGTCCCAATCTCCCCAACATCCCTTGGGAGGACAAGCCTGCCGGCTGTAACAAAGTGCTTTGGCGTTATTCCAAAAATCCGGTTATACCCAGAGATCTTCTTCCCAATTCCAACAGTATTTTCAACTCTGCCGTAGTGCCTTTTAAGGACGGCTTTGCAGGAGTGTTCCGTTGCGACAATACAGGCCGTTATATGCGTATCCATGCGGGCTTTTCAAAAGACGGTATAAACTGGAACATAAATCCCGAACCTATCAAAATGATCTGCGACGATCCCGATGTCGGCGAGTTCGTTTATGCGTACGACCCCCGCGTTGTTTGGATCGAAGACAGATATTATATTATTTGGTGCAACGGCTACCACGGACCGACCATCGGCCTTGCGTATACGTTCGATTTTGAAAAATTCTATCAGCTCGAAAACGTCTTCCTTCCGTATAACCGCAACGGCGTTTTGTTCCCCAGAAAAATAAACGGCGAATATTATATGCTGTCTCGTCCGAGCGATACCGGTCATACGGCTTTCGGCGATATTTTCGTAAGCCGCAGTAAAGACCTCACATATTGGGGCAAACATCGCCATGTTATGGAACCCGCAGGTTCATGGCAGTCCAGAAAGATCGGTCCCGGTCCCGCTCCGATCGAAACGACCGAAGGCTGGCTCCTTATTTATCATGGCGTTCTTCAAAGCTGCAACGGCTTTGTTTATCACGCAGGCGCAGCTCTTCTTGACCTCGAACAACCTTGGAAAGTCCTCTACAGGACCGACCCGTATATCATTTCTCCGCAGGAGATCTACGAATGCGTCGGCGATGTCCCCAACGTCGTTTTCCCGTGCGCTACGCTCTCCGATGCCGCAACAGGCCGTATAGCTATGTATTACGGCGCTGCCGACACCGTTACGGGCCTTGCGTTTATGCAGGTCGACGAGCTTATCGACTTTATTAAAAACAACTCGATGAAGATCGAAAAACGTCCGCAAAGAGCAACCTGATATAATTAAAAGACAACAGCGTCATCAAAAATGATGACGCTGTATTCTATGAGTGAAATTTTATGACATACGAAAAATGTGAGCTGTGTCCGCGTAAGTGCGGAGTTAACAGAAATATAACTCGCGGCTTTTGCCGAGGCGGAACAAAAGCGAGTGTTACACGCGCCGCAAAGCATTTCTGGGAAGAGCCGGTAATAAGCGGCAAAAACGGTTCGGGTACGGTGTTCTTTTCGGGTTGTACGATGCGCTGTGTGTTCTGCCAAAATCACGAAATAAGCAGAGAAAATGTCGGAAAAGAACTTTCCGACAGTGAACTTTGCGATATTTTTCTTTCGCTTCAGGCAGACGGCGCCGAAAATATCAATCTCGTAAACCCCGTGCATTTTGCGCCCAACATAAAAAATGCGCTTCGTTCGGCAAAACTCGATATCCCCGTCGTGTGGAATTCCGGCGGCTACGAACGTGTTGAAACGCTTCGTGAAATGGACGGGCTTGTGGATATTTATCTGCCCGATCTTAAATACCGATCAAACGAAAAAGCAATGAGATACTCGGGCGTTCCCGACTATGCCGAAAATGCCGTTGCCGCGATCTGCGAGATGTTCAGACAAACAGGCGCGCCTGTCCTTGACGAAAATAATATGATGAAAAAAGGCGTTATCGTGCGCCATCTCGTTTTGCCGTCAATGCCCCTGCAGTCGATAAAAGCGTTGCGTTTTATAAAAGAACATCTTCCCGACGATATTTTTGTCAGCCTTATGGGACAGTACATTCCGTCCGGCGATGTTTCCGAAGAAAATTTCCCCGAAATAAACCGAAAAATAACGATCAAAGAATACCGAACGGTGTTAAACGAATACAAAACACTCGGTTTTGACGGCTTTTGCCAAGACCTTTCTTCCGCAGACGAGATATTCGTTCCCGTGTTAAAAGATTGATATGTGTATTATCAAGCCGTTTGATCGAAGATTTTTGAAACGGTTTTGGATACGAATTTGTAAACAAAAAACGTTATCACTGCGTTCAACCCCGCTTTTATAAGATTAAACGGGATTATAGTCGGGATCATCATGCCGAGCACGGTTTGAAGCGGAGTGTTCATGAAAACAGGTGTTAACACAAGATTCATTCCCGCCATAAGTATCGTCTGAACAACGGAGCCGCACACGAGAGCCGCGATCGCTCTTTTCATGCTTTTGCCTCGTTTGTATATCGCCCCTGCCGACAAAACAAAACCGCCTGTCGCCGTGATGTGCATTATAATGCCTATAATACCGCTCGACGTGCTTACCGTTATTCCTTGAATAACGCTTACGACCGCCGTCATTAACAAACCCCACCACGGTCCGAACAAAAACGTCGAGATCAGTATCGGGACGTCTGCGGGGTCGTATTCGAGAAACGGCGCCGTCGGGAACGGTACACGTATTAAGATCATCAAAACTATGCTTAATGCAGACATAACACCTAAAGTTGCCAGTTGTTTGACGGAACGTTTGCTTGTTATCGCTGTCTTTTTCCGTTTTTTTATTGCCAATGTCGTCACAACGATCAGCACGGCAATGAATAACGCCGTGAGCGCAATGATCAAATGTGTTATTTTAATATTCATAACAACCTCCATATAAAAAGTTAATTAAATTCTTCTGCGGCGAACATAAACTTGTCGGGTACCGTTTTACGGTGGATTTATGCGTGAGGCAGATAATCTTTCCATTTGCGAATCATTAAATTTCGTACTGTTTTTTCGTAATCGCTATTCCGCAGTCATGGCGACGGAATATAAAGTTAATAAAATTCACCCAGTCGTGTTGCGGCAAACGCTTGGTGGCAAAAACTTGTCGGGAACCGTTTTACGGTGGATCTATGCGTAAAACAGATATTCTTGCGATTATGGGATCATCGAATTTTCACGCAGGTGTTCTCCGAAAAAAAATAAAGTTCCCGTTATTCGGGAACTTTTTCGCATAATAAGACGCAGCTGCGCCGCAATATCTTCTGCCATCCGGACTGTACCGTCGGCAACGGAATCTCACCGTTTCGGCCTGTAAAAACAGGTTCGTGGGCTGTAACCACCGGTCAGGGAATTTCACCCTACCCCGAAGTTTTCTTTTATTATAGCATATGTTTCGGCTGTTGTCAACGATCAACGGACAAAAAATGCGAATTTCCGTTTAAATTTATAGATAAGTTCACAAACGGCACTTTACAAAACGCCGAAAATCTGTTATACTATATTGTAGGATATTATGGGGTATTATATTGTATGTTAGATAAACTTAAAAGTATAAGCGACCGACTTGATGCGGTCAACGAAAAGCTCACGGATCCGGATGTTATAACCGATCAGGAGCAATATAAAAAATATATGAAAGAGCATAAAAGCCTTTCGCCGATAGTTGAAAAGTACAACGAGCTTCTTAAAGTAAAAAAAGATACCGAGGAAGCGCGCGAGCTTATGAACGAGACTCTCGAACCGGATTTTCGTCAGATCGTCGAAGAAGAATACAAATCCGGCAAAGAACGTCTCGAAAAATTGGAGGAAGAGATAAAGATACTTCTTTTGCCTCGTGACCCGAATGACGACAAAAACGTTATCGTCGAGATCAGGGGCGGCGCAGGCGGTGAAGAGGCTGCACTTTTTGCCAATTCTCTTTACAGAATGTATTCTATGTATTCCGAGAAAAAAGGGTACAAGACCGAAGTTTTGTCCGTTAACGAAACAGAGCTCGGCGGCATAAAAGAGATCAGCTTTTCTATCGAGGGCGAAGGCGCATACAGCCGTTTGAAATTCGAAAGCGGCGTTCACAGAGTTCAGCGTGTTCCCGAAACGGAGTCGCAAGGAAGAATACATACGTCCACGGTCACCGTTGCCGTTCTGCCCGAAGCGGACGAGGTTGAAGTCGATATCAATCCCGCAGATCTTATTATCGAAACGCACCGTTCCGGCGGCGCTGGCGGCCAGCATGTTAACAAAACGGAAAGCGCGATCAGGATAATCCACGTTCCGACAAACACTATCGTCGATTGTCAGGACGAGCGCAGCCAGTATAAAAACAAAGAACGCGCAATGAAGATCCTCCGCTCCCGTATCTACGAAAGTATGCTTGCCGAACAAACCGAAAAGATCGCATCCGACCGCCGCATTCAAGTCGGTTCCGGCGATAGGAGCGAACGTATAAGAACATATAATTTTCCTCAGGGACGTGTGACCGACCACCGAATAGGTCTTACGCTCTATAAGATCCTTCAGATCATGGACGGCGATTTGGACGAATTGATCGATGCGCTTATAACGACCGATCAAGCCGAAAAACTCAAAGCGGGCGAATAAATATCCGCTGATTTCAGAAAGGTTTTTGTAAAACACGGTACTGTGATGAAGAAAAAAGTAGTTTTTGTTATAATCTCGGTCGTAATTATACTTCTCATCGGCTCTGTCATAACGGCTATGGGCGCATTTTGCCCGATATGGCTTGAAACATACGAGAGTATATACGATATGAAATTCGGGTTCCCGTTCGCATTTGCGGAACAAACAACGGATATAGTGTTCAACAGCGATTATTTCCCGCGATATTTCCCGCCCCAGTATTTCCACGAGAGTTTTGAAACGTTGTTTTTGCCGGATATGTTCGTTCTGTCGCTTCTTGTCAATATGGTGATCGCGACCGGAATATATTTGCTGTGCTATGTACTTCATAAAATGTACAGAAAAAAACATCCGCCAAAACCGCGTCGGAAAAAGAAAAAGACAGAATATATCCCTGTTTTCGATTAAATTTTTCCTAATTAAGGGAGGTCGCAATGCCCCGAAGTATTTACAGTCCGGTCGGGGGTAGAACATCGTGGTCACACAGCACGGGATCGGATTACTCGATAGTGCGCAAATACTCGCGAAAAAAGAAAAAACGTTCCGCTGTCGCAAAATTTACCGCACGTATCTCAAAAAAATTGAAACTCGATAAGCTATGGAAGAATTTAGTTCCTCTTATCTCGTTTTTTGTACAAAAAGCGTTTCCGGAAGGCTCGTCTTTTTCCGTTCAACCAAAGCTTTCGCATCTTAGGCATACCAGTTTTTTTTACAGAACAAGCTATCTTGCGCGTCATACGTTAAAGGTTCTGTGTTTAATTCTTCTTGGTATTTTAAAAACCGTAATGCCGATAATAATTCCCGTCGCCGGTTTCGGCATTCTTATCTTTTCGTTTTGGGCAGCAAACGTGTATTCCGTTGCGCTTGACGTCCGTCTCGGCGACGAACATATAGCATATGTGAGCAATCAACAATCTTTCGACGATATCAGAGCTTCCGTTGAAACAAGGATATATTCGTCCGGTGAGACCGAATATGTTATGGAGTCGATACCGACATTGAGCTTTACGGTCGTCGAAAAAAGTCAGCTTACCGATCCGTCCGATATCGCGGAAACGCTTTATAACAGCTATCAGGAATATATCGGGCAGTCGTACGGCTTGTTTGTTGACGGGCAGCTCATCGGCACGTCCAAAAACGAAGGCGATCTGACACGCCTTTTGGAACATATCGCGTCTTGGTATCTTTCCGGCGAAAAAGGCGAAAAATACAGTATAATCAACAGCGTTGAGATCATAAGAGATACGTATCCGAAAACATACGAACGTTCTTATGACGAGCTTGTTTCTCTCTTCCAAACCGCACAGGAACCGTCTGTGTATAAAGTTACAAAAAACGACACCGCCGAATCCATAGCGGAGCATTACGGAATAAGTGTTCCGGTCCTTTCGATGTTAAACAACGGAGATATTTACGATCTTTCTGCCGGAGATACTTTGATCGTCGGTCAGCCTTATTGTGAGCTGAGAATACAGACTTCATATCAGGTAACATATTCCGAGATCATTCCTTACGAAACAAAATACATATATACCGATTCTCTTTACGAGGGTACGACCGAGACAAAGCAAAAGGGTGTTAACGGAATATATGAAGTTACGGCAGAGATCAGAGAAGTCAACGGTGTTGAAACATACCGAACCGAGATCTCTCAAAAAAAGGTAAAAGACGCGGTCGCGCGCCAAATTCTTGTCGGAACGAAAAAGATCGCTCCCTCAGGGAAGTTTATATGGCCCCTTGCCAACGGCGCAGGATATGTTTCGTCCGGTTTTGGCAACAGAACGCTCAACGGTACGGCAAACTTCCATCGCGGTACGGATATCGCCGCCGCATACGGAACCAAGATCCTCGCTGCGGACGCAGGCGTAATAGTCGAGTACGGATATCAGAAAAACGGTCTGGGCAATTATATAGCCATCGATCACGGTAACGGTATCATTTCGTATTACGGTCATTGCAGTAAGCTTGAATCGTCCGTGTCAAAAGGTACGAAAGTTTATCAGGGGCAGGTCATAGCGTATGTCGGCAGCACAGGCAACAGTACCGGCAATCATCTTCATTTTGCATTATACAATACGGAATCAAAGTCGTATTTCGACGCACTTCCGTATATATCTTAACACATAACAAATACAGTAACCCGGAAATAAGAGGTGTTATCCATTTTGAAAAAATACGTTATCAGCGGAGGTAAACCGCTTTACGGTGAAGTCTCTCTGAGCGGAGGAAAAAATGCGGTGGTCGGCATAATCCCGGCAACCGTGCTTGTAAAAGGCACGTGCATTATCGAAAATGTGCCTAAGATAAACGACGTCTCCGAGCTCGTTGACATAATGAGAAAAATGGGCGCAGATGTCGAATATCTCGACGAAAGAACGCTCAAAATCGACTGTTCAAACGTCGTTTCTTACGTCGCAGATTACGATGCCGTAAGAAAACTCAGAGCTTCTTACTACCTTATAGGCGCTCTCCTCGGCAGATTCGGCCACGCTCGCGTCGGTCTGCCCGGAGGTTGTGATTTTGTTGAACGCCCGATAGACTATCATATAAAAGGTTTCGAGGCGCTCGGTGCAACGGTAAATATCGAACACGGTATTGTTGTTGCGGATGCTGAAAAGCTTGAAGGCACATCGATGAATCTGGACTTCCCGTCTGTCGGTGCGACCGTAAACATTATGCTTGCGGCTGTTCTCGCAGACGGCCTTACCGTTATAGAAAACGCAGGCAAAGAGCCGCATATCGTTGATATCGCAAACTTTCTCAACGCTATGGGTGCGCAAATAAAAGGCGCGGGTACCGACGTTATTAAGATCAAGGGCGTGTCGGAGCTTCACGGCGGACGTTACGAGATAATCCCCGACCAGATCGAAGCCGGCACATTTATGGCTGCTGCGGCTGCCGCAGGCGGACGTGTTACGATAAAAAATGTTATTCCAAAGCATCTTGAATCGATCTCCGCAAAAATAGAAGCTTCGGGTGCTACCGTCGAGGAATTTGACGATTACATTATCGTATCGCGCGATGCACAAACGCCTATAAATAAAGTTAACATAAAAACACTTCCGTATCCGGGCTTTCCGACAGATATGCAGTCGCAAATGGCAGCACTTCTTTGCCGTGCAGACGGCACATCCATTATTACCGAAACGATATATTCGCACAGATTCAAATATGTGGACGAGCTGCGCCGTATGGGCGCCGAGATGACTGTTGACGGAAATATCTGCGTTATCGAGGGCGTTGAAAAGCTTACGGGCGCCGCAGTGCGCGCTTGCGATCTCAGAACGGGTGTTACACTCATCATCGCAGCACTTATCGCCGAGGGTATTACGGAGATTTCGGAAGTACGTTATATCGAACGCGGTTACGAAAACATCGTCGATAAATTCAGAGATCTCGGCGCGAACATAAAAGTCGTCGATGACGAAGCAGAAGCCGTAAGCTCCGCAACGAAGATAAGCTGATGTTACGGGTATTTACGCTTTTCAGCGGCAGCAGTGCGAATTGCAATGTTATAGATATCGACGGAAGAGTTATCCTCGTTGACGCCGGAGGTGGCGTGAGAAAAACGCAAAAAGCACTCGAATCCGTCGGACTGTCTCTTTCGGCTGTCGAAGCCGTCTTTATCACGCACGAGCATTCCGACCATATAGGCGGCCTTTCAACAATATGTAAACACTTTCGAATACCGATTATTTCAAACGAAGCTACTTTGGCTGCCGTAAAACGTGACGTTGCGGGACTTGACGAATCCATGTTTTGTATCATGCCGTCCGGCGCTTGCGCAAAACGAGATTGCTTTCAAGTAACATCTTTTCGTGCTCCGCACGACAGCGCGGAATGCGTCGGCTACAAGATCGTTACGGATTACGGAAATATCGGCATCGTTACGGATGCGGGTGAGGTAACGGCGGAGATAAAAACGTCGCTTACCGGTTGTAAAACAGTTATCCTCGAATCGAACCACGATAAAAATATGCTCTTTACAGGCCCGTACCCATATCCGTTAAAACAACGTATCGCAGGTCCGTTCGGTCATCTTTCCAATGAACAGTCCGCAGAACTTTTAACTTTGTTGGCGCATAGCGGAACGGAAAATGTTCTCCTTGCGCATTTAAGTAAAGAAAACAATTCGCCCGAAGTTGCGCTTAACACCGCCGCATCTTTTTTATCCGTTCACGGAATAAAGATCGGCTCGGATATAAATGTGTTCGCGGCTCCGCCTGCGGAAGTGTCGCATATCTACAGCTTTACATAATTTATGTTTTTAACGTCGATCTTCATCGCCTGTAAAAACCGCGTATCGTGTTTTGGTGTTAAAAAAACTTCTTCCGTTTTTTGAGCCGGAAGAAGTCTTTTTATACTTTATCGGTTTGCGCAATTATTTCATGAAATCGCAAATTTACGGTTTTATATGATTTATGTTTTAACACAGATCTTCGTCACCTCTGCCAAATGCGGCAAACAGTGTTTCGCATTAAAAAACTTCTTCCGTGTCGTTTGAACATGGAAGAAGTTCTTTTTTATTATTTTTCGAACACGCTGAGAACAAATTCCGAGAAGATCGAATTTGCCCATGCAAACCACGAACGTGTAAATTTATCGGAATCGTCAACATCAAAGCCCTCGTGCATATAGCCCGTGCCCGCTGTTGTTGACTCAAAAAGATCGAGCAGATACTGCTTTTCCGTATCATCAACAGATGTTAAACCCTGCATGGAAAGGCTTATGTGCCAGATATAATTTTCGGGCGTATGCGGACTGCCGATACCTTTGGCGACTTTGCCTTCGTAATAATACGGGTTTGCTTTGCTTAAAATGAACTTCCTCGTGTTTTTGTATATCTCGTCGTCTGCCGATACGTAACCGAGATACGGGATCGAGAGTAGCGACGGAACATTTGCATCGTCCATAAGATTATAGTTGCCGAGGCCGTCTGTTTCGTATGCGTAGATCTTGCCGTAGACGGGATGGTCGTAAATGCCGTATTTTTTTATGCCGCTGTCGATCTGCGTTTTTAACTCGTGAGCAGTTTGTGATATTTCTTTATCGTCGGCAAAAATTTCTTCCATATAGCCGAGGATAACAACGGCAAACATATTTGACGGAATAAGATAACCGTATTTGCACGCATCGTCGGACGGTCTGAATCCCGACCATGTCATACCCGTATAACCCACGGGATTACCTTGACCGTTGCAGGGAAGAGTGTCGGACGGGGGACAGTTGTCCCTGATAAAAAAGTACTTTGAGTTTTTGTGGTTTTGTTCTGTTTTGAACACTTCGAGGATACGTTTGCAAGCCGATTTGAAGTTTTCCGTAAAATGCGCGGAAGAACCGGATGCTTTCCAATAAAGGTACGCAAGCTGAACGGGATAGCAAAGAGAATCTATTTCATACTTGCGTTCCCATGCGAGCGGATTTTTAAATTCCGTTTCGTCCTCGGTCCAGCATTTGCCCGACGCCTCTTTGTTAAATGCGTTTGCGTATGCGTCGTTGAGTATACACTCCGCTTGCTTTGCGATAAGCCCCTCTACGATCTTGCGCATTTGCGCATCGTGCTTTGTTATCGGCAAATAATGACGTACCTGTGCGGAAGAATCTCGCAGCCACATAGCCGGAATATCTCCCGTAAAAACAAAAGCGGTACCGTCGTCGTTAAGCTCGGTAGTTGTTTCAATAGTGTTGGGATAACATTTTTCAAAAGAATCTGCAAGCGCGGGTCTGCCGGCGGCAATGAGCTTTTCTTTCATTTCCGTAATAACTTTTTGTACGTATTCTGTGGTCATTTTGCCTCTCCTTTATTATATGTCGTTTTTAACAATGTCTTCGTACGTTTCTCTTTTTACAACAAGTCTCGGTTTTCCGTCCGTTATCATAACGACCGGCGGACGAGGAACGCGATTGTAGTTCGACGCCATCGAGTAGTTGTAAGCCCCTGTTGCGAACACAACAAGTATATCTCCCGCTTCGGGACGCTGTATCAACATCTTTTCCCCGATAAGATCGCCGCTTTCGCAGCATCTGCCTGCGATCGTCGCTTCAAAATCCCGAGGCAGATCAGCCTTGTTCGCTATGGCTGCGGTGTATTCCGATCTGTAAAGCGCATATCTGGGATTGTCGGTCATACCGCCGTCGATTGCAACATAGCTCCGTATTTGCTCGATCGTTTTTACTGATGTAACGGTGTACGCCGTTATTCCCGCAGCTCCCACAATGCTCCGTCCCGGCTCGACTACCATAAACGGAATATCGATGCCGAGTGCCTCGCATTCGCTTTTTACCGTCTGCGAAACACGGCGCATATATTCGTCGTAATCTTTCGGGTCTTGGTCTTCCGTGTATTTTATGCCGAAACCGCCGCCGAGATTTAACTCGCGTATGTCGAGTGAAAGCTTTGTTTTTACTTCTGCAATAAATTTGAGCATTACCTTTGCGGCAAGCACAAACGGATCTTCGTCGAATATCTGCGAACCGATATGGCAGTGTACGCCCACAACGTTAACATTCTTCATTTTCGACACCGTTTTTATGATCTCGAACGCTTCGCCGTTTTCGAGCGCAACGCCGAATTTGGAGTCTATCTGTCCTGTTTTGACAAAATCGTGCGTGTGTGCTTCAACGCCCGGTTTTATTCTGAACGAGATATCGGCGACCTTGTTTTGCTCTGCAGCAATGCGGTCTAATGTTAAAAGCTCTTCGAGATTATCCACAACAATGCGCCCAACGCCGCTTTCGACCGCTGTTTTAAGCTCGAAAACCGTTTTGGCATTACCGTGAAAATACAGCTTTTGGGGGTCAAAGCCTGCTTTTAGCGCCGTGTAAAGCTCTCCGCCCGAAACAACGTCCGCGCCGAACCCCTCGCTTGCAACGATCCTGTATATCTCTTTGCAGGAAAACGCTTTTGACGCGTAAACGGGAAGTCCGTTGCCGCCGTAATAATTTTCTATCGCATTTTTGTATTTACGGCAGTTTTCCCTTATCGTTTTTTCCGACATTATATAACACGGCGTTCCGTATTCGTTTACTATATCCGTGACTTTTACGCCGTCAATACAAAGTACGCCGTCTTGTTTTTCAATCATCTTTTTCCTCCGTCAAGTCTTCGATTATGGCTTTTAACGTATCCACGCCTTCTCCCGTCTGTGAGGAAAACGAAAATGCGTTAACACCGAAGCACTCGCTTATCTTTTGTACCATTTCGCTCGCCGCAGTTTTCGAGACCTTGTCCGATTTTGTTGCGGCAACGCAGAAAGGTACGGTTTTTGACATCAAATAATCGTACATCATTTCGTCGTCTGCCGTCGGCCCGTGGCGTATATCGATTAACAGTACAACAAGCCGCATATCCCTGCCGAGGTCAAAATACGTTTCTATCAAGCTGCCCCAGCTTTTTCGCTCGGTCTTTGATCTTTGCGCAAATCCGTATCCCGGAAGATCGACGATATATATTTTGTTATCCACGGAAAAATAGTTGATGGCAGCTGTTTTGCCGGGCTTGGAACTTGTGTAGGCGAATTTTTTGCGGTTTACAAGCTTGTTTATCATGGAGCTTTTTCCCGCGTTTGAACGACCGACAAAAACGACCTCCGGTTTTCGCTCAAGCGAAAGCTGCTTCGCGTCGAAATAACTGCATAAAAATTCTGATTTATTGTAATTAAACGGCATTTTTGCCTCCGTATCGATTTTTTGTGATAATTAAACTCTGATTGCCGAATGCTGTTTGTTAAAACTATTATATTATAAAATCCCCGCTTTGTCAAGGTTTGCACAACACGACCGGCTTGACAAATCGGAAGTAAAAGTATATAATATCTACAGAAAAGTACCGAAAAACGGTTTATTTGATATAGTTTGGGCAGACCCCTTATTGAAAAGGTGAAAATATATGCAATTTAAAGGTTTTTCTCCGAAAACGACGGAATATCTTCATAATGTTAAAGAAAACAATTCAAAAGCGTGGTATGAAGAACATCGTGAAGATTATAAAAAATACGTCCGTCAGCCGTTTTCGGATCTTGTGGAAGACTTGACTCCCGTGATACGTCGGATCGACCCCGATCTTGTTACGGAACCGTCAAAGTGTCTTTCTCGAATTTACAGGGATACACGTTTTACAAAAGACAAGCATCTTTATCGCGACAGCGCATGGATAGCCTTTCGCAGACCTTTCGACAACAGCTGCGACGGGATCACGTTCTTTGCCGAGATCATGAGTGAGGGCGCACGTTACGGAATGGGAGCTTTCGAGTCGTCACCCAAGACAATGGCGGCAATGAGAAAATATATTACTGACGATCCCGATAAATTTGCGGAATGCATACGTCCCATAACGGAAAACGGGCTTTGCGTTATCAGCGAAAAATATAAATATTTCCCGAGCGGATTTACTGCTCGCGCGGAGGAATTGGGCTTAAACTCGTGGTATGAAATGAAAAAATTCTTTATTTCGTCGCCGATCCTTGCACATGAGGCGTTTTTTACACCGGATATCGTGACCGAAATATCCGAAAAATTCAAGATCCTAGAACCTTTTTACAAGACTCTGTGTCAGATCGAACGTAACAAGGTTGTCGATACTCGATGCGAGCTTCCGAAAAATAAAATCGAAGATTTCGAATGGTGATAATTTAATCGATAATAATTTAACATCCTAATCCGTTATTGCCCAGTTTATCGGTTCAAGTCCCTGCGACATAAGAAAATCGTTGCATTTTGAAAAATGGCGGCAGCCGAAAAAACCTCCGTAAGCCGAAAGAGGCGAGGGGTGTACGGTTTGTAAAATGAGATGTTTCGGGTTTGTTATCAGCTTTGCTTTTTGCTTTGCAGGTGTTCCCCACAGCAAAAACACCATAGGCCCCTGTCTTTCGTTTAACAGCTCGATTACTCGGTCCGTCAATATCTCCCAGCCCATATTTCTGTGGCTGTTTGCTGCTCCGGCACGTACGGTGAGCACGGTGTTAAGCAATAAAACTCCGTTCTTTGCCCACGACGTCAGTTCTCCGTGAGGCGGCGGCGTGATTTGGAGATCATCGTTTAGTTCTTTGAATATGTTAACAAGCGACGGCGGCGGTTGTATTCCTTTTTTTACGGAAAAACAAAGCCCGTGCGCCTGCCCCGGTCCATGATACGGATCTTGTCCGAGAATGACCGCGCGCACATCTTTGTACGGTGTTAGCTTAAACGCATTGAAAATATCGTACATATCCGGATATATTGTGTGCGTTTGATATTCGTTTTTTAAAAAAGCCCTGAGCCGTAAATAATACTCTTTTTCAAATTCTCCCGAAAGAACCTCGTCCCAGTCGTTGCCGAAATGTACCATCGTTTTATACCGTCCTGTATTTTCTTTTATTTGAATTATATCAAAAACACACCGCTCTGTCAAGCAAATATGAACGAAAGGATTTTTTTATGGAAATAGAACGTAAATTTTTACTCGACGCTTTTCCGTCCGAGCTTACGCTCAGATCCGAATGCGAGATGCGGCAAATATACATCTCCGTTATGCCCACCGTGCGTGCAAGAAGCAAACGTTGCGGCGATAAAGAAACGTATCGCATGACCGTTAAAAGCATGGGTGAGCTTTGCAGAGAAGAAATAGAAATATCTATCACAAAAAAACAGTTCGAAGTCCTTTGCAAAATCGCCGAAAAAGAACCGATACATAAGCTCAAACGCTGCTATGACCTGCCTGACGGACTTATCCTCGAATGCTCGCTCGTCGATGCCGGTACAAAAACGGAGTTTATGTATGCCGAGGTAGAGTTTAGGTCCGTCGAAGACGCTCTCGCTTTTGTTCCGCCTCCGTACCTCGGCAAAGAAGTAACGTACGACAATTCATGGAAAATGAACAATTATTGGAAACGCACACGTCTTGAAAACGAATAAAAATATAATAAAGAAGAGGATTGCTATGTGTAATACAAACGAGATTTACGAGCTTGAAATTTGCGGAGAAAAACATTCCGTTTTGGAATATACACTGTGGAACAAAGTTCTCCCCGACGGCTCTTTGCAAAGATTGACCGTTAAAAACGAATGTGACGCCGTTTTTACTGTCCGTTCAAACGAAAAAGCGGTATATACCGCAGAATTTTACGTCGAAAACGATACACGAACAGAACTTGTTGTTAAAGGCATATCGCCGTTCGTTACAATGATCGACGCGGATATCATTCGCGATTTTTCGGCAGTCGATGTTAAAAAAGGCACACACCGCCTTTCGGTCGAATATGTTAACGGCGAACCGAAAGATGTCACGACATCGTTGCTGCTTGTAGATAAAAACAAAATATCCGCTCCCGGATCCTCATGCGTAAAATACGCAGCCGAACCGTTCAAACACGATATTTTCGCTTCCGCAGAGATCTCGCCGTCTGTAAAAATGCTTGAGGCGGCTGTGTTCGGCGTGCTTTATTTTGCGGATGTCAACGGTGCGGGAGCACTCGTCGAACAGATCGGGAAATGCGGCGGTGCAAACATTTATCGTATAACGGTCGGCAATATTTTGAAAACACGGGGCGTTGCGACGCTTTATATAAAACCGTTTGTCGGGTACGTTTCGGGCGCGATATTTGCGGGACCCGTAAAAACGATGTGATACGTTCCGGATTGTCAAAAAAAGAAAGAGCTGTAAAAATCTTTGTTTTACAGCTCATTTTCTTATTCTATGATCTTCAGTTTTGCGAAGTTTGCCATAAGCTTTTTCTTGCCTACCGAAGCAAATTCCACTTCGAGAAGGCTGTCCGACGACATTTCCGTCACGCCGGTTATAACACCTTCGCCGAATACTTTGTGTTTAACATTTTGACCGATCCTGTAAGAGATCTTGCCGTCTTTTTCTTTGGGGATGACGGTTATGGTATTTGTTAAAAGCGCACGTTCGCTCATGGGCTTCGTGTGCCGTACATTGTGCGGTTTTTCGTACTGTACGGACTGTACTTGAGTGATAAGCTCCTCCGGTATCTCTTTGAGAAAACGCGAGGGCATCGACGGACGCGGCGTGCCGTACAGCATTCTCGACCGAACATGCGTGATGAAAAGCTGCTTTCTTGCACGTGTTATTGCAACGTAACAAAGCCGTCTTTCCTCCTCGATACCGCCTTGTTCGTTGACGGACATTGCGGACGGGAAAAGCCCTTCTTCAAAGCCTGCAAGGAAAACAACGTCAAATTCCAAGCCTTTTGCACAGTGCATCGTCATCAGCGTTACCGCAGGCTCGTCTTCGTCAAGATCGTCAACGGCGCTGACAAGAGCCGTCTGTTCCAAATATCCCAAAAGCGTCGGTTCTTCGGCATTTTTTTCGTATTCAACAATGTTGTTTTGAAGCTCGTGAACGTTCTCGATTCGAGAAACCGCATCCGAAAGATCGTATTGATTTCTCAGGTGCTGCTCGTAACGGATAGCGGACAAAAGCTCCGTAAAAATATGCGACGGAGATACTTCTTCCGTTTTTTGCGCAAGCATTCGTATCGTTCTCGCAAAATCCATGAGTTTTTCGGCGGAACGCTGCAGCTCCGGGTAATTTGAAGCTTCGCTTATAACATCAAAAAAATGTTGTCCCGTTTCCGAACATATCGTGTTGACCTTTTCGATCGTCGAATCCCCGATGCCTCGTTTCGGCTCGTTTATTATACGCATTAAACGTGTTCTGTCGTACGGATTGCATATAACGTTCAAATACGCCAAAACGTCCTGAATCTCTTTGCGCTTGAAAAACGGTTGTCCGCCGAAAACACGGTACGGAATGCCGTTTATTCTGAGCGCATGCTCGATCGAGTTCGATTGCGCATTCGTTCTGTAAAGAATACAAAAATCGTTGTTTTTAAATCCGCTCGTCCCTTTTCCGCTCATTATGCTGCGGCAAATATAATCGCCTTCCTCGGATTGGTTTGAAAGCTGATTTACGGTTATGTTTTTGCCCGGACCTTGTTCCGTCCAAAGCCGCTTGCCCTTTCTGTCTTTGTTGTTTGAGATCACGGCGTTCGCAGCGTCCAATATCGTTTGCGTCGAACGATAATTTTGTTCGAGCCTTACGACTTTTGCGTTCGGGAACTGTTTTTCGAAACTTAAAATATTTTCTATGGACGCGCCCATAAATCGATAAATGCTTTGATCATCGTCGCCGACAACGCATATTTTACCCGTCGGCGCAAGGAGAGCTACGAGCCTGTATTGCAGCGGGTTCGTGTCCTGATATTCGTCAACGAGAATATAGCGGAACCTGTCGTTAACGGCTTTTTGTATATCCTCATGAGTCGACAACAAGCGCACGGTCATAAAAATAAGATCGTCAAAGTCAAAAGCGTTCGCTTCTTTCAGACCCGTTTGATATTCTTTGTAGATCAACGGCATTTGTTTTAGATCTCTGCCGTCGTATGTGTATTCCTGCGCCGATATATAATTGCATTTTGCGTTCGAAATGATCCTCGAAACGACTTTTGTGTTGTAATTATCATTTAATTTGAGCTTTTTTATTATCGAATCGATGAGTTTGTGACTGTCGGTATCGTCATATATCGTAAAATTCGACTGATATCCGAGCCTGTCCGCATAACGTCTGAGCAGCCGCACGCAAAGCGAGTGGAAAGTTAATGCCCAAAGCTTGTTGCCGTTTATGCCGTACTGCCTTTCGAGACGATCTCGCATTTCTCCCGCAGCCTTGTTTGTGAACGTTATAGCCAAAATATTATATGCGTCGATCGGTTCGGACGCCATAAGGTCAAAATATCTTGCTTCCGTCCGCATATTTTTGTTGCTTAAACATTCCGAAAGATATGCTACGTCTTCCTCGTTTGCATCTGTCACGAGCGCATTGTAAGCGTTGCCGTATCGGATAAGATAACCTATCTTGCTTATGACGGACGTCGTTTTTCCGCTGCCCGCACCCGCAAGGATCAAAAGCGGACCGTCGTTTGAAAAAACAGCCTCACGCTGTTCGTTGTTAAGATTCGAATATTCATCGTTTAATATCTGTTTTTTTAAAGATAATAATTTTTCTGACGTGTTCATGATCAGTCTGCCCCTCCCGAAAAGACGCGTTTCTCTTTTTTCTCGATCTTTTTTATATATGTATGTAATAAATCTCGTATAAAATTATTATACTATATTTCGGCAAAAAAATCAAGCCGAATATAAATAATTTTTTTGTTGTCGGAAATAATAGGTCTGTAATAAAGATTGAACGGAGTGTGCGATTTTTGAATAAATATCTGAAATATTTTATCGCCGTTACGCTTTTCACGGCATTGTTTTGCGGCATTGCGGTCTTTTCGTATTTTAACGCCGTTGATAATGACAACGCCGGTGTTGAAGATTCCGAGGCTGTTCTGTCAAAATACGGCTCAAGGGGCGACGAAGTAAGAAAAATACAACAAAAGCTTTCCGATTGGGGCTATTACGACGGCGCCGTGGACGGCATTTACGGAACACAAACAAAAAACGCCGTTATTTATTTCCAACGTAAAAACGGGCTTGACCCGGACGGTATCGCAGGCCCGAAAACGCTTGCGGCTATGGGTATATCTTCCTCGTCATCATCGTCATCTTCCAACAACTCAAACGATGTTTATCTGCTCGCAAGAATAATTTCAGCCGAAGCCCGAGGCGAACCGTACAAAGGTCAGGTCGCCGTAGGCGCCGTGGTGTTAAACAGGGTCAAACACCCGTCTTTCCCGAACACCATATCGGGCGTTATATACCAAAAGGGCGCTTTTTCCGCTCTTGACGACGGACAGTACGATCAGCCCATCGCCGATTCCGCTTATAACGCCGCACGAGACGCGCTGAACGGTTGGGACCCCACCGGCGGCTGCATTTACTACTACAATCCGTCAACTGCGACAAATGCCTGGATCAAAACGCTTCCCGTATATACAACGATCGGCAAACACGTCTTTTCAAAAGGGAAATGAAATCGACGAAAAAGTACTGAAAAAGGACTCACAAATTGATTGTGAGTCCTCATATTTCAGTGATATGTTTTATTATTAAAGTTTAACGATGATCTCGGCTCTCTGAGCCCGATATTCTTCTTCGGTTATAATACCGCAGTCGAATTTATTTTTTAAAATCCTCAATTCTTGTTCCGGACTCATTGTACCCAAAGAATTTTGTGGTTTAGCACCAGAAATGACAGGTGGTATTCTGTTTGTCAGCGCAAACAAAAACAAGGTTATCCAAAAAACAAGAAAGGCGATCTTTAATATATTTCTGCTTAGATCCACTGTCGCCTCCGAAATACTCTCCCAATTAAACCCGTCCAAAAGATTGTAATATGTGTAAAATATGTACCAAATTCCGGGATAAAGAAAGCTTACCATCGAGATTATTGTAAAGACTTTGTTTTTAAAGCCTTTAAGAGAACCGATCAACATTAATACCGACGAAATAAGCAATAAGAGGCTGATGATGTGTTCGCCCAAAAAATCAAATAAAGCATCTTCCAAATCATGTCGCTGATAATAATTCCTATTTTCAATGTAGGTCAACAACATTGAGTATGAATACGAAAAGGCCATTGATCCGAATACGATAGGAACTAATATATTCGCACGTAACTTGTTTCGATATTTAAAAATATACAGAATAAATATGACATACGGTACAAGACCGAAAAGCATCTCCATAAAAGACGGAAAAGGTGGAAACTCAAATTCCAACTCATAAACTTTATAATTGATTCCGAAAAAATATGAAACCGAACCTAATACCCTGCATATCAGTGCGGTTATTGACAACAGCTGTATAGCAGGACCGCATTTGAGTGACTTTCTGTTAATTCCATTCCCCATAATTTCTATCCTTTCCCTTATTTTTTTGCAATAATTTGCCGATATTCATCGTCGGTGATCAGGCCTTGGTTTCGAAGCTGTTTAGCTTGGTCGAGCCTATCATTGTCAGAAACCGCTTTGGATGTGTTTCTTGCAATTTCGCAGGTTTTTTCCACGAGTTCTCCGAAACCGTAAAGCAATAAATTAGACAGCCAAGCAATTAAAATACCAAGGCCTATTATAAGCACTCCGACGAGTGCAAGTTCCTCATTAACAACGATCACAGCTATTCCAAGGAGCACTGCGGCTATTGTTCCGATAATGAATGTTGTCATTGCCAATCCCTTGATTTTATCGCCAACGTTATTAAACATGGTGTTAACCTCCTTAAAAATAATATAGATGTTACCTGCCTGCGAATGTACAACGTGCCTAAAGGTTATCGTCTTTCTGATGTGCATATCAATACGGACAGGATTTAATTTAGTTCGGTCTGGATCTGCTTTACTATCTCCTCTATCTCTTTAAATAAAAAAAGTGCGCCCCATCAAGAGACGCACAAAAAATGCATCTCTCAATGTTGCTACACATTTTGCCTAATCAAAGGGGAGAGAATACATTTTTATCTATGGTATTCCCTCTAATTAGGCAGTATTCATAATGTGTAGCATAATTATTTTAACATAGAATGTCGGAGATGCCAATAGGTCTTCATTCCGTTTGCATAAAAAGGCTCACAATTTTACTTGTGAGCCTTTTTCGGGATACGGACGTTTCGTTATTTTTTGAACGTACAACAGCACGTATCATCGCAGCTGCAGCACTCTTTTACGCCGATGTCGATCGATTCGGCGCAGCACTCGCCTTCGCAATTGTACTTACAATCTTCGGCTTCGCAATCGATGAGCGTGCAGTGACAAATGCTTTCGCCGAGAGACATAGTGGCATGTTCGCGTATAAAGCTGTCACAGCGTGTTCCCTCGGTGGAATGCGCATTGTCGCCTCCGACCTTTATATTTTCGAGACAACAGCAGTTTTCTTTGTTGTGCGCGCATTGACTAACAGAACAATATATATCCGTCATAAAATCATTTCCCTTTCTGTATTTCGTGTTTCGGACTTCGCCGTAAAGATATTGTACCCGAAAAGCGTTTAAATATCAATGTCAAAAAAAATTAAAAAAGCGAATATTGACAAGGACTGTAAAATAATGTATAATATCAATTTAGACAAGGGCGTTTGTCGGTTGTGTGGCTGTCTGTCATACGCCCGGTGAGCGCCTTTTTTTCTGCGCAATTATGTGAATTGCATCAATTATATAATAGCGGCAATTGTGCAGTTGCATCGGAAAAAGCGGTTCAAGATTATTTTATATGTTAGGAGAGCTATATATGGACAGGATTTATTTGATTCTTGAAAACGGAACTGTCTTTGCGGGCAGAGCTTTCGGCGCATCCGGAGAAACTGTCGGCGAGCTTGTTTTTACAACAGGTGTTGTCGGCTATTCCGAAACTCTCGGCGACCCTTGTAATTTCGGTCAGATCGTAATGCAAACTTTTCCCCTTATAGGAAATTACGGAATGATTTCCGAGGAGATCGGAGATTCTTCTCCTAAATTAAAAGCTTATATTGTTCGAGAATGGTGTGAAGATCCTTCAAATTTCAGATGTGAAGGTAATCTTTCCACCTTTTTGTTAAATAAGGGGATAATCGGCATATGCGACCTTGATACTCGCGCCCTTACACGTATCATTCGTGAAAACGGCGTAATGAACGCGAAAATTTCAAAGACCCCTCAATGCGACCTTGAAGAACTGAAAAATTATAAGATCGAAAACGCCGTTCGGCAGACAACGACCCAAAAGATCTATCATTTTAACGTCGAAAACGCGAATTGCTCCGTCGTTGTGTACGATCTCGGCGCTGTCGGCAATGCGGTAAAAGAGCTTAATGCACTCGGCTGCAATGTTACGGTCGTACCTGCACTAACAAGTGCCGAAGACGTCCTTGCAATGGCGCCTGACGGTGTTATGTTAACGGAAGGTCCCGGCGACCCGACGGAAAATACGGAGATCACGGCTCAGATCGAAAAACTTTTGGAAAGCGGCAAACCCATGCTCGGTATAGGTCTCGGTCATCAGATCATCGCGCTTGCCGCAGGCTGTAAAACCGTTAAACTCAAATACGGCCACAGAGGTGCAAATCACCCGATCATTTGCACTCAAACCGGGAAAACGCATATCACGGTCCAAAATCACGGATATGCCGTTGACGCTTCGGAGCTTCCGGAAAATATCACGATGACATACAAAAATTTAAACGATAATACCTGCGAAGGCATCGACTTTACGGACAAGCCGGTCTTTTCCGTTCAGTTCCGTGCCGAAACGATATCGGGCCCGAACGACACGGGCTTTGTTTGGAAACAATTTACGGAAAATATGATGAAAGCGAAGGTGAGATAAATGCCTCTTGACAGATCGATAAAAAAGACGCTCGTTATAGGTTCGGGACCTATCGTAATAGGTCAGGCGGCGGAATTCGACTATGCCGGAACACAGGCTTGCAGAGCGCTCAGAGAAGAGGGTATAGAAGTCGTTCTTGTTAACTCAAATCCCGCAACGATAATGACGGATAAAGAAATGGCGGACAGAATATACATCGAGCCGCTCACAATACCTGTTATTAAAAGAATAATCGAAAAAGAACGTCCGGATTCGCTGTTGTCAACATTGGGCGGACAAACGGGGCTTACCCTGTCTATGCAGCTTGCAAAAGAGGGCTTTCTCGATAAAATGGGCGTTCGTCTTCTCGGTGCGGACCCCGAAACTATAGATAAAGCCGAAGACAGACAGCTGTTTAAAGACACAATGCTCAAAATAGGGCAGCCTTGTATCCCTTCGAAAGTCGTTACAGATCTCGAATCGGCAATAGAGTTTGCGAGCGAAATAGGCTATCCCTTGATAATCCGCCCCGCATTCACTCTCGGAGGTACCGGCGGCGGCATCGCACAGGATGAAGAACAGCTTCGCGAGATCGCGTCAAACGGTATCCGTCTTTCTCCCATAAACCAGATCCTCGTCGAAAAATGTGTGTCCGGTTGGAAAGAGATCGAATTTGAGGTTATACGCGACAGTGCCGGCAACGTTATTACCGTGTGCAGTATGGAAAACGTAGACCCCGTAGGCGTTCATACCGGAGACAGTATAGTTGTTGCTCCTGCGGTCACGTTGGCGACAAAAGAGTTTATGATGCTCAAGACCGCAGCTCTCAGCATCGTTTCCGAACTTAAAGTCAACGGCGGCTGTAACGTTCAGTTCGCGCTTAATCCCAACAGCTTTGAATACGCCGTAATCGAAGTCAACCCCCGTGTTTCGCGTTCTTCCGCACTTGCTTCGAAAGCAACGGGTTATCCGATAGCAAAGGTCGCGTCAAAAATAGCCGTAGGTTATAATCTTGACGAAATACCCAACGCCATCACTAAAAAAACATCGGCTTGTTTTGAGCCGACGGTCGACTATATCGTTGTTAAATTACCGAAGTGGCCGTTCGACAAATTTGTTTACGCAAAACGTACTCTCGGCACGCAAATGAAAGCAACGGGCGAAGTAATGGCTATCGGTACTTGTTTTGAACAGGCGATAATGAAAGCCGTCAGAGGCGCGGAGATCTCGCTGTCGAGCCTTAATTCTCCCAAGCTTGCCGTACTTTCCGACGCCGAGATCCGTGAGCGGCTCAACAATTGCGACGACGAACGTCTCTTTGTTGTTTATCAGGCGCTTAAGCGAGGCGTATCCGTTGACGATGTATATGCCGCAACGAAGATCGACAAATGGTTCCTTAACAAATTCCTTAAACTTGTAAAATTTGAAACCGAACTTGCGTCGGGTATCGATGACGAAAAATATCTCGAAGCAAAAAAACTCGGCTATCCCGATCACGTTATCGAACAGCTGACCGGCACAAAGCTTAATATCCACCGCTCCGCCGTGTTTAAAATGGTCGATACGTGTGCTGCGGAATTTGCCGCCGAAACGCCGTATTTTTATTCGACATACGATGACGACAACGAAGCTCTCCGCTTTAAAAACGAACATTCCACCGATAAAAAGACGGTCCTTGTTTTCGGCGCAGGTCCCATTCGTATCGGTCAGGGTATAGAGTTCGACTATGCGTCCGTACACTGCTGCCGATCGCTGAAAAAGCTCGGCTATGAGGTCGTTATTGTAAACAACAATCCCGAAACCGTTTCTACCGACTTTGACACTGCCGATCGTCTGTATTTCGAACCGCTCACACCGGAAGACGTTATGAACGTTATCGAAACGGAAAAACCGTTCGGCGCAGTTGTCGCTTTCGGCGGACAAACAGCGATCAAACTTACGAATTTCCTCGATAAGGCGGGTGTGAAGATCATAGGCACATCTGCCGACAGTATCGATGCCGCCGAGGACAGAGAACGTTTTGACGCACTTCTCGAAAAATATCATATCAAACGCCCCGTCGGCGATACTGTTATGACGACCGAAGAAGCACTTGCGGTCGCACAAAAAATAGGCTATCCGGTTTTGATGCGTCCGTCGTATGTTTTGGGCGGTCAAAATATGATAATTGCGTTTAGCGAGAGCGATATCGTCGAATATATGAGTATAATTTTGTCGCACAATATCGAAAATCCCGTTCTTATCGATAAATATCTTATGGGTATCGAGCTTGAAGTCGATGCTGTGTGCGACGGCGAGGATATTCTTATCCCCGGTATTATGGAACATATCGAGCGAACAGGCGTGCATTCCGGCGACTCTATCGCAGTGTACCCGGCTTGGAATGTTTCCGACGAACTGACGGAAAAGATAGTGTCTGCGTCAAAACAGCTTGCCGTGGATCTTAACACAAGAGGCCTTATAAATATCCAGTATCTTATTTACGAAAACGATCTTTACGTTATCGAGGTAAATCCCCGTTCGTCAAGAACCGTTCCGTATATAACAAAAGTTACGGGCGTTCCGATGGTAGATCTGGCAACGAGAGCTATGCTCGGAGAAAAACTGAAAGATATGGGCTTCGGCACGGGGCTTTATCCCTCGTCTCCGTATGTTGCGGTCAAAGTCCCCGTATTCTCGTTTGAAAAACTTGCCGATGTCGATAACCATCTCGGTCCCGAAATGAAGAGTACCGGCGAAGTTCTCGGTATTGCCGGAACGATGGAGGAAAGCCTTTACAAGGGTCTTATCGCCGCAGGCTACAATATGAAAAGATCGAGAGGCGTAATGATCACCGTTCGTGACAGCGATAAATCCGAAGTCGCCGATCTCGCAAAGAGCTACAGTGATCTCGGTTTTTCGATCTATGCCACACGCGGAACGGCAAACGTTATCAGCAAGGGCGGCACACCCGTGACCGTCGTCGATAAAATACACGAAAGCGACGAAAACACCATCACGCTCCTTGAAAGCGGAAAGATAAATTATGTTATTTCAACATCTTCCAAAGGTCGTATTCCGTCCAGAGACAGCGTTAAAATAAGAAGAAAGACCGTCGAACGCTCAATTCCGTGCCTTACATCGATCGATACCGCAAGAGCGCTTGCGCAAAGCTTGAAGAGTAAGTACTCCGAAATGTCGATAGAGCTTGTCGATATCAACAGAATGCGTACCGAAAGAACGAAGCTTCGCTTTACGAAAATGGAAGGCTGCGGAAACGATTATATATATTTCAATTGTTTTGATCAAAAAATAAACAACCCCGAAGGCCTTGCCGTCCGTTATTCCGACAGACATACGGGCGTCGGCGGCGACGGTGTCGTCCTTATATGCCCGTCCGACAAAGCAGACGTTAAGATACGTATGTTCAAAAAAGACGGCAGTGAAAGCAAGATGTTCGGCAATGCCGTCAGATGCGTGGGAAAATATCTTTACGATAATCATATGACGGACAAAAAAGATCTTACCGTCGAGACAGTGTGCGGCATAAAGAAGATCAAGTTGTTTGTTCATAACAAAGAGGTATCTTCGGCACGTGTCGAGATGGGCAAGGCTACGCTTACGCCTGCATCGATCCCCGTTAATTTCAGCGGCGGAGAGGTCGTTGATCGCCTTGTTAATATCGGCGACGAAAATTACAATATTACCTGCGTCGGTATCGAAGGCCCGCACTGTATAGTTTTTGTTAAAAACGTCGATAAGCTCGATGTTCAAAAGATCGGTCCGTGCTTTGAAAATTACGAAAAATTCCCGGAGCGTATCAATGCCGAGTTCGTTCAGATAATCGATGAAAAAACGATAAAGATACGTACTTGGGAGCGCGGCTGCGGTCAAACAGGCTCGTTCGGCACGGGTGCATGCGCAGCTGTCGTTGCGGCTTGCGAAAACGGTTTTTGCCGTAAGGGCGAGGAGATCACCGTAAAACTGTTTAACGGCGATCTTAAAGTTACTTACACCGACGAAAACATTTTTATGACGGGCGACGCAAACAAAATATTCGACGGCGAAATAATTATTTGACCTTAAAATAATCAAACGCACATCTTGCGATATGTTCTATCGAAAAGATGTGCGTTTTTTTATATGCAGCGACGCATTTTTGTTTACGAAAAACACTGTTTTGCTTCCAAAAACGGCAAAGCAGTCTGCCGTATGTTATTTATATACTCGCGGTACTCTTTTGCCTATGTCGCAGATTATCTCGTACGGGATCGTGTCAATAGCGTCCGAAAGTTCGTAAACGCTCTTGCCGTTGCCGAAAATGATGACTTCGTCTTCTGTTTTAACATCAAGACCCGTAACGTCCGCCATACATTGGTCCATGCAGATCCGCCCGATGATCGGCGCTTTTTGACCGTTTATAATAACGCTCATATTTTCGGAGAGCGCTCTGAAAAGTCCGTCCGCATAGCCTATCGGCAATGTTGCGATCTTCATGTTTTTGTCGGCGACAAATATTCTCCCGTAGCTTACAGTGTCTCCCTTTTTGAGATCGTGAACAAACGAGACGGTCGTTTTTAATTCCATTACGGGCTTAAGACCTATATTGTCGGGCCGATTTGTCGTTATTCCGTAAAGTATCAGTCCGGGACGGACCATGTCGAGCTTCATTTTCGGAAAATTCAAGATAGCGGCACTGTTTGCCGCATGACGGTACTTAAACTTGATGCCGTCTTTTTCAAGCAGTTCGATGCAATTCATAAAACGCTTAAACTGCGTTTCCGTGAACGGATCTTCCGGTTCGTCTGCGACCGCAAAATGCGTAAATATGCCTTCAAATTCGAGAAATCTTTCGTTCGCGAGCTTTTTTATTTTTTGCAGCGACATACAAAGAATGTCTTCGTCCTGAGCGCTGAACCCTATCCTGTTCATACCCGTGTCGATCTTTATGTGAACACGTATCTTTTTCTTGATCTTTTCGGCGGCGCTCGATAGCATTTTGCCGTATTCGTAAGAAAAAACGGTTTGCGTTACGTTATATTTCGCAATAAGCTCCATCGAGTGCGGAGGTGTGTAACCGAGTATGAGTATCGGCTTTGTTATTCCGCCGTTTCGCAGCTGTATAGCTTCGTCAATGTTCGATACGGCAAAAAAATCGGATTCCTCGTTTATCGCTTTGGATATCTCAACAGCTCCGTGGCCGTATGCGTCTGCTTTAACAACAGACATCAGCGCACAGTCCTTGCCGATGATGTTTCGTATCGTTTTTATGTTGTCTCGTGCGGCGGAAATATCAACCGTCGCCCATGTCCTGCGTGTGTGATCCATTTATCGTGTCCCGGTAAAGTTCAATATTTTTTACTGTTATTGTATATTCTCCGACGGTGAACACAGTCGGAAGTCCCGTTTCTTTGTCTGTTTTAACGGATATGTTTTGACCGTCGATAATCGTGTTAAACACGTACGAATCCGACGTTTCAACACTGTCCATATCTTTATATTCGCCTCCGAAAAGAGAAGAAAACAATTCCGAAAGCGAAAACAGCGCCCCCGTTTTTGCGGCTATGTTTACCGTAAGCCCGTCGCACGTCAGCTCTCCCTCACAGTAACGGATCGGTTCTGTCAGATACGTGCCCGTAAATTCCGAATAACTTTCCGTTATTACGGCATCGAATGCATACTGCCCGACTATCGTTGCTTCTATAACAAATCTGTCGGCTGTCGGCAACCGACAGTCGGAAAATTCGCCGCCGGAAGAAAAACAGCCCGACAGCGCAATAAGTGTAAAAACAACAGCCGCAGCTGCCGTGACGGTCTTTTTTATCATTCTCGCTCGCCTTAAAGAATAATGTTTCAAATCGGAATAATTGTACGTAACTATTCCGATTATATTCTTCAAAGCGTCGAGTTATTCGAATCTTTTTAATATTTCGGCTGCCGCTTTCGGTATCTCGGACGGCAAAAGCCCGTGCATCGATATCTTTTCGGCAAGCTCGTCGGCTGCTTTGCCGTGCAACCATACGCTCAGCACCGCCGCCTGCTCGCTTGTGTATCCCTGCGCCAAAAATGCACCCGTCATCCCGGCAAGAACATCTCCGCTGCCGCCTTTTGACAGCCCCGAATTACCGGTCGTGTTTATATAAACATTGCCGTTCGGCGCCGCGACGAGTGTTTCATGGCCTTTGAGAACTATTACGGAGTTGAACTCTTTTGCTGCGTTTACAGCGCAAAGCTCTTTGTTTTTTTCTATATATTCCGGCGAAAGCCCCGTTAATCTCGACATTTCGACCGTGTGCGGCGTTAAGATAGTTTCGCAATTTTTGTTTTTTAACAGCTCACGATGCTTTGCAATATATGTTATCGCGTCCGCATCGATAACGGTCGGTTTGCTTTGTTTTAACAACGTTTTAACATACTTTGCGTTTGAAGCCGAGCCGCAGCCTATAACAAATGCGGTCGCTCTTTCGGATATTTTCTTTCCGCAAAAAACAGGCTCCGCAAGCTTTTGTTGCAATATCTTTCTGACATATCTGCCGCTTGATATATAAACAAGCCCCACGCCGCAGCGCAGCGCTCCCGTTGCGGCAAGGAAAGGCGCGCCTGTCATATGTGTTGAACCGCAAAACAACTCAAGCGCCCCGAAGGTGCCCTTGTGAGAATCTTGAGGGCGCTTTTTTACAATGTTTTTAATTAGATCTGCGTCAGCTTTTAATGCCATACGGACCTCGGTATACGATATTTGAGATCTTCGAGGATCCTGTCGTCGGGTTCAAAAATAAGGAGGGTTTTTTTGTACTCTTTATGGTTGAACACCGCATAATAGAGCTTTTCGGTTTTGTTTGAACGAACGTCGATACGTTTGTTTACCGAATAAGCGTCTACTTTTGCTTTTGTTTCTTCGTTATATTCGCCGAACTGCTCGAAATTAACGGCTTTAGCTGTAACAAGACGGCTTCTTTCGCTTTTGCACACGATCTTGTCAACGTCTATCTCGCCGTTGAGATATATGTATTCGTATTCGATATCAAGTGTCATAAACGTTTTATAACCGAAATAAACAATAATGAAGATACAAAGTGAACCCATTACAAAACCGAAATTTTGAATATATGCGATACAAAGCATAAAGCTTGCCATCGCAAGCCCGATCGTTATAACAAAGATCAGTGCCTGTATCGAATATTCCTTAACGGTCTTTTTGCGTGCATAAAGTTGTTCGTAAAAAACGTCGTTTATTTGTGCCATCTTTACTCCTTATGAATTGATGTAGTGTTTGACGAGAGTTGCGAGAAGCTCGTCTCTGTCAAGCTGGCGAACGAGATTTCTTGCATTGTTATGCTTTGTGATATACGTCGGATCTTCGGAAAGGATATATCCGACGATCTGATTTATAGGGTTGTCGTAGCCCTTTTCAACAAAAGCGTCGTATATCGCAATAAGCGTTTTTTTGATCTCATCGTCTTTGTTCGTTTTGAGAGAAAAGGTTATTGTGCTGTTGTCGTCCATACTTATACCGTCGCTTTCAAAACCGAAAGCTTCCTTTCTTGTAAAATCGGACAGATATTATGTCATTATCTTCTCAGATAAATGCCTTTCTTTTCAAGACCGCTTATTATATCGGTCATAACTGATTCGATATCGCTTTCGCCGAGAGTTCTGTCTTCGGCACGGAGAACGAGTGCATACGCTATGCTCTTGTGTCCGAGAGCGACCTGCGCACCTTTGTATACGTCGAATATCTCGATCTTTTCAAGCCACGGACCGGCAAGAGCTTTGATCTCTTTTTCGATCTCGCCGGAGCTTGTGCTGTCTTTACAAATAAGCGCAAGATCTCTTGTTACCGCAGGGAATTTCGGCAGCGGCTTAAACGTCTTTTCGGGTGCCGTCGCTTTATACAATGCGTCAAACGGGATCTCCGCAGCGTAAACCTCGCAGTTTAAACCGTAATTTGCCGCAACGAGCGGATGTATCTGACCGAAAATGCCGATCCTTTCGCCGTCGGCGTATATTTCCGCAGTACGTCCGGGATGATACGAAGGATCGTTTTTACACGGAACAAATTCGCATTCCTTCGTGTTCATCGCACCGAGGATCGATTCGACGATACCTTTGAGCGTGTAAAAATCGCCGCCGTCGCCGTAAAAACCGAAACATACAACTTTCTTCTCGTCGGGAAGTTTCTTTTCGTCGGCATTTTTGATGTACACCGTTGCGATCTCGTAAAGATATGCGTAGGGATTTCTGTAATTGTAGTTTCTCGCAAGAACTTCAAGCATTGAGGGCAATGCACGTGTTCTCATAACGGAAGTGTCTTCTCCGAGCGGATTTTTGATCTTCATGACACGCCTTTCGGGCGCATCTTCGGGAATGCGTATCTTGTCGAAACATTTCGGGCTTACAAACGAGTACGTCATTATCTCGTCAAGTCCCGCACTTCTGAGAGCTTCGCCGAGACGATTTTCGAATTTCTGCTCTTCCGTAAAACCGCCGGACCTGATATCCGCTTTGAAGAACAACGGTTCGATACGGTCGTAACCGTAAAACTTCGCGATCTCTTCGGCAAGATCATATTTGTTTTCGATATCCGAACGGAACGACGGAACGGTAACGCAGCCGTTTGCTACCGTCATGCCGAGACGAACGAGAATGTCCGTCATTTCTTCTTCCGAAGCGTTGATGTTAAGATATTTGTTTATCCAGTCGCAGCAGAGGGGTATTGTTTTTACATCGGTAGGAGCATTGTTAATATCGATCGTTCCGTCAACGATCTCGCCGGCACCGAGCATACATATCAGTTCGCAAGCCCTGTCGAGAGCCTCTGCGGTAAGATTCGGGTCGAGACCTTTTTCAAAACGTGCGGAAGATTCGGTGCGCAAGCCGAGCTTTTTGGACGTCTTTCTTACGGACGGCGCAAAGAAGTTCGCGCTTTCAAACACGATCGTTGTCGTGTCGGGCTTGATCTCGCTGTTTTCCCCGCCCATAACACCGGCTGCGGCAATGGGTTTTTTGCTGTCGGCTATAACGAGCATCTCGCCGTCGAGAATACGCTCCTGACCGTCGAGAGTGTTCATTTTTTCACCGTTTGCGGCACGCCTTACGGTTATGTGTTTGCCCTCAACGCATTGATAATCGAATGCGTGCATCGGCTGACCGTATTCGAGCATAACGTAATTTGTTATATCAACAATATTGTTGATCGCACGTACGCCGCAGTCGCGAAGCTTTTCGACGAGCCAAAGCGGAGAAGGCTCTATTTTTATGTTTTTTACAACTCTTGCCATATATCTCGGACAAAGCTCCGTGTCCTCGACCGAAACGGAAAGATGATCTTTTATATCTCCGCCGCATACGTTGTATTCGGGTTTTTTAACACCGAACGGCGCTCTGAACGTGCAAGCCGCTTCTCTCGCAACGCCGATTATCGAAAGGCAGTCGGGACGATTCGTTACGATATCAACTTCAAAAACGGTATCGTCAAGCGCCAAAACTTCGCATATATCGCCGCCCGGTTTGCCGTTAAACTCGCAGGCTCCGTTGTTGAGAATAAGAAGTCCGTCTTCAATCGAGCCGGGAAAATCGTTCGTTGTAATCCCAAGCTCTTCCACGGAACAAAACATTCCGTAAGACATAACGCCGCGAAGCTCACCGGCATTTATCTGTTTGCCGGAAGCAAGCGTCGAACCGTCCAGTGCAACGGGGACAAGATCTCCGACCTTCATGTTTTTCGCGGCGGTAACGATCTGCACGTTTTCTTCTTTGCCTATGTTAACGCTGCAGACAACGAGCTTGTCCGCATTTGGATGAGGTTCTATGCTTTCTATAAGACCGACAACGATATTTTTTATCGTGTCCGCAATACGGGTAAAACCGGTCGTTTCGGTTCCCGTCATGTTCATTTCATGTGAGAATTTTTTCGGCTCAACGTCGATATTCGTGTATTCTTTGAGCCATCTGTACGGTACGTTCATCGTTAGCTCCTCCTTACAGACTTTCGAGGAAACGGACGTCGTTTTCAAAAAGCATACGTATATCGTCGATATTGTATCTTCTCAAAACAAGACGTTCAAGTCCCATACCGAAAGCAAATCCGGAATACTCTTCCGTGTCGATATTCAAAAGTTCAAGGACTTTCGGGTTTACCATGCCGGCACCGCCGATCTCTATCCAACCCTCTCCCTTGCAGAATTTACAGCCTTCGCCGCCGCATTTAAAGCACGAGATGGATATCTCCGCAGACGGTTCGGTAAACGGGAAATAGTCGGGACGAATCCTTGTTTTTATATCTTCACCGAAAAGTTTTTTCGCAATAAGGTCAAGAGATCCTTTAAGATGAGACATTGTTATTCCTTTATCAACAACAAGCCCCTCGATTTGATGGAATATCGGCGAATGCGTTGAGTCTACTTCGTCTATACGGTAAACACGACCGGGTGAGATAACTCTTATCGGGGGGTTCGTTTTTTCCATGGTTCTGATCTGAACAGAGCTTGTCTGCGTTCTGAGCAGGATATCGTCGGAAAAATAAAAAGTGTCCTGCGTGTCTCTTGCGGGGTGATATTTAGGTATGTTCAAAGCTTCGAAATTGTAGTAATCGTATTCGACTTCGGGTCCGCTTGCAATCGTAAAGCCCATTGATATAAAAGCGTCTTTTACTTCGTCCAAAACAACGGAACACGGATGCTTTTTACCCGTTCTGTGCGCTTTGCCGGGCAGCGTAACGTCAAGCTCCTCGGACGTCAGCTTCTTTTGCAGCTCGATTGCTTCGAGACGTTCTTTTGCGTCTTTGATCTTTGTTTCAACAAAAGAGCGCACTTCGTTCGCAGCTTGACCTATAATCGGGCGCATCTCAGCCGAAAGCTTGCCCATTTGCGACAAAACCTTCGTCAATTCTCCCTTTTTGCCGAGAACTCTGACTCTGAAGCTTTCAAGATCTTCGGAGGAATCTATCTGCGTCAGCTCGCTTTCCGTATTTTTACGAATAAGCTCAAGCTGTTCTTTTATGTTTATTTCCATATTGTTTATATTCAACCCCTTAATGCGGTTTGTTTTTTTATGTACATTATATTATAGCATATACTCCGCCGAAATTCAAGCATTTTCGGAAAACTGCCGTTTTTGTTGAAAATTATTCATTATTTAACGCCGATCCCGCCCTTTCTATTGCGGCTTATATAGCACAACTTAACGTTATAATATTCGTATACCGTGCAAAATCGTCGGCTTTTTGTATCCCGACGGAAAATGCGGGAATGTCAAGCTCCGCTTTTGCCCATAAAGGCAGCGTTGCCGCAAGGTCGCTCTCGCTTTGTTCTTTAAATCTCAGTCCTTTAAGTTTTGAAATTATTGCGGCTTTTTGTTTAACATTTGCGGAAACGTTCGCACCGCTGCCGATATATATTCCGTCTTCACCGTTTGAAAAAACGCATATAAAATCCGGCTTCGTCTTCCGTATAAAACCGCACAGTGACGCCGTTTCCATCTCACTTTCCGGGAATTCGCCTCCGTACCCGGACGGCGCGGGAGTAAAAGTGTTCTCTCTTCGTTCTTTCATTTTCGCTTCGATCCAATTGCACGAAAAATTTTTCGACAGATCTATTCCTCTTGCGTTTGCCGTCCACTCGCGGTCGGGATAATTCTTTTTGATGTTTTCCGTCCGCAAGTAAAACGGATCGAACATATCCGGCTTTGTTCTTATCGCCGCACCGTCGGGATTTAATCTCGCAACAACATACACCGTTATGTTCGCAAAAAGGCTTGCGGCACGAAAATCCCCGAAAATCTCATGTTTTTCGTAACATAGTTCTGCTTTGTCCGCCCAGTCCGACAATATCTTCGGACTTATATCGTCGGCTGCGGAAAACCCGCCGATGAGTAAAACCTTTTTTAGCCCGGTCCCTATTTTTACGTATCCGATATCTCTTCCCGACCAGGTCTTTCCGATAATTCCGTTATTCATCATAAAACATTTCCCCTTAAAACTATAATTCAAAAACGCCGATCCCCCAAAACGCCGATTTCCGAAAACGGAATTATATGCTTCCGTTATTTGACATAAAAACATCTCCCCCTAAAGCTTATAATTCAAAAACGCCGATTTCCGAAAGCGGAATTATACGCTTCCGTTTTGTAACATAAAAATTCTCCTTAAAACCTGTGATTCAAACTGTTGATTTCATACAAACGGGGCTGGGCGATCCCGTTTTGTGTTGTAAAACATCTCCGTAAAATCAGTGAGTTACAAAAGTAAATCCCTTTATAAGGTATTATATGTAAGCGAGCTTTTGAAAAGTACGTAAAAAGTTCACGGAATATTTGATTTGTCCCCTTTTATTTTGACGGAAAATGTGTTATAATGTATAATGATAGTTATCATATCGAAGCTGTCGTATTTGTTTTCTTGAAAAAAATAAACTACATAGAGAGGACGAAACCAAATGGGTAAATCAACTATTTCCAAGATCCCTTTTAAAGGGACTGCGGAACAGGAACAGGAACTCCGCGAATTTATAGCGGCAAACAAAGATGTCCAGGGCGCGCTTATGCCTATCATGCAGAAAGCGCAGGAGATCTACGGATATCTTCCTATTGAAGTCCAAAAGATGATTGCGGACAGTATGAACATTCCCCTCGAAGAGGTCTACGGCGTTGCAACTTTCTACGCACAGTTCAACCTCAATCCCAAGGGGCAGTTCAAGATCGGCGTATGTCTCGGAACGGCTTGCTACGTTAAAGGCTCTCAGGATGTTTTTGACAAGGTATGTTCCGTTCTCGGTATCGGCAACGGAGATGTGACGGAGGACGGAAAATTTTCCGTTGAAGCAACACGCTGTATCGGTTGTTGCGGCCTTGCTCCCGTTCTTACCGTTAACGACGAAGTTTACGGTCGTCTTACGGCGGACGATGTTCCCGGCATAATCGAAAAATATCAGAAAATGTAATGAGAGAGCTTTCTCTGCATATTCTCGATATCGTTCAGAACAGTATCTCCGCAGGCGCGGATACGATCACGGTCGAAATCGTTGAGGATATTCCCGAAAATGTGTTGAATATTTCCATAATCGATAACGGATGCGGAATGGACGAAGAAACGCTTGCACGTGTAAACGGCAGCTTTGCCTCTTCGCGTACAACAAGAAAAGTCGGTATGGGCATAGCTCTTTTCAGAGCCGCCGCCGAACTTTCCGACGGATATCTCACTCTTTCCTCAAAAAAGGGGGAGGGTACTCGCACGACCGCCGTGTTCCGTCACGACAGCATAGACCGTATGCCGCTCGGCGACATTTCCGGCACTATGATGCTTATCGTGGCAAAAGCACAAAAATTTGATCTTATCTACAGGCACGTATGGTGCGGCTCCGAATTTGTCTTTTCAACAAAAGATGTCAAAGAAATTCTCGAAGACAGTCCGATAGACAGTCCGGAGGTTCTGCAATATGTAAAAGAATACATTCACGAAAATTTAATCGAACTATTTGGAGGCGAACGAGATGAAATCTCTTGAAGAACTGAGAGCTATAAAAGAAAAAATGAAAGCCAGCGTCGATAACAGAAACGAAAGCGACGAAAGAATAAGAATAGTCGTCGGCATGGCAACTTGCGGTATCGCCGCAGGCGCACGTCCCGTTATGAACGCTTTTCTCGACGAAATAGCCAAACGCGGTCTTGAACACGTTGCCGTTTCGCAGACAGGTTGCATCGGTATGTGTCAGTTGGAACCCATAGTCGATGTATTCCTTCCCGGCGAAGAAAAGGTTACATACGTTAAAATGACACCCGAAAAAGCTGTCAGAGTTGTAAACGACCACGTTGTCAACAAAAATGTAGTTACAGAATATACAATAGGCAATGCGGAATAAGGAGGAAAAAATATGTACAGATCACATGTTCTGATTTGCGGAGGTACAGGTTGCTCCTCGTCCGGTTCCGCAAAGATCTATTCGGAAATGGAAAGCGAGATCAAAAAACACGGCCTTGAAGAAGAAGTCAAAGTAGTTCAAACAGGCTGCTTCGGTCTTTGCGCTCTCGGTCCCATTATGATCGTTTATCCCGAAGGCTGTTTTTACAGCAGAGTTACCGTTGAAGACGTTCCCGAGATCGTTTCCGAACATCTTCTCAAAGGCCGTATCGTTACACGTCTTCTTTACAAAGAAACCGTCACCGAAAACGGCATAAAATCCCTTAACGAAACGAATTTCTACAAAAAGCAGCACCGTGTGGCGCTCCGTAACTGCGGTGTTATAAATCCCGAAAACATCGAAGAATATATAGCTCGCGACGGCTACGAGGCTCTCGGCAAAGTTTTGACCGAAATGACCCCCGAAGAAGTTATAGACGTCGTTTTGAAATCCGGTCTTCGCGGACGCGGCGGCGCAGGCTTCCCCACCGGCAGAAAATGGCAGCTCGCCCGCAATATAGTTCCCGATGCCGATCAAAAATACGTATGTTGTAACGCCGATGAGGGCGACCCCGGTGCATTTATGGACCGTTCCGTTCTCGAAGGCGACCCTCATGCCATCATAGAAGCTATGGCTATCGCAGGCTACGCTATCGGCGCAACGCAGGGCTTTGTTTACGTCAGAGCCGAATACCCCATCGCCGTTAAACGTCTCAGAATCGCTATCGAACAAGCTCGTGAATACGGTCTTCTCGGTAAAAACATATTCAACAGCGGTTTCGATTTCGATATGGATATCCGTCTCGGCGCAGGTGCGTTCGTATGCGGCGAGGAAACCGCGCTGATGACCTCTATCGAAGGCCACAGAGGCGAACCCCGTCCCCGTCCTCCGTTCCCCGCAGAAAAAGGTCTGTTCGGTAAGCCCTCTGTTCTTAATAATGTTGAAACATACGCAAATATTCCGCAGATCATCCTCAAAGGCGCAGATTGGTTCAGCTCGATGGGTACCGAAAAGAGCAAGGGTACAAAAGTATTCGCTCTCGGCGGCAAGATAGTCAACACCGGTCTTGTTGAAGTACCTATGGGTACAACTCTTCGCGAGATCATCGAAGATATCGGCGGCGGAATCCCCAACGGCAAGAAGTTTAAGGCTGCTCAAACAGGCGGTCCTTCCGGCGGCTGCATCCCTGCTCAACATCTCGATACTCCCATCGACTACGATAACCTTATCGCTATCGGCTCGATGATGGGCTCCGGCGGTCTTATCGTTATGGACGAAGATAACTGTATGGTCGATATCGCTAAATTCTTCCTCGAATTTACGGTCGACGAAAGCTGCGGTAAATGTACACCCTGCCGTATAGGTAATAAACGTCTTCTCGAACTTCTCAACAAGATCACAGATGGTAAGGGAACTCTTGAGGATCTCGACAAAATGGAAGAACTTTGTTATTACATCAAAGAAAACTCCCTTTGCGGCCTCGGTCAGACCGCTCCCAACCCGGTCCTCTCCACTCTCCGTTATTTCCGCGATGAGTATGTCGCTCATATCGTTGATAAAAAATGTCCTGCAGGCGTCTGCAAAAAGCTTGTTACATACGAGATACTCGATACTTGCCGCGGTTGTACGAAGTGCGCAAGAAATTGCCCCGTTAACGCTATTTCCGGTAAAGTCAAAGAGAAACACGTTATCGATACGACTAAGTGTATCAAGTGCGGTGCTTGTATAGACAATTGTAACTTTAAAGCTATAATCAAGAAATAATCGGAGGTTAGAATAATGGCTGATGTAACATTAAAAATAAACGGCTTGCCCGTCACCGTTCCTGCCGGAACGACTATTCTCGACGCGGCTAATTCCGTCGGTATAAAAATTCCCACACTCTGCTTCCTTAAAGATATCAACGCCATCGGCGCATGTCGTATCTGCGTTGTTGAAGTTAAGGGCGCAAAATCCCTCGTTGCTTCCTGCGTTTATCCCGTAGCTCCGAATATGGAAGTATTTACAAATACTCCCGCTGTAAGAAAATCAAGAAAGACCACATTGGAACTTATCCTTTCAACTCACGATAAGAAATGTCTTTCCTGCGTCAGAAATCAGAATTGCGAATTGCAGTCTCTGTGCCATGAGTACGGTGTTGAAGACGTAGACCGCTTTGCGGGCGCAACTCCCGAATATGCTATCGAAGATACAAATCCGTATCTTGTAAGAGATAACAATAAATGCGTTCTTTGCCGTCGTTGTGTTGCCGTTTGCCGCCATATCCAGGGCGTAGGCGTTATCGGCGCAAACGAAAGAGGTTTCGTTACAAATATCGGTTCCGCTTTCGGTCTCGACCTCAAAGACGTTCCCTGTATTGCGTGCGGTCAGTGTATAGTTAATTGCCCCGTAGGCGCTATATACGAAAAGGACGACACTCAAAAGGTTTGGGATGCACTGTCCGATCCCGAAAAACACGTTGTTGTCGCACCCGCACCTGCTATCAGAGCAACTCTCGGCGAAAGCTTCGATATGCCCATCGGCACAAATGTTGAGGGTAAAATGGTCTCCGCTCTCCATCGCCTCGGCTTTGACTCCGTTGTTGATGTTGACGTTGCTGCGGACATCACAATTATGGAAGAAGGCACGGAGTTTATCAAACGTCTCAACGGCGACGGTCCTCTTCCGCTCATAACATCTTGTTCGCCCGGCTGGGTCAAATATTGCGAACATTACTTCCCCGAATTTATCCCCAATCTTTCTTCCGCAAAATCTCCGCAAGGTATGTACGGCGCTCTTATGAAGAGCTACTATGCGGAAAAAACAGGCATCGATCCCAAGAATATCACCGTAGTTTCCGTAATGCCCTGTACGGCTAAGAAGTTTGAACGTACACGCGAGCAGAACAGAGTTGACGATCTTGACGATATCGATATTTCCATAACAACACGCGAACTTGCTCGCATGATCAAGATCGCAGGCCTCGACTTTAAGGCTCTCCCCGATGAGGAATTTGATCCTATCTTCGGCGGTGCAACAGGCGCAGGCCATATCTTCGGCGCTACCGGCGGCGTTATGGAAGCCGCTCTCAGAACAGTTGTCGAGATCCTCGAAAACAAACCGAGCGAAAGCGTTGATTATCACGACGTTCGCGGTATCGAAGGCATCAAAGAAGCTACTTATACCGTTGCAGGCAAAGAAGTTAAAGTCGCTGTCGTAAGCGGAACGGCAAATGCAGGCAAATTGCTTGCCGAGATCAAAGAGGGTAAGAGAAATTACCACTTTATCGAGATCATGGCATGTCCCGGCGGCTGCGTAAACGGCGGCGGTCAGCCTCTCCACGATGCTTACACAAGAGCGCACGTTGATCTTAAAACTCTCCGTGCAAAAGCTCTTTATTCCGAGGACGAAGCTTCCGTTTATCGTAAATCTCACGAAAATCCGATCGTTAAAAAGATCTACGACGAATATCTCGGCGAACCCGGAAGTCATAAAGCTCATCATTTGCTTCACACAACTTACGTTGCAAGAGGAAAATAAACAAACAGCTTATAACTTAACTCGGATAAACCCGTCTCTTCAGAGGCGGGTTCATCATTAAAGCGTCGGTGAAAGGTATAACCTCATACCGAAGCTTTGAAGAGTAGTATGTTGCGAGAGTCTGCTTTTTGCTGTCAAAGCAGGAGCGTCGCTCCGATTTAAATTGATATTTCCTCCTCTCGTGTTGTAAGAGGAGGAAATCTTTTTTTGTTAAAAAAACAGCGGTAACTTGCCTTGAATCAGCACTGTTACCGCTTTTTTTACAAATATTTAATGCAGGCTTGAAAACGATTATGATCCCAAGAGGACATCGCCGTCTCAAAGACGGGTGATGTCTATGTTAGATCATATGTTTACGCCAACGCCTGTTCGATATCGGCTATAATGTCTTCAACATCTTCGATACCGACGGAAAGACGAATAAGATCTGCGTCTACGCCCGCTTCTTTGAGCTGTTCGTCCGTCATTTGCCTGTGCGTGTGACTTGCCGGGTGGAGAAGACACGATTTAACATCCGCAACGTGCGTGACGATCGATATAAATTTCAGCTTATCCATAAATTCGATCGCTTTTTCTCTGCCGCCTTTAACAGCGAAAGCAAGAACGCCGCAGGTGCCGCTCGGCATATATTTTTTTGCGAGTTCGTGATTTTCGTCGCCTTCAAGATCCGCATAATGTACCCATAAGATCTTGTCGTTGTTTTTGAGATATTCGGCTACGGCAAGCGCATTCTCGCAGTGACGCTGCATTCTTACGTGCAGTGTTTCAAGACCGAGATTGAGGTAAAATGCGTTTTGCGGAGACTGTATGGAGCCGAGATCTCGCATGAGCTGCGCAGTTGCTTTTGTTATGTATGCACCTTTACCGAAACGCTCCGTATAAGTAATACCGTGATACGAAGCATCGGGTGTTGTAAGTCCGGGGAACTTGTCCGCATATGCGTTCCAGTCGAAGTTCCCGCTGTCAACAATACAGCCGCCGACGCCTGCCGCATGACCGTCCATATATTTTGTCGTGGAATGCGTTACGATATCGGCGCCCCACTCGAAAGGCCTGCAATTTATCGGCGTTGCGAAAGTGTTGTCCACTATCAAAGGTACACCGTGAGAATGCGCGAGACGTGCGAACTTTTCTATGTCAAGAATGCTTACGGTCGGATTTGTTACCGTTTCTCCGAAAACAAGTTTTGTGTTCGGTCTGAAAAGCTTTGCAAGCTCTTCTTCCGGAAGACTTTGATCAACGAATGTGCAGTCTATGCCCATCTTTTTCATTGTAACACCGAAAAGATTGTATGTGCCCCCGTAAATGCTTGAGGATACTATCATATGTCCGCCGGCTTCGCAGATGTTAAATGCGGCATAAAAGTTTGCGGCTTGACCGGACGCCGTTAACATAGCGGCACAGCCGCCCTCCAGTTCGCATATTTTTGCGGCTACGGAATCATTGGTGGGATTTTGAAGACGGGAATAAAAATAACCGTTCGCTTCAAGATCGAAAAGTTTGCCCATTTCTTCGCTTGTATCGTATTTAAATGTTGTGCTTTGATATATCGGAAGCTGCCTCGGTTCTCCCTTGGTGGGCTTCCATCCTTCGTGAAGACACTTTGTGCCTGATTTGGTTGCCATATTTTTTCCTCCGTTTTGTTATGTACTTATTATTGCAGAAGCATTCGCACGGCAATATCTGCCCTACGAATGCTTAAATTCGTGATCGGTCAACGAATATTACGGTATCCGTTGTTCTATATTTTGTCTTTCTTGCCTTTTACTTAGTCTGTCGCTTCCGAGCCGTCCGTCTGTTCTGTGTCGTCCTGAGCCGAGCCATCGTTGTTTGTATCCTGTCCTTCCATGTCGTCCTGCGGCGTGTCGGTAATGCCCTCGTTCGTGTCGGGTGTTGAAACATCATTGGAAAGAACGGTCTCTTTTAACACCATACCGTCCGAGATCGACGTGCCTTTCGTTAGCGGAATAAGATAAACGTCGTATGCCGAGCCTATAAGCCCCGCACTCGTCGTTGTTTCGGACAGCTTGAGGAATATAATATCGTCTTGAACATACACAGATTTCATCTTCTCCGTAGCCGAAGCGTTTGAATTGCAGATGAACATATAAAGATCGTTACTCGAAAAAAACTGATCGGTAAGCGACGATATGTCCATATCCGCAACAATACGCTCAAATTCCGAGGTCAAGTCGTTATCTTCAAGATATGCCTGACATTCGTCGTAATTCGCAAACGATTTAAACGTCCAGCCCGATATTTTAACGTCTTCGTCGAGCTTTGCCGCAGATATTCCCGAAACACTGTAAATATCCGTTGTTTGCAGAACTCCGGCAAATTCTTTGTCAACCGTTATATCGCGCGCGGTCGCCTGCATGGGCGAAGTCTCCGCTATGTCGCCGTCAACGGTCACGGTAACGATATCTCCGAGCATCGGCTTTGATGTCGGTTCTGTTTGAACATTCATAAGATATTCGTCTTTTGTGTCTGTCGTTATTTTGAAAGAGACAAGCCCCGAATCGCTTGTTGTCGTCTGCGTGACCCTGCCTTTTGCCGTTTGCGCCTGTTCGTCGTCGGGAGTTTGATCCTGATTCTGCCCTTGCTCGAGCGAATGATCTTTATCATCGTCGGTTTTGTCGTCTTGTACGGGCTTTGAACAGCCGACGGTTAAAACCATAAGAAAAGCAAGAAATAATACAACGATTTTATTCATAAAAATCTCCTTTATGCAAGATATCATAACGTTCTTACATAAGTTTTCCCTGAAATCATTGCATTATTCCGATAAAATAATATTATTCTTCGGAATTTTCGGTCTCTTTTTTGTTAAAAAAGCCTTTTACTTGGTCTATAAGTCCCGGAACGGAACCCACGATCTTGTCAAGCGCGGAGAACGACGGTTGATCTATCGGCAAAAGCGAAACTTCTCCTTTGCTGTTAACAACAAGAAACGCGATCGGCGATATCGTTATGCCCGCACCGCTGCCTCCGCCGAAACACGGAGACTGTGTCGTGCTCTTTGTTGTAAAATCGGATCCGCCCGAAGCAAATCCGACGCCTACTTTTGAGACGGGGATTATCATCGTTCCGTCCTGTGCTGTGATCGGATCTCCGATTATTGTGTTAACATCGACCATCTCTTTTATATTTTGCATAGCCGTCTCCATAACGCCTTGTATGGGGTGCTGATTATTTTCCATTATTTGTCTCCTTTAGTTTTAGTAAGTATATCAATGCTTTAAATGCAAGTATCAAAATGTGTATCGTTCGTACATAGACTTCAACATATACGTCCGCATACGTTTTTTTTGCGGTAAAGTCCGTATTTATGTGTACATCTATATCTTTTGCGAGTTTTTCGCTGTGTATTTTGCCGAGAAGCGGAAATACAGTCGCCGTAACAGCTCCGTACTCCATTGCAGTCTTTGCCGCATCGTCCGACGCTATTACAACGTTCGCGAGTATCTCGCCGAATCGGAAACGTTTTAAAAATGTACCGACATATCCGAGAAGCTCAATGTAATTTTTTACCTTTAACAGATTAACCTTTTTTGAAAAGAAATTTTCTTTCTTTTCCTTTTTACTGTCTTTAGCATCGTCGGTCTTATTGTCTTCGGGGTCATCTGTCTTTTTTACCGGAGGTTCTTTGGGCTTTTGGGGCGTTTTTTTCGGCGATGATATTCCGAACGACGCTGCCGCATAGCGTAGCTTGAAGAAAAATTTTTCCTCATTGTTGTATCCCACAATAAGCTCTGCTTTGATCGGCAGCAAAACGAGAATTACCGCCGCAACAAATACCAACAGACCTCCGATGATCGCCGCAATAACGGATAATATGTTAAGAAAAACTGTCATAAATTTTCGGTGAGACTTGTTTGAACGTATTCTTCCTGTTCTGTGCCGTCATTTTCGTCAAACATCTCCTGTTTTGGCAGCGAATCAAGCGAGTCAAGCCCGAATACCGTTAAAAATTTATCGGTCGTAACATACGACATCGGGCGTCCGGGAAGATCGAGCCTGCCTGCTTCTTGCAATAAGCCTTTATCGACAAGGCTTTCGAGAACTTCCGATGACGAGACGCCTCGAACCTGCGAAACGTATGTTTTGGTTACGGGCTGATTGTACGCTGCAATAGCCAATGTTTCCAACGCCGCATTTGAAAGAAACGCCGTGCGACGCTGCTCCAAAAACACAGCCGTCGATTCTCCGTATTCCGGTTTTGTCGATAACGAATAACGCCCGTCGGTCTCTTTGAGCCTTATTCCGCAGTCTGCGGCGTCAAGTTTGCTTTTTATTTCTTCCATAGCTTCTGCGATGGTTTCTATCGTTACATCAAAATGTGCCGCCAATTTCATTATTTCCACCGGCGTTGCCGAGGCGAACAGGATCGCCGATATCGCGGCCGTAAGAGAAAGATCGTTGTCTAAAGTCATTATTTGTTCCTTATAAGAGTTATATTCGGATCTTCGCTGTCCGAAACGTCCACACGTCCCGAACGTATAAGCTCAAGAACGGCGAGAAACGTCGCTACTATCTCCGATCTGCTCGTCATTCCATTAAAAAGTTTTTTGAACGAGACCGTCGTTTTTTTTATGAGTATTCTTAACAGCGATATGATCTTTGTTCCGACGGATATGAATTTTGTGCCTATCAATTGCGAAAAATTATTCGGCGACAGCGGTTTTTTACCGTTTAAACGTCTTATTACCGCCGCATACGCATCGGTTATTTTATTCGGCGAATAATTGTATTCTTTTGCGGCTTTCGGCAGATCGTCCGGCTCCGTTTCCCGAAAAAATACTTTGCCCCACAGGCTGTTCTCCGCTAAAAAAGCAGCTGTTTTTTTACATTTCGCATATTCCGCGAGCCTGCGTTCGAGAACGAGTTTCGGGTCTTCTTCGTCCTCGTCTTCCTGTTTGGGCAAAAGCGTTCTCGATTTGATGTAAACGAGTGTGGACGCCATTTCGAGAAAATCAGCCGCCAGATCAAGTTCCATCATTTTCGCCTGTTCAAGATATTCCATATATTGGTCTAACAGCAGGGAGATCTCTATGTCGCAAATATCGATTTTGTTTTTTTCTATCAGCGAAAGCAACAGATCAAGCGGGCCTTCGAATATTTCGAGCTTGAAGTTTAATGTTTTCATGCGATTCCTATGAGTTTTAATATAATGTTCCAGAAGAATGTAAACATATTTGTTGTGAGTATGGAGACAAAATTAAATCTGTTGAGAACTATGATAAGACCGATAAAGATATATGTCGAATATCTCTCAAGACTTAAATATTTGTATTTATACTTGTGCGGCAATATCTCCGCCACGACCTTTGAACCGTCGAGCGGCGGCAGCGGTATCAGGTTGAAAATGCCGAACGAGATGTTGTAAATCGTTATATATTGAAGCAAAACGTCAAGATTTGTTATAAATACATTGCCGCTGTCGTAAAAAACAACAAGCATGATTATGTCTATGAGCAAAAACAAAAATCCGCTCAAAAAATTCGCAAAAGCGCCTGCGAGTGCCGTGAGAATGCAGCCGAGCTTCGGTTTTTTGAAATTTCTCGAATCCATCATTACCGGATTCGCCCAACCGAAGCCGAAAAGCAAGAACAATATCATGCCCATCGGGTTAATGTGTTTTAACGGATTTAACGTCATACGACCGTATGTTTTTTGCGAATAATCTCCCATTAAGTATGCCACGACGGCATGTGCCCATTCGTGAACGGACATCGAGAGAAGGACTGCGATCGTGCAGAATACGATCGTTTGAAGGATCTCTATTGTGGAACCTCCGGAAAGAATAGCGTTTAAAATCATATTATATTCTACCTCTGAAATCAATTAATCGGGAAAAGAAGATTCGACAGCGCAAGGAACGGTGTTTGAACAGCTGTCGCAACAGTGCTGATAACCGTCGAGCCGAATCCCGAACGTGCGGATATTATCGCGATAAAAAGAAGAACAAGATAAGAGAAACGATCAAAATCGAGGAATTTCTTTCTCATATTCTCCGGTAATATCTGGGCGATGACAAGTCCGCCGTCTGTTCCGGGAATCGGAATCAGTCCGAATATCGTATATGCGATGTTAACAAGAATACATGAGGAAAAAAACAACGATATCCATAGCAGTACGGTGGGATATTCTTCTTCCGCCACATATATGTTGATTTCGATTACATACAGGATCTGGTAGATCAACATATTTGCCGCAGCGAGAACAAAGCTTGTCAACGGTGCCGAAAGGGCGATGAGTACATTCTTGCCTCGCGTTAATTCGGATTTAGGCGTTCTTGTCCAGGAAACGGAGAAAATCGCTAAGATCACAACGGAGATAATATTAGGTAAGTTTAATGCTTTGAGCAGATCGAATTTTACTTTTTCATCGCCGCCGCTTAACTTTACCGTCACACGCGCGCGAACATAGTTCCTTAGGGCAATGCAAAACAGGGCTGCAACCGCCATAAAAACAATCATTACGACCGATTCTGTCAACGAAGCGGAAGAACCGTCCATTATGTATTCAAAAATCATTGGGGCCTCCGTGTTCAAAATAATATATCAACATTATTATACACCGATAAATTCGTTTTGTAAAGAGTTTTCACTTGTTGACACAAAAATATTCCAAAAATAACGCTCTTTCCGCTTTTGTTCGTCGGATAAGGACGAACGAAAAATTCGAAAAAAAGTCATAAAACCGTATTGCAATCCGAGAACGGTTGTGATATAATATTAAGACTGAAAACTATGAAGGGACGGAGGTAGTAAAGATGGATACTTTGATTTTTGTGATGACAATAGTTCTTATTGCTTGCAGCGTAGCTCTTGTTGCGATCATTCTCTTCCAGTCCGGAAGAAATGCAAGTGTTTCCGACGCAATGGGTGGCGGACTCGGAAGTATGGCAGCCAGAAATAAGAGCGCGGCAAAAGATCTCTTCTTTAAGAGAGCAACTCTGATCTGCTCGATAATATTTGTTCTTATCATTCTTGTTGTTAACATTATCGAGGTCGTTTGATTTCGGATCTGTGTTTAAAATGTTAAATTGAGCACATAAACTATTTTCGATAGGTTGCTATTTTTGACAGCTTGCTTTTTGAATAACTCTGCGCACGCGGATGTTTTAACGTTTGTGCACACGGGCTTTTTCGAGACCATTCCCCGATCAAAATTTTAAGGATAAGTATGTTAAAGACGTCGGTTTTATTGACCGACGTCATTTTTCGTATGACGAGCAATCAATGCTCTGTGGTGAAAGTCCGCTGAGGCGCAGTTACCGACGAACTCAAAAGCGACGCCCAGGGTTTGTGTTGAGAGGCATATGCGAGAAAAAGGAATAGCGAAATCGTAGCCCTACGAACAGAAACTTAATATTGAGGCATATTTGATTTTGAATCGAACCGCCGTATGCCGAACGGCACGTACGATGGCGTGACAGGTGGATTGAATTTCACCTACTCGATTGCCTTTGTCTCATCACTTCAAAGGCGCATACCGCGCTTGCCGATGCGGCGGAAAGCGCATTTCTGAATCCCGAACCGTAGGGGATAAAGATGTTACCGTCGCTGTTATCTGTAACTTTGCGCGAAAGGCCGCGTAGTTCTCCGCCTATGGCGAGAATGAGCGGTGATGTTAAATCCGCATCGTAAAGAGATACCGCGTCTTTGCGTTCTGCGCACAAAGTGCGTATCCCGTGTTTTTTAGCCGTGATTATCATTTCATCAAGGTCGTCGCAAGCGACCGTCGGCAAATATTCCGATGCGCCTGCGGAAGCACGTACCACTGTTTGCGCGGCGTCCAACCAATTGCGTTGCGGAACGATAATTCCCGTCGCTCCCGCAGCGTAAAGAGAACGCAGTGAATCCCCGAAATTGTACGGATCTTCGATCCCCTCAAGCAATACTATGAACGGATTTTTGACGGAAAACAGTTTTTCCGGCTCCGCATATCGACGTTCGCCCACGTCTGCCGCTATACCGCCGTGTGTGCGCCCTGTCGTTATGTTCGTTAAAAAGTCTTTATCGGACATTTCCGTTTTAACGTTTCTTCGCTCCGCTTCGTGTATAATAAAGGAAATGTCTCGGTTTTTTTTACTTTTATCTATATATATCACGTTTATCGGCCTGCTTTCCGATAGCAGGACCGCCTTTACAGATATCGAACCTTCTACGATCATTGTTGCAGCCGCTTTGTTAACAAAAGCTTCCTTTCCGTAAATTGAGGTGTAAAATTAAAATCGGAGCAGCACTCCTGTTTTGCAATCGTACAACCTACGCAGAGCACGTTATGCACCCTTGAAGATGAACCTGTCGTCTTAGAGAAGTCACCTGCGTTAGGTTATATCATTGAATGAATAATTCTCTTTTTTTACGATCAAAGTATAACATATTCGGCTCCTAAAGGCAAGTTGTTTTAAGAAAAAAGGGGGATTTGAAAATGCAAATAAATTGTGTCCTACGGTGACAAAATTCAAAACAACCTGTCAGTTGCGGCAAAAAACGAGCGCGAAAAAAAAACCGAAAAAAACAAAAAGGGTGTTGACAAATCCTTCTTTTTGTGGTAATATATATAAGCCGACGAAAATGAGGCCGACGAAACAAGAGGCCGCGGAAGTTAGGTGTTTATGGAAGCTTAGCTCAGCTGGGAGAGCATCTGCCTTACAAGCAGAGGGTCACAGGTT
>CAYUWC010000002.1:96531-100798 GCA_964448355.1 uncultured Oscillospiraceae bacterium | reverse complement strand
AACCATTCGAGGTCTGTGCCGGGCTTACAGAAAAATTCAAGCTCCATCTGTTCAAACTCGCGTGTACGGAACGTAAAATTACCGGGCGTGATCTCGTTTCTGAACGATTTGCCGATCTGACCGACGCCGAACGGTACTTTTTTACGCGACGTTCTTTGTATATTTTTAAAGTTAACAAATATACCCTGTGCCGTTTCGGGACGCAGATATATTTCGGTTGACGAATCTTCCGTAACGCCTTGGAATGTTTTAAACATCATGTTAAACTTACGTATTTCCGTAAACTCGCTCTTGCCGCAGCCGGGGCAAGGTATGTTATGCTCACGGATATACTCGGTCATTTGTTCGTTTGTTAATGCTTCAACGGTCATTTCGATACCGTTTGCGGCATTCCAGTCCTCGATAAGCTTGTCCGCTCTGTGGCGCATTTTACAAGCTTTGCAGTCGATGAGCGGATCGTTGAAGTTAACAACGTGACCGGAAGCGACCCAAACACGGGGATTCATGAGTATAGCGGAATCAAGACCGACGTTATAGGGCGATTCCTGCACGAATTTTTTCCACCATGCTTTTTTGACGTTATTTTTCATCTCAACACCGAGAGGACCGTAATCCCATGCGTTCGCAAGTCCGCCGTATATCTCGGAGCCTGAATAGACAAAGCCTCTGTTTTTACAAAGAGCTACGATCTTGTCCATTGTTTTTTCTGTATTGTTCATATTTTCAAGTCCTTACTTTGACAAATATTTTTATTCTATATCCGATTCGGGAACGCTTTCTTCCGTTTCGTCGGTATCAACGTCTGTTTCGTCTTCGGCCTGCGTCTCCTCGTTCTCGTCGTTAACAGTGCCGATAACAGCCGTTGCGATAACTTTTGCGTCGCCCGTAAGCTTCATTACGTGAACACCGCTCGACGCTCTGCCGTAAACCGGAATATCCGCAATATGCACACGGATTATTATACCGTCGGACGAAATAACGACCAGATCGTCTTCTTCCAAAACAGAACGAATACCCACAAGCTTGCCTGTCTTTTCGCTGATCTTATGGATCCTTACGCCTTTGCCGCCCCTGTTCTGTCCGTTAAAATCATCATACGACGTGCGCTTGCCGTAACCGTTTTCCGTAACGGTCACAACAGTGCGGCTATCGTCAACAACTGCCGTACCGACGACTTCTTCGCCCTCGCCGAGCTTGATTACTCTAACACCGCGCGCCGTTCTGCCGACAACACGTACATCGTTTTCGTTATAACGTATCGCCATGCCGGCACTCGTTGCAACGATAATATCGCTGTCGCCGCTTGTTAAACGCACGGAAATAAGACTGTCGCCCTCGTCAAGATCAACGGCGTTAAGCCCCGCTTTGCGTATATTCTTAAAATCGCCTATCTTGCAGCGCTTCGATATACCGAACTTTGTGACCATGTTGAAATATCCCTCGGAATCGAGATCTTTCATCGGTATCATCGCGGTCACCTTTTCACCGTCACCAAGCTGCAAAAGGTTGATGATATTCATCCCTTTTGCCTGACGATTAGATTCCGGAACTTCATATCCCTTAAGGCAATGCACTCTGCCGTTCGACGTGAAGAACATTATTCTGTCATGTGTTGAACACGTGAACATTTCTTCAACAACGTCTTCCTCGCGCGTCGTCAGCGCCGTAACGCCTCTGCCGCCTCTGCGCTGAACTTTGTAATGTTCTTCCGCAAGACGTTTTATATAACCCTTATTTGTAAGAGTGTAAACACAAGTCTTTTCTTCGATCAGGTCTTCGATATCGATCTCGTTTGCAACATTTTCGATAACGGTCCTGCGGTCGTCGCCGTATTTATCCCTGATCTCCGCAAGCTCTTGCTTGATAATGCCTTTGATACGTGTAACGGACGCAAGAATGTCTCTGTAATCGGCGATCTTTATCTCGATATCGTTATACTCATCGACAAGACGATCTCTTTCAAGACCCGTCAACTGACCGAGACGCATATCAACAATGCGCTGCGCCTGTATATCCGTAAAACCGAACGTAGCGATAAGTGCTTCTTTTGCGTCGTTAATGGCTTTTGACGCACGAATGATACGTATTACCTCGTCGATATGATCAAGAGCTTTTAACAATCCTTCGAGTATATGCGCACGGTCGAGAGCACGCTTAAGATCGTACTGCGTGCGCTTTTTGATGATATCCTCTTGATACGTAACGTAATTTTCGAGGATCTCTTTTAAATTAAGCACTTTCGGCTGTTGATCGACAAGCGCTATCATTATCGCCGAAACCGTGTCCTGAAGCTGCGTATTTTTATAAAGTTGGTTTAACACGACCTGCGGATTTGCGTCTTTTTTAAGCTCTATAACGATCGACATACCGTTTCTGTCCGATTCGTCACGCAGGTCGTAAATACCCTCTATTCGCTTTGAATTAACATGATCCGCAATATCGGCAAGCAGTCTCGATTTGTTGACCATGTACGGAATCTCGGTAACAACAATACGATCTCGGTCTTTTACAGTTTCGATCTCGGTCTTCGCTCTTACCGTAAGCTTGCCTCTGCCGGTATGATAAGCCGAACGTATACCGCTCTTGCCCATAATAACGCCGCCGGTCGGAAAGTCGGGACCTTGAATATACTGCATAAGCCCGTCGATCGTTATATCCGGATCGTCAAGCAACGCTATAGCGGCATTGATAACTTCACGCAGATTGTGCGGAGGTACGGATGTTGCCATACCGACCGCAATACCCGTAGCTCCGTTAACAAGCAGCTGCGGAAAACGTGTCGGCAAAACCGTCGGCTCGTTGTTTCTGCCATCATAACTCGGTGTGAACGTTACAGTCTCTTTTTCGATGTCACGCACAAGCTCCATCGCCATTTTCGACATTCTCGCTTCGGTGTAACGCTGTGCAGCCGGCGGGTCACCGTCTATGTTACCGAAGTTACCCTGTCCTTGAACGAGCGGATAACGCAACGAGAACGGCTGCGCCATACGCACGAGTGCGTCGTATATCGAAGCGTCGCCGTGAGGATGATATTTAGCCATAACGTCGCCGACCGTTGCCGCCGATTTGTGGAACGGCTTGTCGGGCGTCAGGTTATCTTCGTACATTGTGTAAATTATACGTCTGTGGATCGGCTTAAGTCCGTCTCTTACGTCGGGCAGCGCACGCGCAACTATAACGGACATCGCATATTCCATAAACGCCGTCTTCATTTCTTTGCGTATTTCAACGTCTATAACGTTTTGATTCGCAAACATTTCCCTTATATCGTCGGCAGGAAGCGGCGCAGGGGTCTTTGCCATATTTTATCTCTCCTAATACTTTTAAATAACACGTTTAAACACTGTTTTAAACGTTATACGTCGAGATTTTCGACATATTTTGCATTTGCCTCGATAAATTCTCTTCTCGGTTCTACTTTGTCGCCCATAAGTATCGTAAATATCTCGTCCGCAAGAACCGCATCCTCAAGATTGACTTTGAGGATCGTCCTGTTTTTGGGATCCATCGTAGTCTCCCAAAGCTGTTCGGGGTTCATCTCACCGAGACCTTTATATCTGAATATCTTGCAGTCCTGACCGATCTCGGCAAGGATCTTGGCAAGCTCTTCGTCATTGTTGGCATAACGCTCGGTTTTACCTTTTGTTATCTTATAAAGGGGCGCCTGCGCAAGATAAACATGACCTTGCTCGACAAGCGGACGCATATAACGATAGAAAAACGTCAACAGAAGCGTTCTGATATGCGATCCGTCAACATCGGCATCGGCCATTATTATAACTTTGCCGTAACGCAGTTTTGTTATATCAAAATCCGCACCTATGCCCGTACCGAGTGCTGTTATAACGGGCGAAAGCTTATCGTTATCGTATATTTTGTCAACACGTGCTTTTTCGACGTTTAACATCTTGCCCCAAAGCGGAAGTATCGCCTGAAAACGACGTTCACGTCCGTCCTTTGCGGAACCGCCTGCGGAGTCACCCTCGACGATGTATATTTCCGTAAGCTCCGGATCACGTTCCTGACAGTCCGCAAGCTTACCGGGAAGCGATGCCGACGCCAAAAGCGACTTTCTTCTCGTAAGATCACGGGCACGCTTTGCGGCTTCTCTTGCACGCTGCGCGGTCTGGGCTTTTTCCATGATCGTTCTTGCAATAGCCGGGTTTTCTTCAAAAAACGTTGCAAGCTTATTCGTAACGAGCGAGTTTACAACGCCCCTCATCTCGGAATTTCCGAGCTTCGTTTTTGTCTGACCCTCAAACTGCGG
>CAYUWC010000002.1:94817-96431 GCA_964448355.1 uncultured Oscillospiraceae bacterium | reverse complement strand
TCGACAAAGTCCTTTATTCCGCCCTCGTAGTACATATCGTTAACAACAGGCTCTTCGCCTCTGTTGTCCGTAAACACGATCCTTACGCCGGCAGTCAAAAACGCCTGCTCACGCATACGCTGAAGCAGCGTTTCGTATTCGTACTCGGTCGTTTCGAAAATCTCCGGATCGGCATGAAACGTACATTTCGTGCCGTGCTTATCCGTAGTACCCACAACACGCACGGGACCTGTCGGCTTGCCGTGCTCGTAACTTTGCGTGTGGATCTGACCGCCGTTGTGTACTTCGACCGTCAGCCAGTCCGATAATGCGTTAACAACCGACGCACCTACGCCGTGCAGCCCGCCCGATATCTTATATCCGCTGCCGCCGAACTTTCCGCCTGCGTGAAGTATCGTATAAACGACCTCAAGCGTCGATATCCCCATTTTTGGATGTATACCCGTCGGAATACCGCGTCCGTCGTCAAGAACGGTAACGATATTGCCTTTATCGATAGTGACGTAAATGTTTTTACAATAGCCTGCAAGAGCTTCGTCGATAGCGTTATCCACTATTTCGTAAACAAGGTGACAAAGACCCTTTACGGAAGTGGAACCGATGTACATACCCGGTCTTTTTCTTACCGCTTCAAGCCCTTCCATTACCTGGATCTGATTCTCGTCGTAGACTTGTTGTTGAGCCGTTACCTGCTCAATGTTATCTGCCATATAAATAACCTATGCCTTTCTTGTGTGTCGGTTTCAAATCGGAGCAATGCCCCTGCTTTGTTCAAAAAAACAAAGCCTGCAAATGATCTAACTTGCGCAGAGATCATTCGTTTTTCATATTTTCCGTGAAAGATTCAAATAAAAAAATCCAAATCAATGCTACGTTTCCGCTTTTGTTCGTAAAGATCAATGCTTGCAAATGATCGCAATCTATGTAGAGAGCGTTCGCTGCTCATAGTTTTACTGGAATATTATAACTCTCCGCGAAATCTTGAAAATTCCCCTCCGCCTAAAATGAGACGGATATCTGCGTTAAATTATATCTGTCTTTTGCGATCGTTTTTTATATCGTATTTGCAAATACCTCGTATTCAAAAATACGTGCCTTTGGCTTAACATCGCCGCCGAATACCGAAGCAACTATCTGTTTTTACGCCCGTATTTTTTTATCGTATCTGCAATACATCAGCAGCTGTCTGTATTTTATGATCATGCTTTATCGGTATTTTATAATATCCGTCTTTTGTTTATCGTTGCCGCCGAATACTGAGACAGATAAACGTATATCTTATCGTCCCTGCGGCAAACCACGAACGTTTTCGGAATATCGGACGAAACATTGATTATTCTGCCGTTTTTTTGGGCTGCGGTAAGATAATCGCGCGTTATGTACGAAGTAGTCGTCGTTTCGATATCAAACATGCCCACAACGTCCTCTTCGTTTATCAAATGATCAGAACCGATGTAAATATACATAAATGATCGCCCCGTATGATCTTATTTTTTACGGCCTTTTAAATCGGAGTAATTTTTCTGCTTTGCAAAAAACAGAACCTGCAAATAATCGCAATCTACTTGGAAAGCATTGCCTTTTCATGTTTTTACAAAAGATCAAAATCAAAAA
>CAYUWC010000002.1:92935-94717 GCA_964448355.1 uncultured Oscillospiraceae bacterium | reverse complement strand
CCGTTTTTTATGAGAGTTAACTGTTCGGGATAAAAAAGGACGGAATTAAACTTGCCTATCAGCTCTTTCGGCTGCACTTTACCGCCGTTTAAATATATCTCTCTTCTTTTTTCGGTAAAAAAACGTACTTGCGCCGTTTGAACACGGTTTTCCTTTTCAAACTCCGCAGTCACGTTTGCCGCCGTATCGCCGGATCGTATTATCTCTTTTTCCGACGCACCTCTGAAACTGCGGCATTCCGAAAAAAATCTGACGGCTTCGATAATGTTTGTCTTGCCCTGCGCGTTTTTTCCGCACAGGATGTTAACACCTTCGTCAAACACGACACGTGAAGCCTTTATGTTTCTGAATCCGTTCAATTCAAGCGATATTAAACGCATATATTATTTTCCGTTAAGACGCATCGGCGCAAGCAGGAACATGAACGAATCACCCGTTTTGGGGAGAAAACATATCGACGAAAGCGGAGAATTGAAGTTTATAACGATCTCATCGCATTCGCACGCACTCAAAACGTTTAAAAGATTTCTGTTGTTAACACCGATCTCAAACGGCGATTCGTTTATATCGGCGTCGATCTCATCGTCAAAACTGTGTCCGTCGGATGTACGGCACGTAATAAACATCTTCTCGCCCTCAAGGCTTATGCGTATTGGGGCTTTAACTTTTTCGCTTATAAGAACAGACGCCTTTTCGACGACCTTTTTAAGCTCCGCCGTTTTTACGGTCGCCGTATATTTAAAGCTCTTCGGGAATATCTGCGTGTAGTTCATATACGTTCCGTCAACAAGACGCGATATCATGCGGCTGTTGTCAAACTCAAAAACGATATGTCTGCCGGATATTCCGACACGAACGCTGCCTTCGTCGTTTTTCATTATTCGAATAAGCTCGTTTAACACTCTGCCCTGAACGATAAACGATATCGGCTTGTCGCTCTCGTACTGTTCGGTCCTTATCGCAAAACGGAAAGAATCCGTACATACCACTTGCAGCAATCCGTCATGGATCGTGAAAAACGCTCCCGTGTAAATGCTTTTAACATCGCTTTGCGAAGCGGCGAATATCGTTTGACGAATGACCGAATGCAAGGTTTTTTGGTCTATTGTTATATAATCGCAGCCCTCGGCGGTCGGTCTTGCGGGATACGTGTCCGCATCCATATACGGTAAAATATATTCCGAACTGCCTCCGGATACCGTGACGGTCTTATTGTCGTTTTCGGTAAATTTAACACTGCCCTGCTCCATGCTCCGCATTATGTCCAAAAGCATTTTTGCATCGACCGCAAGCTTTCCGGGAACTTCAACGTCGCACTCGACAGTGGTCGTTATTCCGAGATCCATATCAAAGCCCGCAACGGTAACGGTATTGTTAACATCTGCTTGTATAAGAAAACACGAAAGCACCGACAGCGCATTCTTTGCGGGAATGCTGCGCGAAACTATGCCGAATGTCTCGTATAAAATCGTTCTGTCACAAGAAAAAATCACTTGTTTTTACTCCTCTTGTCGTGTATTTTTCGGCTCGCAAAATTTTTATTTTTGCCGTCTTACAAATTGCATTTTGCGTTTTAACACCCACCCCGACAACAACTCTGTCAAGATTTCCGCCGCCTATAAGACTTATCTCGTGCAAATATTCGGCAGTAGGATCATGCCACTTAAGAATTGAAACCCTGCGGATTTCGATCTCTAAGAATTTCACCCCTGCGTGTTTCAATTCTTGAATTTCACCCCTGCGTGTTTCAATTCTTGAATTTCACCCCTGCGTGTTTCAATT
>CAYUWC010000002.1:0-92835 GCA_964448355.1 uncultured Oscillospiraceae bacterium | reverse complement strand
GAATTTCACCCCTGCGTGTTTCAATTCTTGAATTTCACCCCTGCGTGTTTCAATTCTTGAATTTCACCCTATCGGTTTCAATCCCTAAGAATCTCACTGAGGGTTCGATTCTTGAATTTTACCGACGGGGGTTCGCTATAAATATTTGCGTTAAATAACGGGTCAACCCCTTATTTAATAAATCAAGAAATATATATTTTTTTTGTAGTACGAAGTAGGGGCTGTCAAAACTGTTGAAATCGGGTAAATTTTCCTTAACTGTAGGTTTTTGCCGATTGTTGACGGTGTGTGGATAAAAATCGTTTTACAAAACGCAAATTCCAAATTGTTCAGTCTGTGGATTCTGTGGACAAAAATCGTGTGATAATGTTGATAAAAAATTTTTGAGCCTGTTTATTCTGTGGAACGCTGTTGATAATTGTGTCGAAAACTCCGATAATTTTTTCGGGTTTTACAGCTTACGCATCCTGGATACGCTTTATAACATCGTTCACTCTGTTCTTGAGAGCGGGGTTTTGCCGCATTCTCGCTTCGATCTTTTTGAGTGCGTGATGAACGGTTGAATGATCTCTGCCGTTAAACATCTGACCGATCTCAGGCAATGACAGATCCGTTATTTCACGCATGATATGCATCGCTATCTGACGCGCAAACGTGACTGTTTCGATACGTTTTTTGCTGAGTATGTCTTTTTCCGATACGTTAAACTCCTGGCTTACTTCTTTTAACACTCTTTCAAACAAGAGCGGCATCGGCTCGTTTTCGCTCGTGATATCTCTTACTGCGCTGCTTGCGATCGCAATTGACGGCGGAAGATTGGAAATGAGCTGGAACGCCATGATCTTTTTGAGAACGCCTTCAAGCTGCCTGATGTTGTTTTTTATCTTCATTGCGACAAAATCAACAACGTCTTCGGGCAGTTCCATACCGTATGTTTTTGCTTTTTGCTTGATGATAGCGACCTTAAGCTCGTATTCGGGCAGATATATATCCGTGATTATGCCCATTTCAAAACGAGAGCGAAGTCTGTTTTCGAGCAGCTGTATATCTCTCGGAGGACGGTCGGAAGCGAGAACGATCTGCTTGTTTGCCTCGTAAAGTGCGTTGAACGTATGGAAAAATTCCTCCTGAGTGGAATCTTTGTTTGCGATAAACTGGATATCGTCGACAAACAGTACGTCAACACTGCGGTATTTGTTTTTAAACTCCGGCATGGTTTTGTTGCGTATGTTGTCGATAAGCTCGTTTGTAAATTCTTCACCCGTTATGTAGATCGTTTTAAATTCGGGGTGAGTTGTCATTATCTCGTTTCTTATCGCTTTGAGCAGGTGAGTTTTTCCCAGACCCGTGTTGCCGTAAAGGAAAAGCGGGTTGTATGCCTTAGACGGATTTTTCGCAACTGCGTAACAAGCGGCGTGAGCGTGCTTGTTTGAATCGCCGACAACAAACGTGTCGAACGTGTATTCGGGATAAACAGGTTCAACATAGCTCTCTATGGGAATCTTCGACGGCTCAGGTTTTTTGATGCGCTGCGGCAATTCTCTCTCGTCGGGCGTTACAACATTGATCGACATATCGAATCCGACCATATCGGAAAGCGTTTGGCTTATTCGATCTTTGTATTTTGACATGATTATATCGCGTTGGAACGTCGATTCCACCATCAAGACAGCAGAATCATCTTCATATGTAATGGGGACTATGGGCGTTATCCACAGATCCATTGCCGATTCGCTGATATACTCTCTGAGGCGTTCGACAGCCGCCGCCCATAATTTGTTAAAGGCTTGCATGAATATCATCTCCTGTTGTTATAACGAAATTTTCTGAGTGTGTACTTTACATATTAAAAATTGTTTCTTTAGAATAACCGACTTTAGAATAATCGACATATAATATATTATATCATAAAACAGAGATTTAATCAAGCGTTTTTCTTGAATTTTCTTGAAAGTTCATCTTAATTTTCAAAAAAAATTTTAATTAAGGTATTGACAAGACTGATTAAAATGTTATATAATATAGCTAACATTGTAATTATGCCCTCCGACAGGTACGGAGGCATAAGCGTGTATTATGTGAAGACCCCGGAAAAGGAGGTTTGGTTTTAAATGTTAAGAACATATCAGCCCAAAAAGAGGCAGAGAAGCAAGGTTCACGGATTCCGCAAAAGAATGAAGACCGCTAACGGCAGAAAAGTTCTCGCAAGAAGACGTGCGAGAGGCAGAAAACAGCTTTCGCTGTAAACCGATAATATGAATTATACGAAATCTATCAAGGACGACAGGGTATTTCGTCGGCTTTACAAAAAAGGTATAAGCATCGCTCTTCCGACAGTTGTGGTATATTACCGCAGAAACAGACAGTCTGTCAATCAATTGGGTCTCACAACCACCAAAAAGATCGGAAAAGCGATTCAACGAAACCGTGCGAGAAGAATTATAAGAGAGGCTTACAGGCTGCTTGAACCCAAGCTGATATTGGGGTACGATATCGTTCTTGTCGCGCGCTCAAAAACCCCGTTCGTTCTGATGGATGAAGTAAAAACTGATCTTACCCGTGCATTCGTCAAAGCGGGTATGATCGCAGGAGAACAGGATAAGAATGAAGCTTACCGAGCTGCCTGCGAAAGCGGCTGTTGCGTTGATAAAGATCTATAGAAAAAATATATCGCCGTTCAAACCCCCGTGTTGTCGGTTTACGCCGACATGCTCCGAGTATGCGCTCGAAGCATTCAAAACTCACGGTTTTATCAGGGGGTTTTTTCTGTCGTTAGGAAGAATTTTACGCTGCAATCCGTTTTGTAAAGGCGGTTTTGACCCTGTTCCGGAAAAAACAAGGAGATCAAAATTAAGTAAATGGAAAGTCTTTTAGACATAATCTACATTCCCCTTGCGTGGATATTCAAGCTTTGCTATGTACTTGTAAACAATTACGGTATCGCGATCCTTCTTTTTGCGTTCATAGCGAAACTTTTAATGCTCCCCATCAGTATCAAAGGCGAAAAGGGCAGACTGAAAATGCAGGCTGTTCAGCCTAAAATGAACGAACTTCAAAAAAAATACAAGGGAGACACAAAAAATCCGAAATACACCGAAGAACTCCAACAGCTCTATAACGAGGAAGGCTACAATCCCATGTCCGGCTGTCTTCCCACGCTTATTCAGCTGCCGATCATTCTCGGTCTTTGGAATGCGATACGCCGTCCGCTTACGTACATTCTCGGTCTTAACAAGCTGACAAATTTCGCAATAGTCAATATTCTTTCCGCAAATGTTACTAAAATAGCGGAAGCACTCGAATCGGCAAAAGTAAGCGTTGCGGATTTCGATGCGGTAACAAAGTGGCTTACCACAAACGAGATACGTGTCGCTCAAGCGCTTAACGATTCAAGCGTTTTGGAAACCGTTAAAACAGGTCTTGCAGACTACGCCGCAAGGCATCCCGACAGCGGATTTATCACGTCTATCGAAACGCTTAACCTCAAATTCCTCGGCCTTGATCTGGGTATGACTCCCAACGAGTATATCAGCGAAGCCGGCACTTTCTTGATTTGGACGACGCTTATTCCCATAATTTCCGGTCTTACGTCGTTCCTTGTAAGCTTTATTACTCAAAAAGTAAATGCGGTACCCGCAGCGGACGGACAGAAGACTAATATGAATCTTCTTCTTTATATGATGCCGTTGCTTTCGGTTTGGCTCGCATTCTCGTTCCAGACAGGTGTAGGTATTTACTGGATCGCTTCCAACCTTCTTTCCATCGGTCAGATTTTCTTGCTTAAAGCAATCGTAAAACCACCGAAACCCGAAGAAAAGAAGAAAAAGAAAAAAAAGAATCCTCAAACGATAAAAACGAATAATTTGGATGAACTCGAAACAGAGCAGGCAAAGAACGGTGCGATAGTTGTTGAACAAAAAGATCAAAAAACCGCCGGTCCCAAGAAAAAACGCAAATAAAGCTCTTTTCGGGCGAGTGAAAGGATAAAAACCAAGTGGAAAAGACATATACGGGCAAAACGATCGAAGATGCCGTTGAAGCAGCTGCAGTAGATCTCGGTCTGCCCAAAGACAGTTTTTCTTACGAAATCGAGGAAATGCCGAAGAAAGGCTTTTTCGGTATAGGCTCGGTTCTCGCAAAAATCAAAGTTAATTACGAAATTTCCGTTGAAGACAAAGTTGAAGATTATCTTTCGGGTCTTTTTAACGTGATCGGCCTTGAAGGCTGTAAAACAAGCATAACAGTTGACGGCGAAAACGTCAATATCCAGATCGACGGCGAATCTGCCGAGCTTTTCCTTAAAAGACACGGCGAAGCCATCGATGCTCTTCAAATGATTATCGCGCTTTCTATCAACCACGGTTCCGATAATAAGTATAAAGTTACTCTTAACATAAACGATTATCGCGAAAAATCCAAAGAACGCCTCGAAGCATTGGCACATCGCGTTGCAAAACAAGTTCAAAAATCGCATAAACGTGTAACCCTCAACCCCATGAGCGCTTATCAGAGACGTTTGATACATACCTGCCTTCAGAATGTTGAAAATATCACAACATTCTCCGTCGGCAGCGAGCCTAACAGAAAAGTCGTCATCGCTTACCAGGGCGATGATCGCAATGAACGTCCTGTACGTAAGGGCGGATACAACAAAAAGAACGGTTACAAAAACACAAATACCGTATCCGACAGTGATTCCGATGTAAAATTCGTCGCAGGCGAGAAAAAAGCTCCCCGTACTTCCGACGATGGTTTTGAACAATCGGCAAATCGCGGCGGTTACAATAAAAAACCGTATAATAAAAAGTCTTACGACCGTCCCCGTCAACAACGTTCCGACCGTACTTTAAACGAAGAAACAACTCCGTCCGAGCCGACCGTAGAACTGCGTGCAGGGGAAAAGAGAGCCAAGAAGGCTGAATAAATTATGAAAAACGAAACGATCGCCGCAATCTCCACCGCTCCGTTCAAAGCGGCAATAGGTGTGATCCGCGTGTCCGGTCCGGACGCTCTCGATATTGTCGGAGCAGTCTTTTCACGTGACCTTAATACGGCTGCGTCGTCTTCGGTAATACATGGGAATATCGTCGATGGCTCCGAAACCGTTGACGATGTTCTTGTTTCTGTATACCGTGAGCCGAAAAGCTTTACCGGCGAAAATACGGTCGAAATATCTTGTCACGGCGGTGTTTACAACTGCTCGCGCATTCTTCGCCTGCTTATAAAAAACGGCGCACGTCAGGCAAAAAACGGCGAGTTTACAAAACGTGCGTTTCTTAACGGCAAACTCGACCTGCTTAAAGCCGAAGCCATTATCGACCTTATCGACAGCGAAACTAAAGCCGAGGCACGTTCCGCCATCAGCCGTATGAAAGGCTCTTTGTCGGATAAAATAAATTCCGTCAGGGACGACCTTATCGCACTTTCCGCACAGCTTTTGGCGTTTATCGACTATCCCGACGACGATATCGCCGATACCGACCCCGAAATTCTTCGCTCGCATATCACAAACGCTTATCGTCAGATCGAAAAACTCATAAAATCGTACGATTCCGGCAGACTTATCCGTGACGGCGTAAAAACCGTCATCGCAGGCAGACCGAACGTAGGCAAAAGTATGCTTATGAACAGGATCCTCGGCGAAGACAGATGCATCGTCACCTCCGCCGCAGGTACCACGAGAGACGTCATCGAAGCCGCTGCAGAGCTCGGCGGCGTTAAACTGCGCTTGTTCGACACCGCAGGCGTCCGTGATGCGGATAACGAGGCGGAGCAGATCGGTGTTAAAAAAACACTCGATAAAATAAACGAAGCAGAGCTTATCTTATGTGTTTTTGACATATCCGGTGCGGAGATAGCGTTTGACGAAGAATTTGCCGAGGCGGTGTATAATTCGAGCGCAAAGAAGATCGCTGTTTTTAACAAGACGGATCTTTTGTCCAAAGGCGAGAGCGCATGTAAAAACGCAGACGGATTTGACGGATGTGTTAACATCAGCGCGAAGACCGGAGACGGCATGGAAGAACTTGAAACGCAGATAGCAAAGCTGTTTCCGCTCGGATTTGAGGGAGAAGAAAGCTGTATGCTGTCGAATGTAAGACAATATGAATGCCTTATCTCGGCGCAAAACGAGCTTGAGCATGCGCTTGAAAACATCAACATCACTCCCGATGCGCTGTTGAGCGATATTGAGCGAGCTGTCGGCGCACTCGGTCAAATGACGGGCAAGACCGTTTCCGAAGAAATAATAGATAACATTTTTTCACGCTTTTGCGTCGGAAAGTAACGTAAAATCACGGAAATTCGCCGCAAAATCCCATAGAAAGGAATTATTATGATAATACTTGACGAATACAGACTTAAGCTTGAAGAATATCGAAAGCAGGCTGAAGATCTCGGTTCGGCAATGAAGATAGACGATCTGAAAAGACGTCTGGAAGAGATCGAAAATCTCGCATCGGCTCCCGATTTTTGGAACGATATGGAAAGATCTCAAAAGCTTCTTGTTGAACAAAAAAACGTAAAAGAAAAAATAACACGCTTCAATTTCCTTTTGGGTCTTATAGATGACGCAGCAACTTTGGCCGATATGGCAGAAGAAGAAGCTACCGATGAATATGACGACGAACTCGGTGAGGCTTCTCGTAATATAGAAAAGGAATTTGAAAAACAAACTCTCGAAACGCTTCTGAACGGTGAGTACGACGCAAACAACGCCATTCTCACTTTCCATGCCGGTGCCGGCGGAACGGAAGCGCAGGACTGGGCGCTTATGCTTTACCGTATGTATTGCAGATTCGGCGAACAGCACAATTACAAAGTCAAAACGATCGATATCCTTGACGGCGAAGAAGCGGGTATAAAAAGCGCCACGGTCGTTATCGAGGGTCCTAACGCTTACGGATATCTTAAGTCCGAAGCAGGTGTCCATCGCCTTGTTCGAGTTTCGCCGTTCGACGCTTCCGGCAGACGTCATACGTCTTTCGCATCCGTTGAAGTTATGCCCGAAATAACAGACGATAAAAATATCGAAATACGCGAAGAAGACATCAAGGTCGAAGCGCACAGGGCGTCCGGCGCAGGCGGCCAGCACGTTAACAAAACGGACTCCGCCATCCGTATAACGCATATCCCGACAGGTATCGTTGTCGGCTGTCAAAACGAACGTTCTCAAAAGCAGAACAAAGAGCAGGCTTTGAAAATGCTCAAAAGTAAGCTTTTGGAGATAAAAGAACGTGAACATCTCGACAAGATCGAGGACATCAAAGGCGACCAGATGCAGATTGCATGGGGCTCGCAGATACGTTCTTACGTTTTTATGCCCTACACTCTTGTCAAGGATCACAGAACAAATTACGAAATGGGCAATGTCAACGCCGTCATGGACGGAGATCTCGACGGATTTATCGACGCCTATCTGAAATATCTTAAGAACGGAGAAGAATAATATGTGTATTTCAAAAGAAAAGTACGGAGAATATAAATTCAATCTTAACTTACCTTGGATAGACCTTTTTATCGCCGGTCTGTTCGGAGCGTTGATCACAGGCCTCGTAATGTTTTTCCGTTGCATTAAAAACGACGACTGATGGAGCTTACAAACCTCTCTGTTATACGAGAGCTTTGCGACAGATTCGGTTTTGAATTTTCCAAAACTCTCGGCCAGAATTTTCTTATAAACTCGGCGATCCCGCCTAAGATCGCAGACGGCGCGAATATCGAAAATAAATTTGTGCTTGAGATCGGTCCCGGCTTCGGTTGTTTAACAAAAGAGCTTTGCATGCGTGCGAAAAACGTCGTTGCGGTAGAGCTTGACAAGACGCTTTTGCCGGTGTTGAACGAAACTTTGTCGGAATTTTCGAATCTCGAAGTGATAAACGACGATATACTTAACGTCGATATCTCAAGCCTTTGCGAACGTTACGGAAAAAGCAGCGTTGATGTCTGCGCAAACCTCCCCTATTACATCACAACGCCTATCGTCATGTCGCTGCTTGAAAACGACGCACCTGTCTCGTCGATAACCGTTATGGTCCAAAAAGAGCTTGCAAAACGCTTTGTCGCTTTGCCCGGAACGCCAGATTACGGCGCGGTTACCGCGTCGATAATGTACTATGCCGAAGCAAAAACACTGTTCGGCGTTTCCGCAGGCTCGTTCTATCCCGCTCCGAAAGTCGATTCGGCGGTCATTCGCCTTGATGTCAGACCCGAAAACGAACGAATAAACGTTAAAGACAAAACTACGTTCTTCCGAGTTATCAAAGCGGCGTTCGCAATGCGCAGAAAAACTCTTGTAAACAATCTCTCACAGGAGTTCGGCATTTCAAAGCAAACCGCCGCCGAGATCTTAAAGGCGTTGAACATATCGCAAACCGTTCGCGGCGAGGCCCTCTCCCCCGAAGAATTCGCGAAAATAGCGGATAGATTGGTTTAACATTGCCGCCGTATATCGGAATCATACAAAAAAATGTCACCCGAAGAATTGAAGTGAACCCAAAAGTCAGACACTTTTGGATGTGCATATCATTTCTCCGGGTGATTTTTTGTTTACTGCATTCAAAGAGCAACTCTTTCAAACGACGTAACTCACTGCATTCAAAGAGCAGCTCTTGCAAATTACCGTAACTCATTGTATTCAAAGATAAGCTCTTACAAATGACTGTAACTTACTGCATTCAAAGAGCAGAGCTTGCAAATTATCGTAACTTACTGCACTCAAAGAGCAGCTCTTGCAAATGACCGTAACTTATGAGAGAGCGTTTGCTCATCAGGAGCTTTTGTAGGTAAGCTTTAAAGATTTTTAACCTACGCATAGAGCGTTATTCTCCCCGTGGCTTCGGTGAAAGAAGGCTTATAGCGAGATCCGCCGCCTTAGAGGCGACGGATCGCTGCATTAAGTTATATCTATTTTTTATCTTTTGATAAAAGATTTGCCACCCATGTACATTCTCAACGGTTCGGGGATAGCGACGGAACCGTCTTTTTGCAGGTTGTTTTCGAGGAAAGCGATGAGCATTCTCGGCGGAGCGACAACGGTGTTGTTGAGCGTGTGTGCAAGATAGTTCTCGTTTTTGCCTTTGATCTTAATGTTAAGTCTGCGTGCCTGTGCGTCGCCGAGGTTGGAACACGAGCCGACCTCGAAATATTTCTTTTGACGGGGCGACCATGCTTCGACGTCAACACTCTTTACTTTGAGGTCTGCAAGGTCACCGGAGCAGCATTCGAGAGTTCTTACGGGGATATCGAGCGAACGGAAAAAGTCTACGCTGTTTTGCCAAAGCTTGTTAAACCACATTGCGCTGTCTTCGGGCTTGCAAACAACGATCATTTCCTGTTTTTCAAACTGATGTATTCTGTAAACGCCGCGTTCCTCGATTCCGTGAGCGCCGACTTCTTTGCGGAAGCACGGAGAATAGCTTGTTAACGTCTGCGGAAGTTTGTCCTCGTCGATAAACGAATCGATAAATTTGCCTATCATGGAGTGTTCACTCGTTCCGATAAGATAAAGATCTTCGCCTTCGATCTTATACATCATGTTTTCCATTTCGGAAAAGCTCATAACGCCCGTTACAACGCTCGAACGGATCATAAACGGCGGAATATAGTACGTAAAACCGCGATCGATCATAAAATCACGTGCATAAGAAAGGATTGCGGACTGTAAACGCGCGATATCGCCGCAAAGATAGTAAAAACCGTTTCCGCTTGTTTTACGCGCACTGTCAAGATCGATGCCGTTGAGACTTTCCATTATGTCAACATGATACGGTATCTCGTATTCGGGTACGACCGGTTCGCCGAATTTTTCGACTTCGACGTTCTCGCTGTCGTCCTTGCCGATGGGCACGGACGGATCTATAATGTTGGGTATAACAAGCATTATCTCGCGTATCTTCGCTTCAAGCTCTGGTTCGAGATTTGCAAGACGTTCGATCTCCGCAGCTATTTGCGCCGCTTCTTTTTTAACAGCTTCCGCTTCCTCGCGTTTGCCCTGCGCCATAAGTGTGCCTATTTGCTTGCTTACGGAGTTTCTTTTTGCTCTTAATGCGTCGCCCTGAGTTTTCGATTCACGGTACATTGCGTCAAGCTTTATAACTTCATCGACAAGCGGTAATTTTTGGTCTTGGAATTTTTTTCTGATGTTTTCTTTAACAATATCCGGGTTTGCCCTTAAAAATTTTATATCAAGCATTTTTTCGTCTCCTGATTTTTATTCGTTTATGTTTAACGCATCCAAAAGTGCGTTGAAATCGTCGTCGTTGTAATATTCAAGCGTTATCGTGCCGCCTTTTTTGCCGGACGGTGTGATCTTCGCCTTGCGACCCCACCGCTTTGAGATGCTTTCTTCGATCTCGGCATAGTAAATATCGTTTTTTCTGACAGGTTTTTTGCTGTCGCTTGCGGCAGGCTTCTTTTTTGAAAGATTTTCCACTTGCCTTACGGAAAGATCACGGTCAACTATATCCTTTGCAAGCTTTATGAGCTTTTCTTCGGTGTACGTTTCCATCAGCGGCAGCAATGCTCTTGCGTGCCCCGAACTGAGCTTGCCTGCAAGAACAAGATCGAGGATCTGTTTTGGTAAAACAAGTATTCTCATCGCGTTTGCAACTGCGGGGCGCGACTTGCCTACCCTTTTTGAGATCTCTTCCTGTGTTAAACCATACTCGTCGATAAGCGTTCTGTATCCCTGCGCTTCTTCAACGGCGTTCAGATCTTCTCTTTGTAAGTTTTCTATCAAGCCGATCTCAAGCGCCGATTTGTCGTCAAGTTCCTTTATGATAACGGGGATCTCGGTCAAACCCGCCATTCTCGAAGCTCTCCAACGGCGTTCACCTGATATTATCTGGTATCTGTCGCCCGTTTTGCGGACTATTATCGGCTGCAAAAGCCCGTGCTCCGCAATCGATGAGGAAAGCTCGGATATTTTTTCTTTATCGAACAATTTACGAGGCTGACTTTTATTCGGCTCAACTTGCGTTATCTCAACAAAACTTACTTGCCCTTCCTCAACAGGCATATCTATCGAGTTCTCGGCAAACAGATCTTCGAGGCCGCGTCCAAGTCCGGTCTGTTTCTTCATTTATTTACCACCTTCCCGTGCATTTCGTTTTAACAACTCTTCGGCAAGCGCATAATACGCCGCTGAACCTTTTGCACCCTTGTCGTAATAATTAACGGGCTTTCCGTGGCTCGGCGCTTCCGTTATACGTATGTTTCTGGGTATGATCGTCGAAAACATCTTGTCCGCAAAAAATTTCTTGACTTCCGTCAATACTTGCGCCGTGAGATTCAGCCTGCCGTCGTACATTGTTACAAGCACGCCCTCTATATCAAGGTGCGGATTGTAAAGCCGACGGACTTGCTTGATCGTGTTTGTTAACTGCGAAAGCCCCTCAAGTGCAAAAAATTCGCATTGGATCGGTATCAATATCGAATCCGCTGCCGTAAACGAGTTTAACGTCAATAATCCGAGCGACGGCGGACAGTCTATGAAAACATAATCATACTCGTCCGCAAAACTCAGCGCACGCTTAAGCCTGCTCTCTCTCTTATCTTCGTCTACAAGCGCGATCTCCGCACCCGCAAGCCCGATTCCGGACGGTATGACGGAAAGTTTTTTAAAGCCCGTTTTTACGACAACCGAGCGAAAAAGCGCTTTATCGACATTTTCTGCGGTTATTATATCGTAAACCGACGCCGATACTTTTTTCTTGTTGATCCCGCAGCCTGTTGTCGCATTCCCCTGTGGGTCAAAATCGACAAGCAGTACGTTCAAATCGTATTTTTCCGCAAGACAGGCGGCAAGATTTACGGCAGTCGTCGTCTTTCCGACACCGCCTTTTTGGTTTGCAACAGCAATTATTTTTCCCAAAATCGTGCTCCTTAGTCGTGTGTTTTGTTAGCTTGTTATATTATATCACTATTTACTCCAAAAATCAAGACTATTCTGAAAATTTATCATTGTTCTCCGTGGATTTGTTCCCCTGTGAATATGTTTCACGTGAAACATTTTCGTTTAACATCTTCACGGGAGCCTTACACGTAAATCATAATACGCAACAAATGAGTCGGGAATGAAAAATGATGATCGTAGAGAATGAGACTTTTTGCCGTTAAAGGAAAACCTATATGTTTCAAGTTTCAAATCCCTGTTTCGGTTTTACGGTTTTAAGTTTTAGTTTTACGGTTTCCAGTTTCGGTTTTAGTTTCACGTTTCACGTGAAACATAAAACAATTAGCAATTGGCAATTAGGTGATGTCAAATTTTGTCGTATTAACATATAACTGAAATAGAGGCATACAGACAAAGGAGGCAGTAGAGTATGACTGTTGTTGAAATAATAATCGCGATGTTTGCGGCGATCGGTGTTGCGTGCGTGTTCAGAGAGTGTTTTAAAATATTCGGGCAAAAGTCGGGAAGAGCCGAGATAACAGTGTATTTTGAAGATAACGCCGACAAGGTTGCGTTTGTTGAAGAAATATTTGCCGACAAACGTCTTGAATATACAATAAAAGTTCCGGCGGAAAGTCTTTCGGACCTTGACCGCACGGAACTTGCAGAATATATCGAATCGGGTCGAATAATATTGATTTAGCTGTCTTTCAGCTTTTCACGAAGTTTGATCTGTATATCTTCGTCGAGCGGCTGATCGTATTCGTTGATGAAGTTCGGCTGTTCGTTTTTGTCGTCAACAAGGATAGCTTCGCACTCCGCGAGCGCCTTTCCGACCTCATCTCTTATGTGAATGACGGAATCGAGCGAGCCGAGATGTATTTTCTTTATGCCGTCAAGCACGGTCGGATCGTCGAGTATCTGTGTATCCGTTATAAATCTGACTTTTCTGCCGGAGCTTCCGGTCATGTTCTTGTACGCATAATAATAAAGGTCGTTCAGGTCTTTCGGCGGTTCTTTGAGCAGAAAATCGAGTGTGTTAACAAATATCACGTCCGTCTCGTCGTAGTCCTTGCGTTCTTCGGCGTCAACATACAGCGATTTGAACTTTGCAAGATACGTCTGACCGTATTCTTTGAGATCTTCAAGCTCCCAGTTGACTGTTTGAATAACAGTCACGCCCGATTTTGCGGAAAGCTCGACTTGCTTTAAATAATCGACAAACGTGTCTTCGCCCTGCCATGAACCGTCTGTTTCCATCGAAATGCTCTTATCTGAAAGCGACGTTATAAGATCGACCGAGAAATCGTGCGGCCACGACGGCGAATCGGTGATCTGTATTATATCTACGGATGTTTCACGTGAAACAACATACGGGTCGAAGAATCCTCTGTAAAACGCCGCAGACGTGTCCCAGAAACTGCTGACGTGCAGCGTTACGGGGACGGACGGATCCGCAATACGGAATATCTCCGTGTAAAGATTTGTAAGGTCGATAAGCGTTTGCTGTTTAAACAGTTTCCAGTCGTACTCACAAAGCGACGAAAGCTTGGAATTTCCCATAACCGCAAGGTTTTCAAACGATTCAACACTCGTTCCGAAATTCTTGTTGAACAATTCTATCGCAATGTATTTCGCTTCGAGATAATCGGTAAATGCCTTTATTGCCTGCGGAGAATAGTCAAGATCGGCAACAGACGAGTATTCCATTTTCGCAAAACAGTCGGTCCGAATCGACCAACTGACAAGCTCGTTTGCATATCTGTCGGCAAAATGAGCCGCAAAATAACCGAGAGTGTTTGTTATAACGGACAGATTTTTTTCGCTGTTTAAACAAAGAAACGAACCGCGCGTATCGTCGTAACGGAAAACTTCGCCGTCCGCAGTCATCTGATAATCGAGCGAATCTTTCCAGTCAAGCCGTTCGCTCCAAAAAAGTAAGCTGAGACTGAGCTTTAATCCGTTTTTTACAAAAACATCAAGCACGGCGTCGGTTTCGTTAAACGAAAACTTTCCCTGCTCCGGCTCTATGTCGCTCCATAATATCACGACCTCAACACAGTCGAATCCGCAGTTTTTTATTTCGGCACAATACTGCTCGGCATATTCCGGCGTCGGTATCTGCCAACTGAAAAGCGTGATACCTACCGTGCTTTCAACGACCGCAGGCTCCGCCTGCACGGCGTCGTCGGGTTTGTATTCTTCTGTATATTCGGGCTGCTGCTCTTGATTTTCATTGTAATTGCAGGCAGTCTGAAAAAGCACCGTTATCGTTATTAACAATGCGAGGACTGCCGCGGAAATCCTTCTTTTCAATACGGTTTCTCCTTTATTGTGTGTTTACAACTGTAAGTATAGCATATTTATCGCAAAGAATCAATAACAAAAGAAAAAATTTCGCTTTTCTATTGCATTTTGCGCCGATTTATGTTAAACTACAAGTAAAATAATCAAACGGAGAATATTTTATGGGATACATAAGAGCCGCATATGTCGTTTCAAGCTATCTCCCGTTCGTTACACGCGAGGACCTTGAAGTTATCACACATATCAACATCGCTTTCGGACACGTCAAGGACGGACGTATAAGCGTTGAACACATAAGAAAAGATCTTCAAGATCTTGCAAGAATACGAGAGATCAAGCCCGACGTGAAGATCGTTCTTTCTGTCGGCGGTTGGGGTGCCGGCGGATTTTCCGAAGCCGCTCGAACAGAAGACGGCTGCCGCCTGTTTGCACGTTCGGCTGCGGAGATACAGCGTGAATTTACGCTTGACGGCATAGATATCGACTGGGAGTACCCCGCAATAGACGAGGCGGGTATAACAGCTGTTCCCGAAGACAGAGAGAATTTTACACGTATGCTTCGCTGCCTTCGTGACGAACTTGACGAATGTCATGCGTTCGACGGCGGTCGTTGTATGCTCACCATCGCCGCAGGCGCAGGTAAATATTTCGCCGATATTTCAGCCGATCTGCCGGCAATAAACGAGATCCTCGACTTTATTTCCGTCATGACATACGACCTTGCAAAGTTCGGCGGTTATACGGGCCATCATACGAATGTTTACGATCCCGATACGCCGGATCCGCGTTTTGCATGGAGCGGCGCTTCAACGATCGAATATTTCCACGATCACGGCGTTCCGTACAATAAAATGGTCTACGGCGCGGCGTTCTATTCTCGTCGCTTCGACGGTGTCGAAAACAAAAACAACGGTCTGCATCGGCCCGCAACATCGATTTGCCTGTACGGACCCGGCTTTGACGATCTTTACGAAAATTATATCGACAAAAACGGTTGGACAAGCTTTTGGGATAACACCGCAAAGGCTCCGTGGCTTTTTAACGGCTCGTCTTTCATCACTTACGAGAACGAGCGCAGCATCGCCGAAAAATGTGTTTATATCAAACAAAAAGGCCTCCTCGGCGTAATGTATTGGGAACACAGCTGCGATAAGACACGTCGCCTGCTTTCAACGATCGCAGACGGTCTTCGGGATTGACCGAGTACGTTTTAACATGAAAATGCCCCGAAATGTACGTTAATACAGATCGGGGCGTATATTATTTGTTCTTACTCGACCAAAAATCGTCGAATTTTTGCTGTAACGTCGGAATGTCGTAAACATATTCAAAACTGTCTGCAAACCACTCCGGCGGAAACAGCCTGCGATATTCCTCTTTTTGCCATCTGTCGTCGGCAAGCAGGACCGTTCCGACGTCCGTTTCGCTCCGTATCACTCTGCCCGCAGCCTGCAAAACACGGTTAAAGCCCAGATATTCGTATGCGTACGTAAATCCGAGATCGGCAGCGTTAATATCATATTTGTCAACGACAAATTTTTTATCAATGACAAACTTTTTGTCGAAGTGTTCTCGAATCATATCGCGTTCAAAACATATCTGCGGCAGCCCCGTCCCGATTATAACAACGCCCGAAAGCCGCGTCCCCACAAGGTCTACACCCTCGGAAAACACTCCTCCCGCAACCGCGAACGCCACAAGCGTTTTTGTCGGGGCTTCGACAAATTTGTTGAGAAACGCCCTGCGATCGTCTTCGCTCATCTCTCGCTTTTGTTCGAGCGTTTCAACATCGGGATACGCTTCTTTGAACGCTTCGAGCGCTTTTGTCATATACGCAAAAGACGGAAAAAATATTATGTGATTCCCCTTTTGCCGCGTTGCCGTGTATATTATTTTAACAACTGTTTCAAGGCTTCTTTCCCTGTCTTTAAACCGTGCGGAAACGCCTGCGTATATCGATATCATCAGGTTATCTCTGGGAAACGGAGACGGCAGTCGTATAAACTCGGCTTCGCCTTTGCCGCCGAGCAGCTTTGTGTAATATTCTTTCGGCAAAAGCGTTGCGGAAAAAAATACAACAGCCCTGCATTTGCCGCACGTTTCCGAAATAAGGCGAGACGGATCGACGCAAAATAGCTTTGTTATGGTATCCGTCGCCGATTTGGATGTAAAATACATATACTCGTCTTTCGCATTTTCGTATACGGATAAAAACGACAGACAGTCAAAATACAGCTCAAGCGCATTCTTTTCCGCTTCCGACGCAGATCTCTTGCCCTTTTTCTCTGCCAAATATGCGGAAAATTTATCGCAAAACATAAATATCGCATCGTACAGTTCCGCAGGCTTTTCCGTTTTTGCGCTTTGCTCCTCGCCAAGCTCACGGTTTTGTTTTAACATTATCGCGTTAATTTTCTTTAACCGCTTCAAAAGCTCCCTTTTTTCGGAAAACACGATGTCTTTTAACTCTTTTATAACGCTCAAAACCGCTTTCTTGCTTATTTGCGCCGAAAACATCTCCCTGCCGCGCTCCGCAAGATTGTGCGCTTCGTCACATAACACAACATAGTCTCCGCCCTGCTCGAAATACCGCTTTAAACTTGCCGTCGGGTCAAATGCGTAATTAAAATCTCCTATCGTCACGTCGCACCACTCCGAAGCGTCAAGCGTAAGCTCAAACGGGCATACTCGGTGCTTTTCGGCGTATTTTAACACCGTTTCTTTTGTTATTATGCTTTCGGACGTAACAAGCTCGAACACCGCATCGTTTATCCTGTCGAAATGTCCGCCCGCATAAGGACATTTTTCGGGCGTACACTGCTTTTGATGACCGCAGATCTTTTCTTTCGACGTTATGCTTATCGTTTTTAACGTTAAACCACTCTCGCACATCAATGTCAACGCATTCTCCGCCGCCGCTGCGGTGGTCGTTTTCGCCGTGAGATAAAACACCTTTTCCCCGTAGCCCTCTCCCATCGCCTTTACGGACGGAAAAAGCGCGGATATCGTCTTGCCTATCCCCGTCGGCGCCTGCACAAATACCGTTCCCTCGTCTTTTATCGTTTTGTATATGTACGCCGCCGCTTCACGCTGCCCCTGCCGAAACTCGTTAAACGGAAATTTCAACGCTTTTGCCGTAAGATCCCTTTTTTTGTCATGCTCGATCTTGAATCTTATCCATTTCGCATATTCTTTAACAACCGAAAGGACAAATGATTCAAGCTCTTTAAACGATTTTTCTTTTTCGATATACCGCAGTTCTTCCGTGTCGATATTGCAATAGCAAAGGCGTGTTTTAACGCTGTCGCGTTTTTCGTTAAAACAAATAAAATATGCGTAAAAATCGACTTGCGCCGAGTGCAGGTACGAAAAGTCGTCCGTAATGTCGCAAAGAGCAAACGAAGTGGATTTTATCTCGTCAACCGTGACAAATCCGTCTTGCCGTATAATACCGTCGGCAATGCCTTGCACTTTTATACTGAGGCCGTCGATAAAAAATGTGTGATCCAACCGCACTTCGGGCGTGTAATCGCAAACCTTTGCCGCTTGTTTTTGCAGTTTACGGTGGATCTTTGTGCCCAACAACATATCGCCTGCGGACAACATCGCAGCACTGTCGATATCTCCGCGGCGGAGGATAAATTCAACTATGTTTCGTACAGATACGCTGTATATCGCCATACGAACGCTCCTTTCTTGTTAACTTAACACGATTTTTTGCAACTTACCCGCTCTTAAATGCAACTTACCCAAAAGGGTCTTGACGAAAAAAAATTTATGGTTTATAATTTAATCACGATAACGGAGGTGGCACGGCATTGAAGATCAATATCGAACAAAACGATAGCTTCAAAGAACCGGAAATCACAATAAAATGCAATGCCGTTGATGCGGATATCGAACGGCTCATTGCCTCCATTCGCCTTTTTTCAAACACTATAAGCGGAAAAAAAGACAATGTGACATATTTTATAAGTCTTTCGGACGTTTTTTATTTTGAAACAACAGACAACAAATTGTTCTTTTACACCGCAGATGATGTTTACGAAACAAATCTTCGTCTTTACGAGGTCGAGGAACGGTTCAGCAACACGTCATTTGTCCGTGTAAGCAAAAGCTTCATTGTTAACCTCAGAAAAGTCGCCAGCATCCAAACCGAAACAAACGGAAGACTTATAGCTCAGCTTGTTAATAAAGAAAAAATAATTATTTCTCGGCAATATGTTGCCGCAATTCGTGAAAAACTCGGTGTCGGGGGTAATTAGAGACGTGAAAAAACATATTATCGAAAAAATCAGATCGTTTTTCCGCACATTATTTTTTATTTTGGGTATAATGATATTACCCATTCTCGTTTTAGACTTTCTCGTGCCTCAAAAAGATTACACGATGCTTTGGTGGGCAGTTCTTTTTTCCGTATTACTTACGGCGATCGACACGGTCTTCGACTGGATCCCCGTTTTTCGAGAAAAAGTGCTTCTGAAACGCATCTCGTTCTTTGTTGTTATGATATTCGTGCTTATGGGCACTTCGTGGATAATGGGTATAATTACCACTGTCCCCGTCCTTATTTACGGCATAATCGGTTGCCTTATCGCAGCCGTCCCCGCAACACTCTATTTGTCCTGGACGGATAAGAAAAACGCAGATAAACTTAACGACAGCCTCATTCGCTACAATCATTGCGACAGCGACGAACTTGACAAAGACTGATTTCCTTTTTTATATTCTTTTTTTTCATTTTTTCCTCCTTTCTTAATTTTGTTTTATGATTACCAAAAATCTCCGAAATTGCTGTTTTCGGAGATTTTTTCTGTCTGTTTTTAATTTAACACGTCTTAAGATTCGTCCAAAGTCTGCGAATATGCCGGCAAAAACTCATGTATAAATACCTGCAAGCTCGGCAAAGGATTGCTTTCAAGCTTTTTGTAGATGTTTTTTTCGGCTGTGGTAAACTCTTTGTTGCCCGCATTTATCTCGTTGACGCATTTTATATACGCCGAAAGCGTGTCCGCCGCTTTAACATACGGCCATTCCGGCTCGTTTTCCGCATCGAGGATCTTTTCGTACTGCGGCTGCAGGTACGGCGGCAGGCGTTTAACAAGTATCTTCCTTGCCTGCTCTTCAAGCTGCGCATAATTTTGCCTGAGGATCGGCGAGCTGTATTTTATCGGGGTGGGCATATCGCCCGTTATTACCTCGGTCGCATCGTGATAAAGGGCAAGAACGGCTGCCCTTTCGGCGTTAACACCTGCGGAAAACCGTTCGTTTGCTATAAGCGCAAGCGCGTGCGCAAGCACGGCGGTCTCATGCGAATGCTGCTGGATGTTCTCCGGCTCGATATTTCGCATGATTACCCACCGCGCGATATGTTTCATTCTGTTAATGACTGCGAAAAAAGTGTACATTCTTCTTCTTCGTTTCTTCCGTTATGCTCGGCAATGTATTTGTCGATAAGATTTTTTACCTTTTCGTGCGAATTAAGGATCGTTGTTACCGAACGATGCTGATGCGACGCCAAAATAAAATATGCAACGTATTTTGATACGTCAACATTGATAAACCACGGCGCATTGAGCATTGCGGGGCTTTGATACGTCAGATTCGTCGCAAGCAGACCGTCGAATATTCCGTCTGCATACGCCTTGTTGAACTTCTCGACGCCTTCCGTGAACAGACCGTACGTTGCGGAAAGAAATATCCTCTTCGCACCGTCTTTTTTCAGGTCGTACGCAACGCCGAGCAGCGAATCTCCGGACGCAACTATATCGTCGGCAATAAATACGTCTTTACCCTCTACCGGTACACCGAGATATTCGTGCGCGATAATGGGATTACGGCCGTTAACAATGCGCGAAAAGTCGCGGCGTTTGTAGAACATACCCATATCAAGACCCATAACGGAAGAATAGAATATGTTCCTGTTCATCGCGCCCTCGTCGGGCGAAACGATCATAAGATGTTCTTTATCCAATTTAAGGTCGGTAACACGTTTAAAAAGAGCTTTGAGCACTTGGTAATTGGGCATAGCATTGTCAAAACCCATCAAAGGTACTGCATTTTGTACCCTCGGATCGTGTGCGTCAAACGTTATGATGTTCGATACTCCCATCGATTGAAGCTCCTGAAGAGCATGAGCCGCGTCAAGAGATTCTCTCGAACTCCTCTTATGCTGCCTGCCGCCGTAAAGCGTCGGCATGATTACGGTGATCCTCTGAGCTTTACCGCTTATGGCGGATATTACCCTCTTAAGGTCTTGATAATGATCGTCGGGTGACATCATTGCCTTTTGACCGTACATCGTGTAAGTACAATTGTAGTTTCCGACGTCCGTAACAATGTAAATATCGTATCCGCGTACCGTCTCCCCAAGCACCGCCTTTGCGTCACCTGTGTTGAATCTGGGACAAGCGGACTTCAAAATCAAGGATTTACGACTGTTCTCATTGTTTTTCGCTTCCGGATTCGATTCATAGTACCAAGACATAAGATGTGCGTCGATAAGCGCACTCAGCTCCCTCGCACTCTCCATTGCTATTATTCCTATCGGAAAATAGTTGTTCTGAAAATCAAACATCGATATCGGCTGACTGTCCATTTCCGTGTTACCTCCGAAATATTTCATTTTTTCTTTCTCTTAAAACGTTGGCTTTAAAACACCGGTTTTAAAAAGCCCCTTCGTTATTTAAAACGACCTTTACCACATTATAATATAATATACCCGAAAAATCAAGACCGTTTGCAATTTGTTAAGAATTAAAACGCTTTTTGTCGAATTAAACAATCTGCCCCCCGTCCGCAAAAAAAATTTTTGTTACCCCTTGACAAATATGGGAAAATATGATATCATTATGATATCAAAAAGAAAGAACCGAACAGCGTAAAAAAATCAATGATTCAAAAATCGAAAGAACAGTTGTTTTTTTGCATAACGCTTACAAACGCGACACAAGCGAATTTCATCGGCTTTGTAAGGGATACGGAGTAAAATTCAACTGTTCGGAAAATTAAAGAACAGCTGTTTGACTGACTATGTTATGCCGCTATGGCGGCGGAATGGAGATTTATTATGGAAGAAAAAATTTTAACGACAAAAAAGAACGGTATGCCCGTATTGCTGTTAACAATACTCGTTGCCGTGCTTGCGATCGTCGGCGTGGTTTTCGGCGGTATCACCGTTGAATCGAATGGCAGCCCCGCATTGCTTATCGTATCGATAATCGTTTTGTGCGTATGCTGGATCCCCGCTTGCGGTCTGCGTATTTTAAAGCCGCAGGAAGCACTTGTTTTAACATTATTCGGCAAATACATCGGCACGATAAAAGGCGACGGTTTTTATTTTGTCAACCCTTTTGCCGTCGGTTTTAACCCCGCGGCAAAAACAAGACTCAACCAAAGCGGCGATGTTAACGCAAGCGCACCGGTCGTTTTAACAACATCGTCAAACGGCTCAGTGTCCGTCGAAGTCGAAAACAAAAAAATATCACTTAAGATCATGACGCTCAATAACAACCGACAAAAGATCAACGACTGTCTCGGTAATCCCGTCGAGATCGGCATTGCAGTCATTTGGCGCGTTACGGATACCGCAAAAGCGGTGTTTAACGTCGATAACTATAAAGAATATCTGTCTTTGCAGTGCGACAGCGCATTGCGTAACGTCGTTCGCCTTTATCCTTACGACGTTGCTCCAAATGTTGACACAACGGGCGACGGTATCGCCGACGACGGAAGCCTGCGCGGATCGAGCGAAGTTGTCGCAACGAGAATCAAAAACGAGATTCAGCAAAGAGTTGCCGACGCAGGCCTTGAGATCATCGAAGCTCGCATTACATACCTTGCGTATGCACCCGAGATCGCAGCCGTAATGCTTCAACGTCAGCAGGCGTCCGCAATAATCGACGCAAGAAAAATGATAGTCGACGGCGCCGTAGGCATGGTCGAAATGGCTCTCGATCGTTTGAGCGAAAAGAACGTTGTTTCTCTCGACGAGGAACGCAAAGCCGCCATGGTCTCGAATCTGCTTGTCGTTCTTTGCGGTAACAGAGACGCGCAACCCGTCGTAAATTCCGGAAATCTGTATTGATATGGCAGATAATCAACCTAAAAAACAAGTCCCTCTCCGCCTTTCGCCAAAGCTTTACAATGCGCTTGCCGCATGGGCAGAGGACGACTTTCGCTCTCTCAACGGGCAGATAGAATACCTGCTGTCGGAATGCGTTCGTCAACGCAAGAAAAACGGAAAATACGTTTCCGACGAAATCGACATACCTCCGCAGCTCGACATTTAACATTCGTAAAAAACTGCGGTCATATTCGCCCGACAGAGAGTAAATATGACCGTAAATGTAAGCTTGCTGTATAAACAATAGTTTGCGATATTGCGCCAATTTGTAATATAACGCCAGTTTAAGCCACTAATGTCAGCTTGCGCCGTAAACGTCAGTTTACGCCGACATCGCAAATTTGCAATATAACGTATTTGCACTATCAACGTATATCCCGCAATAAAACGTCGGTTTGCGATATTGCGAACGGAAACCGTGTTTTCGGCAAATAAAGCTTCTAAGTATTTTTAAATACAAAACCGAAAATGACACTTTCATACCCGTGAAAGTGCCATTTTTATACAAAAAAACAAAGAGACGACTTTTTTATGATATGCCCCGGTCGGCAGCATCCCGAAAACTTTTTCGAGACTGCACTTATGGGATCAAATCATTGCAAAGCGTCTCTTTGCAAGCTGTTTTATTACTTGATATTATCTATGATATCTTTGAGCGCACCGTCTTCAAACGGCGTTTTGAAGCCCGCTGTTTTAACAAGATCCGTAAAATACTTCGATCCTGCGGCGGAGACGAATTTGTCGTAACGTTCGAATGCGTTTGCGTAGTCCTTTTTCATCGCGATAAGAAAATCGAATGCGACCGTTTGCGCAAGACAGTAATCGATATAATAGAACGGACACTCGTAAATATGGCTCTGGTATTGCCATCTGCCGCCCTCTTCCATATATGTTATGCCCTCGGACGACATATACGGACGGAACTTGGCTTCAAGCTCGTTCCAAAGCTCTTTACGCTGCGCAGGCGTCATTTCGGGTTTTTCGTAAACACATTGCTGGAAACAATCCACCATCGTACCGTAAGGAATAAACGACACAGCGTTAAGAAAATGCATATATCTGTAATCGTCCGCTTTGTTGCCGAAGAAAAGTTCCATCCATTTCCATGCGAAAAATTCCATGGACATCGAATGCACTTCCGCCGTTTCCATGCCGTAACTTCGCAATTCCACGGGAAGATCGCCGTTCATTGCTTTGTAAGACGCGATCGCATGGCCGGCTTCGTGTGTTAAAACATCGATATCTCCGTAAGTTCCGTTAAAGTTTGCGAATATAAACGGCATCTTGTACTCCGAAAGCTCGCTGCAATAGCCGCCGCCGGACTTGCCCTCGCGCGCTATAACGTCGAAAAGATCGTGTTCGAGCATAAAATCGATAAATTCACCCGTTAAAGGCGACATCTCTTTATACATTCTTCGACCGTTCTCGAATATCTCGTCGGGCGTGCCGATCGGCGAGGGATTGCCGTCGCCGAGACATATCCCGTCATCGTAAAGCATGATCTTGTCTATTCCGAGGTCCGCTGCCTGCTTCTTTTTCATTTCGCAAACGAAAGGCACCCAATCGTTTAACACCTGCTGTCTGAACGTCGCAATGTCTTGTTGCGAATAACAGTTCCTGCCCATGCGATAGTAGCCTAATTCGACGTAGTTTTTATAACCCATCTTTTTTGCCATACGGTCACGGACTTTTACCATGCGGTCGTATATATCGTCGAATTTATCGGCGTTTTCTTTCATCCAACGGCCCTGAGCGCAAAACGCCTCTTTGCGGACTTCTCTGTCCGGCCCGTCTTTGAATTTGCCGAGCTGCGGAATATTGTATACTCCGCCGTTAAACGGGATCTTTGCCGACGAAAGCAGCTTTTTGTATTCGATTTGAAGCTTACTTTCTTCAACACATTCCTCCGCTATTACGGGCGAGAATGCCTTCAGAGATATTTCGTAGTTTTTAAAAATGATCGGCGAAAGTGTTTTTTCAAGCTCCGGTCTGAATTTCGATTCGAGCATCTTTTTCTGGAATATCTGTCTTAACTCCGAAAGCACCGGCGACGTCTCGTTAAGCCAGTCTATTTCCGACGAGTAAAACTCGTCTCTCGTGTCGAGCGTAAAACGAATATACGCAAGCGACGACATCGTCGAAACATGCTCGTTTATCTCGATAAACTCATTGTAGATCTTCAGCTGCTCCTCCGCACTTTCCGCAATATCAAAAGCCTTAAACAGCTCTTCGCTCTTTTTGCGCAGTGCCTCGATATCGGGCCTTTCGTATTTTATTTCGGAAATTTTCATTTTAATATTTCTCCTTTCGTTCGGGTTGACTTTTTTACATTCGTATGTTATATTTATATTGATATTTATTTTTCGATATATTCAAACTCGCCGAGTTCGTCTTTTGCAAGCTGTTCGTATGCGGCATCGCACACAACGACCTTTAACGGCTTTGCAAGATCAAGGCTGAATATGCCCATTATGGACTTTGCGTCTATCGTGTATCTGCCCGACACAAGATCGACGTCGCACGGCAACATCACGACCTTTGCGACAAATTTCTTCACTTTTTCTATCGAATCGAGAATAACTGTCATAGCTTTTATCTCCTGTTCTTTTTATTTGAATGTTTTAACAATATATTTACGGAAGTCGTCCGTGTATTCCTCGCACAGTCTTATTATTTGCGAACGCTCTGTTTTTGCGTATTCGTCTTCAACACCGATGACCCTGTAGCCGCTTGCAACGGCGGTCTTTATACTGTAAAGCGAATCCTCAAATATAACGGTATCTTTTTTTGTCCCGCCGAGCATACTCAGCGCACGGTCGAAAATATCGGGATAAAATTTCGACTTGCCGACGTCCGCCGTCGTAATGTTAAACTCAAAAAAATCGGCTATTTTCAGCCTTTTTACGGCAGGCATAAAAAGCTCTCTGTCGGTCGCCGTCGCAATACAGCACGTTACACCGTTTGCTTTTAACGCTTTTAACAACTCTTCCGTGTACGGCTTTGTTTGTGCGTATTTTTCGTACGCCGGGCGAAGCACTCGGTCTCGGTATTCGTCGGAATATTCGTATATCTTTTCTGTTTTAAGCTCTGCGCAAAGCCAACGTATTGCATCGTGCGTTAACATATATTTCGATTTTTCGTACAATTCGTCGGGCACAAGGACCTCGTTTTGTTCCAAGATATATTTTGCTATGCTCCTCCAATACGCCATCGAATCAAGAAGCGTGCCGTCAAGATCGAATATTGCGTACTTATAGTTCGCCATAAGGTCTCTCCTCCCGATTTTTAGTATATCAGATATTTTTCAATAAGTCAAGGTTTTTAAACCGTTTTTCGTTTAACAAAAGAAAGGAAGTCTCTTTTATTTTATGACATTTTCCATACATACGCTCGGCTGTAAAGTCAATCAGTACGAAAGTGCCGCAATAAGCGGCGTTTTTATCGATAACGGTGCTGTTCTCGTCCCCGAAGACGGGGATTACGACGTCTTTTGCGTTAACACCTGCGCAGTCACCGAAGAAAGCGTTCGCAAATCACGCCAAGCCATCAGACGCGCCAGACGTAAAAACCCGAATGCCGTTATAGTCGTCTGCGGTTGTGCAAGCCAGACGGAACAGGGCTTTGCGCAGCAGCTTCCCGAAGCCGATATCATCGTCGGCAACAAAGACAAAATGAGGATATTCGAATACGTCCGTTATTTTATGCGGACAAGACAGCGTCTTGTCGATATCCCGGATATGTCTTCGGAAAAGTGTTTTGAAGAAATGAACTCCGAACGCATAAACCGCACTCGCGCGTCGCTCAAAATCCAGGACGGCTGCAATAATTTTTGTTCGTACTGCATCATACCCTACGCTCGGGGCCGCATTCGTTCGCGCGATATCGAAGATACCGTTCTCGAAGCCGAACACCTCGTTGCGGGCGGCTGCAAGGAGATCGTGCTTGCGGGTATACATCTGGATAATTACGGTAAAGATAAGGGTACATACGATCTTACGGACCTTATTTGTCGTCTCGGAAAAACGGAGGGTCTTTTACGCGTCCGTCTCGGCTCTCTTGAGCCGGTGTTTGTTACAAAAGAAAATATCGAAAAAATAAGGGATGTTAAAAACCTCTGCCCGCAGTTTCACCTCTCGCTGCAAAGCGGCTGCGAAAAAACTTTGCGTGCCATGAACAGGCACTACACGCCCGACGAGTTCGCGGCAGCCGTTTCGCTGCTTCGTAACACATTTCCCGACTGCTCGATAACAACGGATATCATAACGGGGTTTCCGGGCGAAACGGAAGAAGATTTTCTCGCATCGCTCGATTTCGCCGTAAAAATGCAGTTTGAAAAAGTCCACGTTTTCCCGTTTTCCGAACGTAAAGGAACACGTGCGGCAGATATGGACGGAAAGGTCGATAAACACGTCCGAGAAGAACGCTGCCGCCGAATGATACGTGCGTGTGCGGAAAACGAACAGGCGTTTTATCGAAGACTTATCGGAAAACGCACGACCGTTCTTTTCGAGACGGAAAAAAACGGCGTTTATACCGGTTATACGCCCGAATATGCCGAGGTGTCGGTCGAAAGCGACCGCAATATAGAAAACCTCATTCTTCCCGTGGAAATTACGGGCATTTTCGAGGGGTATTCGCAAGCGATACTATTGTGAAAATTTTCCCTCACCTATTGAAAACACGGAGAAAATGTGCTATAATTATCAGTAATAATATTTCTTGTATATTCAAAATATATATGGGGTCACTATGGTCTACAGAATTTATACCGAAAAAAAGAATATATTTGCGGTCGAAGCAAAAAGTATTGCCGTCGATATCCGCAAAACTCTCGGCATAGACGTTAAAAACGTGTGCTTTTTTAACAGATACGATGTTGAAGGCATATCTGCCGAAGATTTTGAAAAAGCGAAAGGAATCGTTTTTTCCGAACCTAACACGGACGATGTTTATTCCGAGCTTCCGTCTTTTTCCGAACAGTTCAGAATGTTCGAAACGGAATATCTGCCCGGTCAGTTCGATGTTCGTGCCGAATCCTGTTCTCAATGTATCTCACTGCTTACGGGCAAAGACCGCCCGATCGTTAAAAGCGGAAAAGTATACGTCTTGTTCGGCGAGCTTAGCGAGCACGAGTTTGAACAGATAAAAAACTATTTGATAAACCCCGTTGAATCACGTATGGCATCACCCGAAAAACCGGAAACACTCGCTTTTGAATATGCCGAGCCGAAACCCGTAAAGATCCTTTCCGGCTTTACGGATATGAACGAAACCGAGCTTTCCTCGTTTGTAAAAGAATACGGTCTTGCAATGGACATCGACGATATTCTTTATCTTCAAGATTATTTTAAAAACACCGAACGGCGAGACCCCACGATCACCGAAATAAGGATGATCGATACATATTGGTCGGATCACTGCCGTCACACCACTTTTTCCACCGTTATCGACAGTACCCGGATCGAAAACGACTTTGTTAAAAAAGCATACGATAAATATCTCGATATCCGAGAAGAACTCGGAACGAAAAAGCCGATCTGCCTTATGGATATCGCAACGATCGGCGGAAAAATCCTCCGCAAACGAGGTAAACTTCCCGCTCTCGATGTTTCCGACGAGATAAACGCTTGTTCGGTTAATATCAAGGCAAAGATCGACGGCGAAGATAAAGATTATCTTCTCATGTTCAAAAACGAAACACATAACCACCCGACCGAGATCGAGCCTTTCGGCGGTGCGGCAACGTGTCTCGGCGGCGCGATAAGAGATCCTCTGTCCGGACGTGCGTACGTATATCAGGCTATGAGAGTTACAGGTGCCGCGGATCCTCGTACACCTTTTGAAAAAACACTCAAGGGCAAGCTTCCTCAGCGTAAAATAACAACCACCGCCGCAGCGGGCTACAGCTCTTACGGTAATCAGATCGGACTTTCGACCGGCATAGTCAACGAATTTTATCACGAGGGTTATGTTGCAAAACGCATGGAGATCGGCGCTGTTGTCGGCGCTGTTCCCGCGGAAAACGTCGTTCGCGAATGCCCCAAACCCGGCGATGTTATAATCCTTCTCGGCGGTGCTACCGGACGTGACGGCTGCGGCGGCGCCACGGGCTCGTCAAAACAGCACACGCTCGATTCAATTACGGAGTGCGGTGCGGAAGTACAAAAAGGTAACCCCGTCGAAGAGCTTAAAATACAGAAAATGTTCAGAAGACCGGAAGTCACTCGTCTTATCAAGCGTTGTAACGACTTCGGCGCAGGCGGCGTTTCAGTCGCTGTGGGCGAGCTTGCGGACGGACTTTTTATCGATCTTGACAAAGTTCCCAAAAAATACGCCGGTCTCGACGGTACGGAGCTTGCCATTTCCGAATCCCAGGAACGTATGGCGGTCGTTGTGGATAAAAACGATGCGGAAACTTTTGTTAAATACGCAGCGGAAGAAAACCTCAACGCCGTGCAGATCGCGGTCGTTACGGATACAAACCGCCTCGTTATGGCTTGCAACGATACCGAAATAGTTAATATTTCCCGTGATTTTCTTAACAGCAGCGGTGCGGAAAAACATACTTGCGTTAAAGTACCCAAATTTGAAAAAACCGAAAAACCCGAAGATATTTCGTCTTTTGCCGAAAGAATGAACAAACTCGTATCGGACCTTAACGTATGCTGCCAAAAAGGCCTTGTCGAACGTTTCGACAGCTCTATCGGCGCACGCAGCGTTCTTTCGCCGTTCGGCGGTGAAGAACAGCTCACCCCGTCGCAGGTCATGGCGGCAAAGATCCCCTGCCTTAAAGGCGAAAGCGGTACGGCTTCCGTGATGGCATACGGTTTCGACCCGTATCTCTCGTCCGAAAGCCCGTTTAAAGGCGCAGTGTTCGCTATAGTCGAAAGTGTCGCAAAACTTATCGCCGCAGGCTGTCCGCAAGATAAGATCTGGCTTTCGCTTCAGGAATACTTTGCAAGCACGAAGAACGACCCCGAACGCTGGGGCAAGCCTTTTGAAGCGCTTCTCGGCGCACTTACCGCTCAAACCGAACTCGGTATTGCAGCAATCGGCGGCAAGGATTCGATGTCAGGCTCTTTTGAGAATATAGACGTTCCGCCGACACTCGTTTCTTTTGCCGTTTCCGTCGCAGACGCCGACAAAGTAAAATCCAACGAATTTAAAACCGATGACGGCTACATTTACGCCTGCTTGCCTCAATACGACAAAAACGGTCTGCCTAAATTTGCGGCCCTTAACGAAGACTTCGCGCTCATGCACGCCGTTGTCAATGCGGATTTCTGTAAGGCATGCTCTGCAATAACGTCCGGAGGTATTGCCGAGGCTGTGTTCAAAATGGCTGTCGGCAACGGCAAGGGCGTTGAACTCTCGTCGGGTCTTTTGCCCGAAATGCTCTTTACGCCTTATTACGGCGGCTTTGTCTTCGAAACAGACACGCCGATGAGCGGATTTAAAAAAGTCGGTCGTATCAATAAAACAAGAACGATATCTTATAATAAAGAGGTCGTTTCCCTCGATAGTTTAACAAGAACGTGGAAAGCCGTTCTCGAAGACGTCTTCCCCCTCAATACCGAAGCTGCATACGGCACCGCAAAAAAATACGATTGTGCCGCACGTCCTGCCAAAGCTCCTTTGGTTAAAATAAACAGACCTAAAGTCGTCATTCCCGCTTTCCCCGGCACGAACTGCGAATACGATTCGGCTCGTGCGTTTCAAACAGCCGGCGCCGATACCGAGATCGTCCTTATACGCAATCGTTCCGCAATCGATATATCCGGCAGCGTCGAACGCCTCGAAAGAGCGATCAGATCGGCTCAGATCGTAATGCTCCCCGGCGGCTTTTCCGGCGGCGACGAACCAGACGGCTCCGGTAAGTTTATCGCAACGTTCTTCCGTAACGAACGTATAAAAGAACTCGTCAATACACGTCTTCAAAGCGACGATTTTTTAATGCTCGGCATTTGCAACGGTTTTCAGGCTCTCATCAAGCTCGGACTTGTTCCTTACGGCGAGATACGTGATATCGACGTAACGTCACCCACCCTCACGTTTAACGCTATCGGCAGACATCAGTCGCTTTATGTTAACACACGCATATCGTCGGTCGATTCTCCGTGGATGAAAAATTGCTCACTCGGCGATATATATACCGTTCCCGTGTCCCACGGCGAGGGCAGGTTTGTCGCTTCAACGGCTATGCTTTCCGAGCTTGCCAAAAACGGTCAGATCGCAACGCAGTATGTTGACAAATCGGGCGAACCGACCATGGATATACGTTATAATCCCAATACTTCCGCAGACGCTATCGAGGGCATATTCTCGCCCGACGGAAAAATATTCGGCAAGATGGGCCATAGCGAACGTCGCGGTGAAAACATCGCAAAGAATATTTACGGCAATAAAAATATGCAAATATTCGAGGCGGGCGTTTCTTATTTTAAATAAAAGACGGTGAAATGCGAAATGAACAATATTTTGGTCGTTGCTTCCAACAATAAAAACAAGATCCGCGAGATCAAGCAGATCCTCGGCGATATGTTCGAGCCTGTGTCTCTTGCCGAAGCCGGTATCGTTTCCGACCCGGAAGAAACAGGCACGACATTCCTCGAAAATGCGCTGATCAAAGCCCGTGCAGCCGCAAAAGCAGGCGGTAAACCTTCGATTGCAGACGACAGCGGTCTTTGCGTCTTTGCTCTTAACGGCGAGCCGGGCGTGTATTCCGCACGTTACGCAAGCAAATCCGACGGCAACGCTTCCGACGAGAGCAACAATAAAAAGCTCGTCGAAAAAATGCGCGGTATCACAGACAGACGTGCCGTGTTCAAAAGCGCGATCGCACTCGTTTGGCCCGACGGAAAAACAGTCACCGCCGAGGGCGAATGCCCCGGTGTTATAATCGACGAGGCGCGCGGCTGCAACGGATTCGGATACGACCCGCATTTTTTGGTCGAACAGTACGGCAAAACTTTTGCCGAGCTTGACGGCAGCATAAAAAACAATATCAGCCACAGGGCGAACGCTCTTGCGGCGTTAAGAAAAAAATTAATCGAAAATTAAGGAAACATCATAATGACAAGTAAACAACGCGCATATCTTCGCGGTCTCGCGTCAAAAGAAGACGCGATCCTTCATATCGGCAAAGGCGGTATGAACGACAATATCGTAAAACAGGCAGAAGATGCTCTCGAAGCACGTGAACTCATCAAACTCAAATGCCTCGAAAACTGCGAGCTTTCACCCCTTGAGGCAGCCGTCCTTCTCGCCGAAGCGTGTTCGGCAGAGGTCATATGTTCGATCGGTTCGAAAGCCGTTCTGTACAGACGGTCGAAAAAACCGAAAATCGAGCTGCCGAAATGAGGATAGGTTTTTTCGGCGGAACGTTCGACCCTCCGCATTACGGTCATGTCGCCGCTCTTTCGGCTTTTATTTCAACGTGCAACCTCGACCTTGCTCTCGTTATCCCGACAGGCACCCCGCCCCATAAACCGGACGGTCAAGCCTACGATATGGAACGACTTAATATGGCAAGGCTTGCGTTTTCGGATATTGAAAAAACAAAAATATGCGATTATGAAATACAAAAAGGCGGCAAAAGCTACTCTGTCGAGACCCTCGAATGGCTCGCTTCGAGATATCCCGACGACGAGATAGTTCTTTACACAGGCTCGGATATGCTTTTATCGTTCCATAAATGGTACAAAGTCGAACGCATTGTTCAACTCTGCTCGATCGCCTGCTTTTCCCGAACAGGCTCCGATCGCGCGGCTCTCGACGAACAAGCCCGCTATCTTCGCAAGCAATTCGGAGCGGCAGTGAACGTTTATGATTTTTCTCCCGTGCAGATAAGCTCCACGGAGATCAGAACGGCAATCGGCAGGGGCTTCGATGTTTCGGACGTCGTACCGCAAAAAGTCTGTGAATATATTATTCAACACAGCCTCTATTACAAAATCAAAATCAAAAAAAACGATTTTGACCTTGTAAAAGCCGAAGCTCTGCTCCGTGCACGTTTGCCCGAAAAAAGATACAAACATTGCCTCGGCGTTGCGAAAACAGCCGTCTATCTCGCGGAAAAATACGGTGCAGATCCTCAAAAAGCAAAGATCGCTGGCCTGCTTCACGATATAACGAAAAATATGACGGATGACGAACAGATCACGTTTTGCGAAAAACGCAGGATCTCTCTTACCGATGCCGATCTCGATTCTCCGCAGGTCATTCATGCGATAACGGCGGAATATCTTGTAAAATACAAGATATTTATCAACGACCCCGAAATACTTTCCGCTATCCGCTACCACACAACGGGCAGAAAAAATATGTCGTTGCTCGAAAAAATAATATACGTGGCGGACTTTATCGAACCGACACGTAATTATTCTGACGTGGGCTATTATCGCGCTCTTGCCGATAACGACCTCGACGAAGCTCTTTTTGAAGGCATGAAATGGATAATCGGCAATATGTTAACAACGGAAAAGAGCATTCACCCCGACACGATAGAAATGTATAATTATATAATCAAACAAAGAAAGGACAGTAAAAAATGACAGAAGAAATGGTAAAAAAGGCTGTCAATGCGCTTGATTCAAAAGGCGCGGTCAATATAAAAGTAATAAAAATAGACGAGATAACAACTCTCGCTTCGTATTTTGTTATTTGTAACGGTACGTCAACAACACAGGTGCGCACGCTTGCCGACGAGTGCGAGTTTAAGCTCGACGAAGCCGGATATAAGCTCGGTCACCGCGAAGGTCAACCCGAAGGCGGTTGGATACTTCTCGATTATTACGATGTTATCGTTCACGTCTATACAAAACAGGCACGTGAGTTTTACGACCTCGAACGTTTCTGGAAAGACGGCATCGAGATCGACGTAAATAAATACCTCGAACAGCAGGGAGAAAACTGAAATGGGTTACGATTACACTTCCATCGAAAAAAAATGGCAAAAAAAATGGGAAGAATCTCACGTATTCGAAGCTAAAAACGACTATACTCTTCCCAAATATTACGCTCTCGTAGAGTTTCCTTATCCGTCCGGTCAGGGCCTTCATGTCGGTCATCCTCGCCCCTATACCGCGCTCGATATCGTTGCGAGAAAACGCAGAATGGAGGGCTATAACGTCCTTTATCCGCTCGGTTGGGACGCTTTCGGTCTTCCGACGGAAAACTACGCCATTAAAAACAACGTTCGTCCAGAGCTTGTTACTGAAAAAAACGTTGCACGCTTCAGAGAACAAATAAAATCTCTCGGCCTTTCTTTCGATTGGTCCAGAGAGATCAACACCACAGACCCCAATTATTATAAATGGACACAGTGGATATTCCTGCAACTGTTCAAACGCGGCCTTGCATATAAAAAAGAAATGAGCGTCAACTTCTGCAAGTCCTGTAAGATCGTCCTCGCAAACGAGGAGGTTGTCGGCGGCAGATGCGAACGTTGCGGCGGCGAAGTCGAACATAAAGTAAAAAGCCAGTGGATGCTTAAGATCACCGAGTATGCCGACAGGCTCATAGACGACCTCGAAGGCCTCGATTTTATCGAACGTGTTAAAACACAGGAAATAAACTGGATCGGTCGTTCTCACGGCGCAGAGGTCGATTTTGAAACGACTGCCGGCGACAAGCTTCGTGTTTATACAACACGTCCCGATACGCTTTTCGGCGCAACTTATATGGTTATCTCGCCCGAACATCGGTATATCGAAAAATGGAAAGACAGTCTCAAAAATTACGAGGATATCGTCGCTTACAGGGCCGAAGCCGCAAAAAAGAGCGATTTTGAACGTACAGAGCTTGCCAAAGACAAAACAGGTATCAGGCTCGACGGCGTTTGTGCCATCAACCCCGTAAACGGCAAGCAAATACCGATATTTGTTTCCGATTACGTCCTCGTTTCTTACGGTACGGGCGCTATTATGGCTGTTCCCGCACATGACGAGCGTGACTGGGAGTTTGCAAAGAAGTTCGACTTGCCCATAATCGAAGTCGTCGCCGGAGGCGATGTTCAATCAGCAGCTTTCACCGATGTTTCAACAGGCAAAATGGTCAATTCCGGCTTCCTTGACGGAATGGAAGTTGCCGATGCGAAAAAAGCCATGATCCAATGGCTGACGGATAAAGGTATAGGTGTTAGCAAAACAAACTTTAAGCTGCGTGACTGGGTATTCTCGCGTCAACGCTACTGGGGCGAACCCGTTCCCCTCGTTTATTGCGAAAAATGCGGTTGGGTCCCGCTGCCCGAAGAAGAACTTCCGCTTCGTCTTCCCCCCGTCGAAAGCTATAAACCTACCGATAACGGCGAATCTCCGCTCGCCAAAATGACCGACTGGATCAACACGACCTGTCCGCACTGCGGAGGCCCCGCAAAACGCGAGACCGACACCATGCCGAACTGGGCAGGCTCGTCCTGGTACTTCCTGCGCTATTGCGATCCGCATAACGATACTTGCATCGCGTCCAAAGAAGCACTCGATTATTGGATGCCCGTCGATTGGTACAACGGCGGTATGGAGCACGTAACTCTTCATTTGCTCTATTCGCGTTTTTGGCATAAGTTCCTTTACGATATCGGCCTCGTCTCCTGCCCCGAACCGTACCAAAAGAGAACGGCTCACGGTATGATCCTCGGCGAAGGCGGAGAAAAAATGTCAAAATCTCGCGGAAATGTTATAAATCCCGACGATATCGTTCGCGACTTCGGCGCAGACACGCTGCGTTTGTACGTTATGTTTATAGGCGATTTCGAAAAATCCGCACCGTGGTCCGAAAACGGCGTTAAAGGCTGCAAACGCTTCCTTGACAGAGTTTGGGGCTTGCTGCCGATGCTTACAGACGGCGACGAGTTCTCCGAAAAACTCGAAATGTCTATCCACAAAACTATCAAAAAAGTCTCCGAAGATATCGAGGCTATGAAGTTTAACACCGCTATCGCCGCTCTTATGAGCCTGCTCAACGAAATTTACGATGTCAAAACCGTAAATCATGCCGAGCTTAAAGCGTTTTTAACACTCCTTTCTCCGTTTGCACCCCATATCTGCGAAGAGATGTGGGAAACGATCGGCGGCGAGGGTATGCTCGCTTCCGGCAAGTGGATCTCTTACGACGAAAGCAAGACAGTCGCGTCAACAGTCGAGATCCCCGTCCAGATCAACGGCAAGCTCCGCGCGACAGTCGTTATCCCCGCAGACGCCGATAAAGATACCGCTATCGCCGCAGCTAAAACCGACGATAAAGTAAAAGGCTATCTCGACGGACATACCGTTGTTAAAGAAATATTCGTCCCCGGCAGAATGGTCAATATCGTTATCAAGTAAAACACAATTAGTTTTTTAAAATGTCAAACATTGTTTCGTTTTCGGTGTTGACAAACGACGATGAAAGTGATATAATGTTTAGGCTCATAAATGAGTGTTGCGTTTCCTGAGACAACAGGCGACGGTTTACCGTCTTAATGTACGCCTGTCGAGGAAGAGATTTAATTTCTTAAGATAACATTATTTACGGAATTATTTCGCTCTTTCAAGACAGTGCTGTTTTGAAAGAGCTTTCTTTTTATATTTATTCAGGAGACCTAAAGGCATAAGTTACATTGGGAGGTGACAAAACAATGCCCAGCAACAAAATCCTTGCGGAGAAACAGCAAATCGTCAACGAGCTTACCGAGCGTATTAAAAACGCCAAGTCAGGTGTTATCGTAAGTTACATGGGCCTTAACGTTCAGGACGACACCGCTCTTCGTAGAGAACTTCGTAAAAACGGTGTTGAATATTCCGTTGTTAAGAACACTCTTACAAGAATGGCTGCCAAAAACGTAGGCTACGACGCACTCTCCGATGTCTTTAACGGAACAACCGCTCTCGCAACAAGCGAAGATTTCACGGCTCCGGCAAAGGTCATCTGCGAATTTGCCAAGAAACACGAAAACCTCGTGGTCAAAGCAGGCTTTATCGACGGCGAGATCCTCGACGTTGACGGAGTTGTAGAGCTGTCCAAGATCCCGTCCAGAGAAGGTCTTATCGCAAAACTTCTCGGCAGTATCCAGAGCCCGCTTTACGGTCTTGCATACGTTCTTCAGGCAAAAATCGACAAAGAAACAAGCGGCGAAGAAGAAGCTCCTGCCGCAGAGTAATCCGGGTCTTTTAACGGTCCGATTTTAACAAACGGGTTCAAAACCCGAAAATCTTTAATTATTTTTTCAAAATCATCAGGAGGAAAATTAAAATGGCTACTGAAAAGTCTCTTAAAATCTTAGAAGATATCAAATCTCTCACTATCCTCGAACTTGCTGATCTCGTAAAAGCAATCGAGGAAGAATTCGGCGTATCCGCAACTCCCGTTGCTGCTGTTGCCGCTGCTCCCGCTGCTGATGCCGCTCCCGCTGCTCAGACCGAATTTGACGTTGTCCTCACAGACGCAGGCGCAAGCAAAATGGCTGTTATCAAAGCAGTTAAAGAAATCACAGGTCTCGGTCTTAAAGAAGCTAAGGAAATCGTTGATAACGCTCCCAAAGCTATCAAAGAAAAGGTTTCCTCTGACGAAGCAGAAGAACTTAAATCCAAACTCGAAGCTGCAGGCGCATCTGTCGAACTTAAGTAATTACCTCTTTATTGATCAGGCACGCCGCTTGTGCTCTTGACGGAGGCCAACTTTATGTATTCCGAAAAATATTTTTTGCGACTTGACGAGATCCTCCGTCAGATCCGATCAACACAGCTCGATGCGATCAAATCCTGCGCCGAACATATGGTTGAAACGACTGTTCGTAAAAACCGCATATATGCTGTCGGCTGCGGTCACGCAGGGCTGTTGCCAAAAGAACTTTTTTACCGCTCCGGCGGTCTTGTAACGATAAACCCCATCTTCGCGCCCGGCCTTGAGCTTGACGTGTCCCCCGTAACTCTTACGAGCGACATCGAGCGAATCGAAGGGTATGGGACAACCGTTATCGCAAGAAAAAATCTTCAAAGCGGCGATCTTCTCTTAATCCATTCCGTCTCCGGCAGAAACCCCGTAAGCATCGATATGGCTCTCGAAGCCGCTCGCAGAGGCGTTTTTGTCGTGTGTCTTACAAATGTTAAATATTCCTCGTCCGTTTCTTCTCGTCATTCGAGCGGAAAAAGACTTTTTGAGGTATGCTCGCTTGTCCTCGACAATTGCGGCGATATAGGCGACGCTGCCGTTTCCTTCGACGGGTTCGACGAAAAGTCCGGCCCGACTTCAACAGCCGCAGGCGCAGCCGTTCTTAACGCGGTCGTCGCGGAGGCTGTCGGTATGTTTATCGAAAAAGGAATCACTCCGCCCGTGTTTATCAGCGCAAATCTCGACGGCGGCGACGAGCACAACAAAAAAGTTCTTGCCGAATACGGCGAGCTTATTACTTATATGTAAAACAGCGGAATTTAGGATCAACATTATTACGATTTATATTGTCATTTCAAACGGAGGTGTACAGTCATGGCAAAATGTGAATACTGCGGTAAAGGCGTAGTTTTCGGTTGCAAGGTCTCTCACTCTAACAGACATACCAACAGACCTTGGAAAGCAAATGTTCGCCGTGTCAAAGCCGTTGTAGACGGTTCCGTGAAGCATGTTTATGTTTGCACGTCCTGTCTTCGCTCCGGCAAGGTCACACGCGTATAATCTAACGCAGATGCTCTCCGCCCGCTAAAGGCGAAAGGCTCCGCTTTAAATTTAACAGCATAATCAAAAGCGCAAAGAATTTTTATATTCCTTGCGCTTTTTTCTGTTTTTAACATCGCTTTCCTTGACTTTTCAAGCGAAAAATGTTATTATTTATTATCGGACCCATCAATATATGCGTTGAAGCCTTCGCCCAAAACCTCAGAAACATCTCCCACTATCGTGAATGCTTTCGGGTCCGTTCGTCTGATCAGATCTTTGAGCTTTTGCATTTCGTAGCGTTTAACAACGATGAAGACCATCTCTTTATCGTTACCCGTATATGCGCCTTTCGCCTTTATCAACGTCGCACCGCGATTCATTTGCTGTATTATCCGCTCCGACAAAAGCTTCGGGTCGTCCGTTATAACCTGCACGAGCTTTGCGTGATTAAGTCCGCTCGTCACTTTGTCGATAACTATACCCGTGATATATATCGTTATCGCGGCATAAAGCATCGAATTCATGTCATTGAAAGCTATTGCCGCTATAACAACGATTATAGCGTCGATTATCGTTAACATCGTGCCGTAAGACACTGCGTGGAACTTTTTCATAACAAGCTGCGCCATCAGGTCCGTACCGCCCGTGGATACGCCGCGCGTCGTTATCAAGCCTATTCCCAAACCCGAAAATACGCCGCCGAATATCGCCGCAATGACTATGTTTTCCGTGTATTCGGGCAGGAACGGAGCCGTTATATCGGTCATTATATAAAAGAACACAGAGGATTCCAACACACGCAGCAGCGATTTAAGCCCCATGACTTTTAAGGTTATCAAAAACAACGGTATGTTCAAAACAAGGGACAATGTTCCGATGGGAAGACCGGTAAAATGGTATATTATCGTCGCAATGCCCGTCATACCGCCCGGAGCTATCAGGTTCGGAAGCGTAAATGTGTTGATCGCGATCGAATATATAAAACTGCCTATAAAAAAGGTAACGAGATCCGTTAATATATCCTTCATCTTCATTTTCATATGCTGCACCACTATTCCCTGCTTTTTACGATTGCGTCAAAAAGTTCGCCTATCCTGTCCAGATCCCCGCAAAGCTGCAAATACCCGAACAATGTCTCCAAACCGGTAGCCCTGCGGTATTCGTCGGCATTGTTATTTTTGTTAGGAACAGAATGCGCATTTCGTCCGCGTTTGAACATCACCATCTCTTCTTCCGTCAACATCGGCTTGATGACGAAAAATGCTTCGCTTTGCCCTGCGGAGCTGACAAACCTCGTCGCTTCGTCGTGAAGCTTTCCGTTCGGTTTGTTGCCTTTGTTAACAAGATATTCGCGCACAAGCAGCTCGTAAACACAATCTCCGAGATATGCAAGCGTCAACGGCGAGTATGCCAGCGCCTCTTGCCGCCTCTCGTCTCTTTCTTCGTTCGTCATTAAAGATCCCTTCTGTTCTCTATCGCCAATGAAAGGGTCATCTCATCCGTATATTCGAGATCCCCTCCTATCGGGATACCGAATGCCAATCTCGTTACTTTAACACCGAGCGGCTTTATCAATCTCGAAATGTAAAGGGCGGTAGTGTCGCCCTCAACAGTCGGATTCGTCGCTAAGATAACTTCCTTTATCTCTCCGCTTTCAAGCCGAGCTATCAGCTCTTTTATATATATGTCGTCCGGACCGATCCCGTCCATCGGCGAAATAACACCGTGCAGAACGTGAAACAGACCACGGTAATCCTTTGCCTTGTCGATCGCCATCACGTCCGTGGGCGTCTCAACAACGCAAACAATGCTTCTGTCTCGTTTAACATCCGAACATACGGAACATACTTCTCCGTCCGTTAAATTTTTACAGACCGGACATTTGTGGATAAGCTTTTTCGCGTTTAACAACGCCTGCGCAAACTCCTCCACCTTCGCCTCAGGCATCTTTGTCACGTGCAACGCCAATCGCGCTGCCATCTTCGAACCAACGCCCGGAAGTCTGCGAAAACAGTCTGTTAAAATATCAAGAGATACTATCTTGCTCATATAAGCCCCGGAATGTTGGGCAGTTTTGCGGCAGCCGTAAGCTTCTGCATCTCTTCGTCATTCGTTTTTTCAACGGTTTCGATCGCTTCGTTAACAGCCGCAACAAGCATATCTTCCAGCATCTCAACATCTTCCGCTTCACCGGAAACAACCGACGGATCTATTTTTACCGACGTTATCTGCTTCGTTCCGAGAATCTTCACTTTAACCATTCCGCCGCCGGACGATACCTCGTACTCACGCGCGTCAAGCTCGTCTTGCTTCGCCTTCATGTCGTCCTGCAATTTTGTTATCTGCCTCATCATCGCTTGCGGATTTCCGCCGCCTTGGTTCGGTATTCTTACTTTCATATCGTTTCTCCTAACTTTATTCTATTTTGAACATTGGATTTGTTTCTATATTATCATAAGCATACGTGCTGCCTACGTATTTTGCCGTGTCATCCCCTCGCTCAACGGTTATTATCCGCCCGGTCTTGTGATCGGCTTCAAACGCCGCCCGTATCTGCTCTATGTTCTTCTTTAATGCGTCAACATCCGTCTGCTTCGCCGTTATTATAACGATCTCTTTGTTCCTGTACACGGCTTTCGAATAATATCTTAACAGCATTTGCGTTGACATATCTTTTATCCGCAACGCGATCTCGTCTAATGTCTGATATTCACGCCATGCGTCGGAATTTTCGGTCGTTTGAGCTGTGTCTTCCGTTTTTGTTTTAACAGAAGTATCCTCAATCGGACTTTCCTGTTTTGATACACGGCTTACAGGCGTTTCTTCCTTATGATAGCCGTCGGAACTTTCGGTCGTTTGAGCTGTGCCTTTCGTTTTTGTTTTAACAGAAGTATCCTCAATCGGACTTTCCTGTTTTAACACACGGCTTACAGCCGCGTCTTCTTTCGGATATTCCGGCTTCGGCGACGGAACAACGTTTCGCATACTGCCGTTTGCAAGACTTTCGACCTTGTTTTCAAGCACTTCTATCCGTGCCGTTAACGCCGCAGCATCTTCGGAAAGAGAAGGTTTTGCCAACATAAGCAGACATACTTCGACCTCCGCGCGCGCGTCCGTGCCTTTCGATATCGCCTGCCGTACCTGTCGCAGCATTTTTATCGCATAGATCAAATATTGCTCCGAAAACAGAGGGCATAGCTCTTTGATCTTTTGCAGCTCATCGTCCGAAACATCGATCACTTTTTCGGGTTCCGTCGCCGATTTGGCGGCAAGTATCCGTCTGAAAACTTCCGCAAGCTCCTCTGCAAAAACACCCATATCCGCAGACGCGGAATACATCTCGCCTACAAGTGAGTAAAGCGCTGTCGTGTCTGCGTTTGCAATGTGTCGTACAGTGTTGTAAAGTTTCGATTTGCCTATAACGCCGAGAGAACGCTCTATTTGCTCCGGTGAATCAAGCTCCAAAACCCTGTCGAGTATCGACAGCGAATCTCTTACCGAGCCGTCCGCAATGTCCGCAACGAGAGATATCGAATCTTTGTTTAACACCTTGCCCTCGCGCGCCAATACCGATTCGAGAACGGCGGTCAGTGTTTTGATGTTTAAACGAAAAAAATCAAAACGTTGGCAACGCGAAAGTATCGTTGCAGGTACTTTATGCGGCTCCGTCGTCGCAAGAATGAAAACAACGTGCTCCGGCGGCTCTTCGAGCGTTTTTAATAGTGCGTTAAATGCACCCGTCGAAAGCATATGCACCTCGTCGATAATATACACTTTATATTTTGCCGTGATCGGGGCGTAGGCAATGTCGTCCCTTATATCACGTATGTTTTCAACACCTGTGTTCGATGCGGCGTCGATCTCGTAAACATCGAAAATACTGCCGTCGAGAATGCCCTTGCAAACCGAACATTCGTTGCACGGCTCACCGTCTTTCGGGTTAAGACAGTTTATCGCACGTGAAAATATCTTTGCGCAGGTCGTTTTGCCCGTTCCGCGCGTTCCAGTAAAAAGATATGCGTGCCCGATCGCCTCGCTTGCTATTTGCCTGCGAAGAGGAAGCGTTATATGGTCTTGACCGTAAACTTCCGAAAAAGTGAGAGGCCTGTATTTTCTGTAAAGTGCTGTTTTTTGCATAATTTTGTCCGTTAAAAAAAATAAAAAGACGGGTTCCCTGCTGTGCCCTTTGTATGTGCTTAATGCTGCTCGGTTCCCCGCCTGACATGGTTCGCACGCAAAGTCACGCAGGACCCGCCTTAAATACTATTATACACTATTTTATCCTTAAAATCAAGAGGGAAAAGCGAAATTTCATATTATTTTCACGGAGTATTTTTTCTATGAAGCGACTTGACAACATTTTAGCCAATTCCGGCGTCTGTTCACGCAGCGAAGCCCGCAAAGCCATATGTTCCGGCCGAGTTACGGTAGACGGGCTCCCCGTCCGCTCCCCGTCGGCAAAGATCGACGATAATGCAAGTATTTGCCTCGACGGCCGGTGTTTAAACACCGACGAGTTTATATATCTTATGCTTAACAAGCCTGCCGGCTACGTCTGTTCAAACGAAGGCGACGACAGCGTTTTGCGCCTTGTCCCGAAAGAACTGTATAAAAAAGGACTTTTTACCGTCGGAAGACTGGATAAAGATACCGAGGGCCTTCTTCTTATAACAAATGACGGCGATTTTGCGCATTCCGTAACGGCTCCGTCTCGAAATATAAAAAAGATATATTATGCCGAGCTTGAGCACGAGGTCTCAAATGACGATATCGTCGCTTTCGCCTCCGGTTTAACAACGCAAAACGGCGACCGCTTCCTGCCCGCAAAACTCGAAGCAGGGGAGGACAAAAGCGCGTATATTACCGTAAGCGAGGGTAAATATCACGAAGTAAAACGTCTTTTTTCGATAACGGGAAACAAAGTCCTCTACCTTAAACGTTTACAGATAGGCGGCTTGCGCCTCGATTCGACGCTCGGCCCCGGTATCGCAAGAAGACTTACGGAGGACGAAAAAACAAGTATCTTTGTTTTACATCTTGACAAAGTTGCCGAAACGTGATATCATCATTTGGATCAGGTCTTCGCAATAACGAAATATCTTTTGTTATATACGGAAGACAGCTATCCGCATAAGTATAATAATTACTGAAAGGTAAAAAAATGGATCTTAATAAATTACTCGAAAATTATAAAAACTGCCCGTGCGGCAAAGAACACGTGTCGTCTATCAAAGCGGTCGAGATAGATAGCGGTGTCGTATACGAAACAGGCAAGATACTCAAGCAAAACGGTTTTCCTAAAAGGATACTTTTGGTGTCGGACGTTCCGGCGTTTTCCGCTGCGGACGGTATCGTCGAATGCCTTGAAAAAAGCGGATTTATTGTTAAACAACACATATACCCGCTGATGAAAAAACCGCTCGTTTCCGAGGTGCGTGCAATATGCGATCTTTGCTCGGATTGCGATGCTATCCTTTCCGTCGGAACAGGCTCCGTAAACGATATTTGCCGATACGCAGCATTCCTCGAAAAAAAGGAGCTTGCCATCTTCGGTACCGCTCCCTCTATGGACGGATTCGCATCGTCCGTTTGCCCGATAATCAGCGACGAGGGCTTTAAAGTTACGTATTCCGCAAAACAGCCGTCCGTTATCCTTGCCGACACAAAGATCCTCGCCGCAGCTCCGGCAGAGCTTAAAGCCGCAGGCTTCGGCGATGTTATAGGCAAAAAAATCGCTCGCGCAGACTGGGAGATATCACGCATTGTAACGGGCGAATATTTCTGCCAAAACGTGGCGGAGCTTGTCGAAAACGTTGTCGATACGCTCATTTCTCTTTCCGACAGACTTTTGCTTAACGACGAATCTGCGGCAAAAGCGGAAATGGAAGCCCTTGTTTTATCCGGACTTTCAATGTCACTCGTCGGAGTTTCACGCCCCGCATCGGGCGCAGAGCATATGATAGCCCATTTTTGGGAGATAAAGCAGCTCGAACAGCTCGGAGACCACGAATATCACGGCAAACTCGTAGGCATTGCGACCGTTAAGATCGCAGATGTTTACCGCAAACTTGCGCAAATACCCGATGTTTTCCCCGGTCCCGAACAAATAGACTGGGCAAGCGTCGAAAAAGCCTACGGTCCTGTTTTGTACAAAGACGTCGCAGCGCTCAACACCGTTCCCATCACCGCAAATATTTCTCCCGATATTTTATACGATAAATGGCAGGATATAAAAGCAATCGTCAATAAATACGTTCCCGAAACAAGCGAACTTATCCGCCTTATGAACGCCGCAGGCGCAACGGTCGAGCCTAAGGACGCTCAACTTAACGATCGCCTTGTTGACGACGCAATGGCATATCACTGCTTTATGCGAAACAGGATAACCCTTTCGAGATTGCGCCCGATGTTGAAAATATAACTCAACGCAGATGTTTCACATCTCTGCGGCGGTTTTATCTTTCCCCGAACCTTTCCGTATTTGCAATCGTAAGCTTCTCTTTTTAAGTGCAATGCGGGAGCGTTTCGGAAACACGTCGAATAACACGGCAAGCCTTTATTTAAAAATATCCGAAAAATTACCCTGCAAGTACGTTGATCCTTGCAGGGTTTGTTCTTAATATATCGGGTCGCTGACGGCTTTCCCCGCTTTTCGAGGATAACCGATCGGCGTCTTTTTTATTTTTTTAACAACTATCATATTCCGCTCGTCCGAACCGAATATTTTAACATCGCCGCCACCGAGGATGGCTATTGCGTTTTTTGCCTCGTCAAGTTCGTCATGCACTGCCACGGATTTTAACGCAAGCATATATCCGCCCTCTCGCACAAGCGGCAAACAAAGCTCCGTTAAAGACACGGTTTTTGCGACAGCACGCGAAAACACAACGTCAAACCGCTCTCGCAGCTCTCTTTTTGCGGCGTCCTCCGCACGAATATGCAGCGTTTCGCAGTTTGTTAAACCAAGAGCGGAGATCACGGTGTTTAAAAAACCGAGCCGCTTTTGCAGCGAATCTATCAGCAGCATCTTCACGTCCGGTCTCATTATCGCTATCGGAACGCCCGGAAACCCTGCGCCCGTTCCGACATCGGCACATTCCGCGCCGAGTTTTACACATTCCGAGCCGAGAGGCAAAAGACTGTCGATAAAATGACGCTCGACGATCTGTTCTTCGTCCGTTATCGCCGTTAAATTCATCTTTTGTGACCACTCCGAAAGCAAATTGCAATAATCCGAAAACTGCTTTGCCTGTGTTTCGTTCAACGGAATATTCCTGTCGCTGAATTTTCTTGTAATAAATTCTTTTGTCATAACTTTTGTTTTAACATCTTACTCGTTCTTGCCGCAGCAATGCTTGTATTTCTTTCCGCTTCCGCAAGGACACGGATCGTTTCTTCCGACTTTTTCCGACGCTTTTTTAACAACGGGTCTCGGCTTTTCTCCTCCGGCGTTGATCGCACGCGCTTCGTCTATCTTAGCCACACGCTCACGCTTTATCTCTCTGTTGATAAGGCGCAAACGCAAACAGTCTCTTACAGTGTCGAACTTGATTTGATTTACCATCTCGTCGAACATATCAAAGCTTTCGAACTTATACTCCGTCAGCGGATCTCTGTTGCCGTACGAACGCAGCGAAACGCCTTGCCTCAGATCGTCCATGGCGTCCAAATGCTCCATCCAGTGCTTGTCAACACTGCGCAGCAGCACATATCTCTCGATCTCACGCATTTTTTCGGGCGTGTTCTCCTGCTCGCTTCTGTTATAAGCAACGTTAAGACGCTCCGACAGCATTGCCGAGATCTCTTTTTTGTTTAACGTAACATCGCCAGTAAGGTCTGTTTTTGACAAAAGTATCCCGTCAAACCGCTCGTGAAGCCCTTCAAGATCCCAGTTTTTCGGATCATCGTCCGCAAGACACTGCGCTTCCGCATTCGCAATAATGTCTTCACCCATTTTAAGGATATACGCACGCAGATCTTCACCGTCAAGAACTTTGCGGCGTTGGTCGTATATTATCGTTCTTTGTTGATTTATAACATCGTCATACTCAAGCGTGCGCTTACGACGTTGGAAGTTGTTGCTCTCAACCTTCTTTTGCGCATTTTCTATCGTGTTCGAAAGGATCTTTGCGTCTATGGGCTGATCCTCCGGCAGGTTTAACATCTCCGCAATGCTCGAGACCCTTTCTCCGCCGAAAAGCCGCATAAGCTCATCTTCCAATGACAGATAAAATCTGCTTTCGCCCACGTCGCCCTGTCTGCCCGCACGTCCGCGAAGCTGGTTGTCTATACGCCTTGATTCGTGACGTTCCGTGCCGAGTATAAACAGACCGCCCGCTTGCTTTACTTGCTCGGCTTCTTTTTCCGTTTCGGGCTTGTATTTTAAATACAACTCGTTGTATCTCGCCTTCGCCGCAATGATGTTTTCGTCGTTCGTTTCGGAAAAACCGGTCGCCGCCGCGATATATTCGTGTTCAAATCCCTCTTTCATCATCTGGGATTTTGCCATGTATTCCGCATTACCGCCTAAAATAATATCCGTACCTCTGCCCGCCATGTTCGTCGAGATCGTTACAGCACCCTTTTTGCCTGCCTGCGCTACGATCATCGCTTCTTTGTCGTGATACTTGGCGTTTAACACATTGTGAGATATCCCCTCGCGCTTTAAGATCTTGCTTATAAGCTCGGATTTCTCGATCGTTGTCGTGCCGACAAGTACCGGCTGACCTTTTTCGTGGCATTCCTTTATTTGTTTGACAACAGCCGAATATTTTCCCGCCTCCGTTTTGTATATAACATCGTTGTGGTCCTTTCGTATCATCGGCAGATTCGTCGGGATCTCGATAACGTCAAGCTTGTAAATATCGTTAAATTCCTCTTCTTCCGTCATCGCCGTACCGGTCATGCCCGAAAGCTTTGAGTATATTCTGAAGTAGTTCTGGAAGGTTATCGTCGCAAGCGTCTGCGATTCGTTTTCTATCTTAACGCCCTCTTTTGCTTCGATAGACTGATGCAGCCCGTTTGAATAACGTCTGCCGTACATAAGTCGCCCCGTAAATTCGTCAACTATTATTACTTCTCCGTCTTTAACAACGTAATCGACATCTCTTTGCATCGTGCCCCACGCCTTAAGCGCTTGGTTAACATAATGCTGCAGTTCGACGTTTTCGGCATCCGCCCAGTTGTCTACGTTAAAAACACGCTGCGCTTTTTCCATACCGTTGTTTGTTAAAACCGCGTTTTTATGCTTTTCTTCAACAACATAGTCCGCATCAACATCATCGTAGCTCTCTTTTGTGTCCATCTCTTTTATCTTCATTTGTTTTAAACGCGAAACAAATGCCGACGCCTTTGCATACATCTCGTCGCTTTCTTCTCCGTGACCGGAAATAATAAGCGGCGTTCTCGCTTCGTCGATAAGTATGGAGTCAACTTCGTCAACGATCGCAAAATTATGGCCCCGCTGAACCTTCTCCTCTTTGTAATGTACCATATTGTCGCGCAGATAGTCAAAGCCGAATTCGTTGTTTGTACCGTATGTTATATCGCAAAGATATGCGGCCCTTCTCTCTTTCGGCTCGATATCGTGAGCTATCAGCCCTACCGTAAGCCCCATAAAACGATGGATCTTACCCATCCACTCACTGTCTCTGCGAGCAAGATAATCGTTGACCGTTACAACGTGAACACCCTCGCCCGAAAGCGCATTAAGATAAGACGGAAACACCGCGGATAACGTCTTGCCCTCACCCGTTTTCATCTCGGCTATACGACCTTGATGCAAAACAGTGCCGCCGATAAGCTGTGTGTCGAACGCGCGTTGACCTATAACCCTTACCGCCGCCTCCCTGACAGCCGCAAAAGCCTCGCAATGTATATCGTCCAACGTCTCTCCGTTTTTAAGACGTGCTTTAAATTCATCTGTTTTCGCTCTCAACTCCGCATCGCTCAATGCCTTGTATGCAGGCTCAAGCGCGTTGATCTTTTCGACCAACGCCCTTACTTTTTTGACTTCTCTTTGACTGTACGAGCCGAAAATATTAAAAAGACCCATTTATGCCCTCCGTGTGTCTGTATTTATGTTTTAACACGAATGTCCCTCCCTTTGCGGTCGGTCCGTTCGATTTTGATCAAGTATATAGTATATCTTCCTATATATTATAGCACATTTTTTCTAAAAAATCTATATTTATCTCGTTTAACTATTGAAATCTCTGTGATTTTGTTGTAAAATAAGAGGGAGAATTTTATTATCGGGAGGACGACCATGGTAACAAAAATAAACAGTATAGGCCTTTGGGGCCTTGACGGCTACAAGATCGAGATAGAAACGGATTCACGCCCCTCACAAGAACCGGAAATAGATATCGTGGGACTTCCCGATACCGCTATAAAAGAGGCTCGTGACAGGATAATTTCCGCTGTCGCAAACTGTGGCTATCGTATCCCGTCGGCTCAGATCATTTTAAACCTTGCGCCCGCCGATGTTAAAAAAGAAGGCTCAACGTTCGACCTGCCCATGCTTTTGGGTATTCTTTCTTCAACAGGCCAGATCCCCACTCCGGATCCCGAAACCGCGTTTATAGGCGAGCTTTCGCTTTCGGGCCGGATACGCCGTGGACGAGGTATCCTCGCCTCCGTTATTGCCGCAAAAGAGCTTGGCTTTAAATCGGTCTTCGTTCCGGAAGAAAACGCTTCCGAGGGCGCAGTCATAACGGGTATCGACGTTTTTGCCGCTCCGGACGTTCTTACCGTTATTCGGCATCTTGAGGGTACGGAGGTCTTGTCTCCCGTTAAAAAAACACTCGAAGAACTCATCGGCGTGCAAACCCGCTCGAACGACGACTTTGCATATATCGTCGGTCAACAAACCGCTAAACGCGCGTGTGAGATCGCAGCCGCAGGCGGACACAACATTCTGCTCGTCGGCCCTCCCGGCTCCGGCAAAAGCATGATCGCAAAAAGCTTGCCGACGATCTTGCCGGATATGTCTTTTGACGAGATAATAGAAAGCTCGAAAATTTACTCCATCGCAGGCAAACTTTCCGAAAAAGAGCCGCTTTGCGTTCGTCGTCCGTTCGTTCGCTCAAATCAAAATATCACCGTCGCAAGCCTCATGGGCGGCGGCGCCGTGCCTACTCCGGGCATTATCTCGCTTGCGCATAACGGCGTTTTGTTTCTTGACGAGATCGCCGAGTTTTCCGCACGCACGCTCGAAACTCTGCGTCAGCCGCTTGAGGATAACATCATAACCGTCAACAGGGTCAAAAAAAGCCTCTCGTTCCCCTCATCGTTCATGCTCGTCTGCGCAATGAACCCGTGCCCGTGCGGTTATTACGGACATCCGTCCGTACCGTGCCGCTGCAAAGAATCGCAGGTCGAAAAATATATGGGCAAGATCTCCGGTCCGTTGCTCGACAGAATAGATCTTCAAGTCTCCATGCCGCCCGTTACCGCTGCCGAAATCACCGAAAACAGGGAACTTTGCGAATCTTCCGCCGATATCAAAAAACGTGTTGACGCCGCACGAAAACGCCAACAGCAACGTCTTTCTCCGTATGGCATGACCTGCAACGCCAAAATGACGTCCAAAGCCATCCGTGAACTGTGCAACATCTCTCCCGAAGCGGCCGCATTGCTTAACAAACTTATGGAACGGTCTAATATTTCCATGCGTTCTTATGACAAGATCATCAAGATCGCCCAAACCATCGCAGACCTCGCAGGCAGCGATGTTATCTCTCCGGAGTTCGTTGTTGAAGCAACATATTTCAGAACATTGGATAAAAAGTACAAAAAGTGAGCACCGAATGTTTGAGATATAAAAACCGAGTTATCCACAATTCCTGTGGAAAACCCTGTGGATAACGTTGAAAACAAGGATAATTTTCGCTCTTTCGAGGCTGTTTATATTTTTTTCGCCAAAAAAATCGTTTTGGTACTTTTGTATAAATACCGCTTTTTTTAACACCCAAATTTTGGAGCACGTAAAAATGACATTGAAAAATATAGCCGAAATTCTATCTTCTAAAAATTTATTACTCAAAAATCTCTCAAATTCGGACAAGTTTTTCTCACGCATAGAGAAACTTTCGTGCGATTCACGAGATATCCGCAAAAACACCCTCTTCTTTGCCAAAGGTGTTAAATTTAAGCGCGAATACCTCGTCTCCGCAATCGAAAACGGCGCAGCTGCATATGTTTGCGAACACGACCTCGATGTCGATATCCCGCTGCTTCTCGTTTCCGACGTCCGCAAAGCTATGTCCGCCGCCGCAAGAGCTTTTTACGGCGATATGACGCTTTCGTACCCCCTCGTCGGCATTACCGGCACAAAAGGCAAAACCTCGTCTCTTTATATTCTTAACAGCATCCTGCAAGAGCGTTATTCTAAAATCGGCATAATTTCAACAAACGAAGCCCGCTGCGGCGACAAAGTCTGGCAAAAAACGGGCACTACCCCCGAAGCCCTTGAGCTTTTCTCGATCTTAGACGGTTTTCGGCTTAACAATGCGCAGGCCGCCGTCATGGAAGTGTCCTCCCAGGCGTTAAAATACGATAGGGTAAGCGACCTCACTTTTTCCGTCGGTGCTTTTTTGAACATCTCGCCCGACCATATAAGCCCCACGGAGCATTCTTCGTTCGATGATTACAAAGAATCGAAAAAACGTCTTTTCTCCCTTTGCAAAAAATGCGTTGCCAATCTCGATGACCCGTATGCCGGCGAATTTATCGCCTGCGCGGCTCCCGATTCGCTTTTAACGTTCGGAACCTCTTCGTCCGCCGATCTTTTTGCGTACAACATTCGGGAAGACAAAAAGGGTTCGACGTTTTCCGTTAAAGGCATTGTCAATATCGATGATATACGTCTGAATATGCCCGGCAGGTTCAATGTTCTTAACGCTTTGTGCGCCGTCGCCTGTGCGTTTTTCATCGGTTTTTCGGCAGACGAAATAAAAAACGGCATCGCAAAAGCGTCCGCACCCGGGCGCCTCGAAATTTTTGAAAAAAACGGTATAACCGTTCTTGTCGATTACGCTCACAACAAAGCGTCGTTTGAAGCCGTTTTCGATTATGTCGACAGTTTCTATCCCTCGTCTCGCAAAATAATACTCTTCGGCTGTATCGGCAATCGCGCCCTCGACCGCCGTGTTGATCTCCCGAAAGTCGCCTGCCCAAATTCAGATTTTATTGTTATGACGACAGACGACCCGGGCAGCGAAGAGCCGGAAGAAATCTTTGCACAGGTCGAGCCCGAACTGAAAAAATACGATACTCCGTACGTCTTTATAAAGGACAGGCAGGAAGCGGTCGCCTATGCCATCGATAACGCCGCCGAGGGCGATGTTGTTATCCTCGCGGGAAAGGGCGGCGAAAAAACGCAAATGGTCGCAGGCAAAGCCGTTCCGTATATAGGCGATATGCAGGCAGCAATGGAAAAACTTAAATAACACAAAAGCACCATAGCCGTTAAGACTATGGTGCTTTTGCGGATTTTTAATATTATGTTTAAAAGTTAAAAAGAATTAGTCGTTGTTGGTTACGACCTGACCGGCGCTTCCGCTGAGCTTAAGCTCCTCTTCAAGCTCGATCTTGATGACCGTTGCGTAACGGTGCAGCTGATCTTTTGCGATGTTGATCCAAAGCGTTCCGTTGTTAAAGCCCATGCCCGTGTAACGGTATTGAAGCGTCTCGTTCGAGTGAAGAACGGATACACGCTTTACGGGGCTTAACAATCCCTTAAGACAAATATGCTCATCGGGCTTGTCGTAACAAATAAGATAAAGATTCTTCTTATCTTTGGAAACAGTGCTTCCGCCGAGGAAATATCTGTAGTTTATACCTCTTTCGGTACCGTAAACAGCTTCTTTGTTGTCGCTGATCCACGAGCCGAGATCGAGAAGTATCTGCTCTTGGCGCGGATCGATCGTTCCGTCTTCTTTCGGGCCTACGTCCAAAAGCATGTTTCCGCCCATTGTTAAACAATCGCAGAACATTCTTATGACCATTCTCGATGTCTTGTAATCGTTATCGAACTTTCTGTAGCCCCAGCTGTCGTTGATGGTCGTGCAGAATTCCCACGGACGTGTCGGCGCAATGATCGGCGCACCCTGTTCGGGTGTGTCATAGTCGCCGTAACCCTGCAATCTCGAATTTATAACAATGTTCGGGTTGATGTTGTGCAAAAATTCGCGTACTTTGTCTGCTCTCCACTGCTTTGCGGAACGCTCCCAGTCTCCGTCGAACCAGATAAGATCGACAGTTCCGTAATTTGTGAGGATCTCACGCATCTGATCGTCGTTAAACTTGAGAAATTCTTCCCACTTTTCGGGATCTTCCGGTCCACCCATCGGGCAGCCGTATATGTCGTTTTTATTGTAGTTTTCGGGACTTTGTCCGTCGGGATATACGCTTCTGTAACGTAAGTCCGACCAATCGATGAGCGAGTAGTAAAGTCCGACGTGCATTCCCGCATCTCTTACCGCTTTAACATACGGTGCTACAAGGTCGCGGCCTGCCGGCGTTTTTTTAACAACACTCAAATCGCTGTATTTTGTGTCGAACAACGCAACACCGTCGTGATGCTTTGTTGTCATAACAACATAGTTCGCGCCTGCTTTTTTGAACAGCTCAGCCCACTTTTCGGGATCGTATTTGCTTGCCGTAAATTCGTTGCACTGTGCCATGTATCTGTCGTACGGAACATGACCGTTGTGGAAAGACCACGATTCCGACCAATTGCCGCAGCTGTATATTCCGTAATGAATGAATATGCCGAGTTTCGCCTCTTTAAACCATTCCTGCATCATAATCAAATAAGCTCCTTATCGCTTTATGGTATGTTTTAACATTATTATATACTATTCTTTTTTATTTTGCAAGCAAATTTTTTTTACACCGGCTTTTTCGGCGTTTTTAACAAAAAAGCGATTTTTCTATCCTCGTATTTGAGCACTTGTATCTAATTTGTATATACGAATGAGCGGGAAAACGGATATCGAAAGCGATACCGCATAAACGATCACAGCCGTAAACAGTATCGTCTGCCACGTCAAACCGGCAAAATAATCAAGGCCGCTGCTTTCGAAAAATTGCGTTTTCGATAACATCGAAAAGATCCATATTCCTATGCCCATGCCTATAAAAGATATGCACGCAAACGAGCCGCAAGTCTCCGCAGCCAAGCGGAAAGACGTCACGCCGAGCATCTTTTTGATGCACATACGATATTCGTTCTTCGCCGCATATCTGAACGATACTATCAAAAGATTAAGTATCAATATTATACAGCCGAGCAGATAAATATACGTGTAATATACGTCGATCGACTTTAACGGCGACGAATACAATATCTCTCTCCACTCTCCTTCGGCCTCAACTACCCTTTCGCCGAGTGCCGTAAATACAGTGTCGATCTCTTCGGTGTTAAACGAATCAATATGATACGTCAATTTGTACGACGAACCCTTGCTTGCAATGTATCCGCCAAAATTGAGCATTGTTATCGTGTCGATATCACTCGTTTTGTTCATTCCGAACACACCGATGATCTTGTACTCGATACCGCTGTGCAAATAGTAATATTCTTTTGTTTCGTCAAAAACCTTTTCTTCGATCTCTTCGTCTTCGATATATTCCGTCTCGCTATCTGTTGCAACGGCTTCCGTCGGCGCAGCCTCGTCTTTTGTATACGCAGAACGATTGAACGTCGTTTGGCCCACAACACATAACGCCTCTTCCGACAAAAGCTCTTCAGCAGTAAAAAATCTGCCTGCCTTTATTGTCGGTATCGGGAAATTACCTTCGCCGTAAACAGTCCTTACGGAATCCGCCAAATAGTTCTTTTCACTCGAATTGCTTAACAATCCGTATATAACGTAATTCTCCGAAAGCCCCGTTACGTCAAAAGAAAATTTTCTTGCGTCGGAATCGATACTTATTCTTCGGCTGTTTCCGCCGTAAAAGTTGTTGAACTCACGCTCGTTTCTGCTGTTTATCAATTCCTGATTGACAATAACGATAAGAAATACCGTCATTATCGCAATACTTAATACGATTAAAAAATTTGTGAAATTTAAATACTTCTTCATCGCTTAATCCTTCCTCTTTAAAACTTCGGAAAAACTGATTTTTGAAACCGAAATGTAATTGCAAATGAACGCTATTAAAATTATAATGAGGTTTTCAGCTATAACGATCGGAATCATTCCGCTCCACATTCCCATCCATGTTCCGAGCGGAGAATTCTGTTGCCAGCCGAACATCATGTATATCCTCGGATATTGCATCAATATATCTGCGATCAGCACATATATCAATGTTTCAACAACACCTGTCAAAAGTATATCCGCCTTGCTTGCGCCCGATATCATATGTACACTGTAATCTCGGATGTTGTCTTTTTGATTGTTTAATATCATTATAAAAACACCGATAGAACAGAATACCGCGATAGCTATTGCGAGCACTTTGTAAGAAGTATCCCTTGCGTTCGCGATTGTTATCGATATCTCGTTAAGAACGTCAAACGTGTGCGGCTTCAGATAATCTTTAAGAGAAGAATTATCGATCATATCCCATAAAATCGAAACGCATTCCGCTTCTTTTTCTCTGTTTATATAAAGTTTTACTTGCGTTATTTCCCAGAATAGATCGTCTACTCTAACTATCTTTTGATTATCCGTATATTTTTCGGTAAATGCAGGGTCGGTTAAAAAATGGTAAGGAACGATTATATTCTTCGATAGGTTTGAAATACTTGAGCCGTAACAGTTGGTTATGGCATTGTCTTCACTTAAAATACCGACTATCCTGTATTTGCAAAACATCTGCTGATGGTAATCGCTCGAGTATCTTTGCCAATCTGTTTCAGGAGATTCATAAGGCTCATATGCACGTTCTATAATATCCCCGACCTCATAATCTTCGGCAAATGCGGAACCGACAATTACCGGTATTTCAATTACAGGGGTTTCTTCGTCCGAGATAAATTTATAATTAAGATCTTCTTCTGTCGGAACCCCGCCTTTTGCAAAATTAAGCTTTTCGTGGTCAAAAAAGCTTTGGCTTACGAATATAGTTTTCACATAAGCGCCGGTTTCAAGGAATGTGGTGTCTATACCTTGTTTTTTATATTCTGAGATATCTTCTTTTCGAAAATTCTTGTTGTAAGTTTCTTCCAAATTCTTTGCACCTTTTGAATTGACGATAAGAGTCGTCCATTCGCCACTCATATAAACGACTTTTATATCTTCGGAATCCAAGGTGAAAATTGTATCGAAAAAATCACTTAGTTCGTCAAAGTAGCCGAGAGCTTCAGTTCTGATTTCTACTTCATCTTCATCGGGAGGGTACAAATATGTAAACTTATCGTCGGTAGAATTATAACTTCCAACTCCAACTCCCTTTGTATCTGTATTAAAACTATATTGCTTATATTGAATATATGCTTCCGATTTTTGAAGATTGTCTTCGGTTATAGTTTTGATCGTAGATATCCTTGCGAAAACACAGAAAAAAAGGACGGTAAACGTTAAAAATAAAATTGTAAGAGTTGAAAGCAACGGTTTTTTCGTTATATTTTTCCATGCTTCCCTTAAATAGACCGCAAATAGCATATGGAACATCTCCTTCTGTTAAATTATAAAGCATCGGAACGTTATTCTCCATAAAGAAGAAGACAGGATTGTCTTCTTCTTTATGTTTACTTTTACTTAGTCGAGAATTTCGGTTATTCTATATCCATGTTCGGTAAAATAACCTTCTCCGGGCATTGCCGGTTGCCATGATGCGTATGCACTAGAAGCAGTTCCTGTTCGACCATAATTTGACGCAACTACTTCTGTTATGTCACCTTTGTAAATAACCGCAATAGCGTAATGTTTGATGGGAGGAGCTGAGGCTGTTGTTGTTCGGGCGAAATATGATGGTATATCTGTCGGTAGATATCCGTAATCTGAAGTTACAACTATCCGTTCATCATCATCCCATCCGATCATTTGTATCGCAGTGCAAGAAAAGATCGAAATGATTAGAGTTAAAAGAAATACTGAAAAAATAATATTTTTTTTCATGAATCATCTTCTCCTTTTTATCCTAAAATATAACTATGCCATGTAGTAAAATTATCATTGGGCATTGCCGGTTGGTATGTTGCATATGCGTAGGATGTGTAATCTTTTTCTCCGATATCTGTTGCAACGAGTACATCATCCAAAAAAATCTTTGCAACAGCTCTGTGTTCAATGTTCCCGTATGAATTTGATTTTGTTTCTGCGTAATATTTCGGTATACTTGTGTAAATATATCCATTGTAAGTCTCAAGTATAACCCGGTGTGCAAGATCTGCAAAAGATTGAACAGAAAAAGCTACTGCGACGGAGATAACGATTGCTAAAAGTGCAAATGCGTAAATCTTTCTTTTCATTGTGATTTTTCACCTCCTTTTGGATTGGAAATTATGTGATGATATGATTGTTGAATCTACTTGAAAAAGAATAAATTGGTTTGCGATTTCGTTATAACTAGACGAGTTCTTCTGCCAATGTTCAGCAAAACCGCCGATTTTTGTTTATATATCGGTCGAATTGACGAAAACAAGAGCGGGTATAGGTATGAACGTTCGGGGGGAGACAATCACAAAAGGGCTTTCATCTTTTAATCCTTTCTTTTCAGAACTTCGGAAAAACTGATCTTCGAAACCGAAATGTAGTTACAAATAAACGCAATGAGGATAATAACAAGATTTTCTATTATAACGATAGGGATCATTCCGCTCCACATTCCCATCCATGTTCCGAGCGGAGAATTCTGTTGCCAGCCGAACATCATGTATATCCTCGGATATTGCATCAATATATCTGCGATCAGCACATATATCAATGTTTCAACAACACCTGTCAAAAGTATATCCGCCTTGCTTGCGCCCGATATCATATGTACACTGTAATCTCGGATGTTGTCTTTTTGATTGTTTAATATCATTATAAAAACACCGATAGAACAGAATACCGCGATAGCTATTGCGAGCACTTTGTAAGAAGTATCCCTTGCGTTCGCGATTGTTATCGATATCTCGTTAAGAACGTCAAACGTGTGCGGCTTCAGATAATCTTTAAGAGAAGAATTATCGATCATATCCCATAAAATCGAAACGCATTCAGCTTCTTTTTCTCTGTTTATATAAAGTTTTACTTTTGTTATATCTTTGATCAGGTCGTCTAACAGAACTATCTTTTGATTATCCGTATATTTTTCGGTAAATGCAGGGTCAGTTAAAAAATGGTAAGGAGCAATTATGTATTTCGAAAAGTCGGAAATAGTTGAGCCGAGGCTGTTACTTATGGCGTTGTCCGCACTTAAAATACCGACTATCCTATATCGGGCACAATATTCTTGACGATAATTTACAGGAAAATATTTCCACTGCGATTCAAGGGGACCCATATACGGATCATTTACAGGGCTTAAAATATCACCGACTTCATAATCTTCGCCAAATGCGGAACCGACAATTACCGGGATTTCCAATACGGGGGTCTCTTCGTCCGCAATAAACTTATATTCGAGATCTTCTTCCGTCGGCACTCCGCCTTGTGCAAAATTAAGCTTTTCATATTCAAAAAAGCTTTTGCCCACGTATATCGTGTGTACATAAGCGCCAGTTTCGAGAAATGTGGTGTCTATACCTTGTTTTTTATAATCGGAAATCTCTTCTCTTCGATATTTTTTGTTGTAGGATTCTTCCAAATCCTTTGCGCCTTTGTAGTTTTCGATAAGTGTTGTTTGTCCCCAACCCATGTAAACAACTTTTATATCTTCGGAATCCAAAGTGAAAAGAGTGTCAAAAAAATCGCTGAATTCATCAAAGTATGCAAGAGTATTAGCTCTGAGTTCTACTTCATCTTCATCGGGAGGGTACATATATGTAAAGGGATCGGTTGCATTAAGCGATCCGATAGTATTGCCTTTTATAGTGGTAGTCAGATTATATTGCTTATATTGAATATATGCTTCCGATTTTTGGAAATTGTCGGTCGTTATGGTTTTTATATCCGAAATTCTAACAAAAACACAGAAAAAAAGGACGGTAAACGTTAAAAATAAAATTGTAAGAGTTGAAAGCAACGGTTTTTTCGTTATATTTTTCCATGCTTCCCTCAAATAAACCGTAAAGATCATACGCAAATTCTCCCTAAAAAAACGCAGGAGATAAAGAAGGCGAACGGGTTTGCCTTCTTTATCTCCGATTTTTCAATCACTGTAATTCATTAAAAACTATATATCCATGGTCTGTAGTGAAATTCTCATTCGGCATTGCCGGTTGATATGTCGCATATGCATGCGAAGATGTGGCGTTTAAACGCCCTTGATCATAGCCGACTTGTACACCGTCTTTATATATGTATGCATATGCATAGTGCGTTGTCGGGGGCATTGCTCCGGATGTTTCCGTCTCGGCAAAGTATAGCGGTATTTCATCCGGATCATCTGCAATATATCCCGAATTGGTATACACGGTTATGGTGAGCGCATCTGTTAAGCCCAACACCTGAACCGATGTTACGGCAAAAACAGAGATGACCAATGTCAAAAGGACCACTGTAAAAATTATATTTTTCTTCATGAAAAATGCCTCCTTATGTTTGATATTTTAATTATATCATGTCGTGAAAAAAAAGTCAATACTCAAGTTTAACAAAAATGCTGTTTTTAAAATACGAGTTATTGGTAGATTTGACGAAATGGTGTTAAATTACATTGATATTTTCGGTTGTAAAAACAAAGACAAAAAAAATCCACAGCCGTTGTATACTCCCGAAAGTGTTTGCCTTTGGGGTATACTTTGCGTACTGTGGATCTTTGTTAAACAAAAAAATGAATTTTATCAGTCTATCATCTTATTGTCGATATGCTCTTTGATAAGTGCGATGAAGTCGGACACGGGCATGGAGCCTTTGTCGCCCTCTTTTCTTGCTCTGACGGAGACTGTGCCTTCTTCCTGCTCTTTGTCGCCTGCGACGAGCATGAAAGGAACTTTTTCCATTTGAGCTTCACGGATCTTGTAGCCTATCTTTTCGCTTCTGTCGTCAACTTCGACGCGCAAGCCGTATTTTTCGAGTTCTTTTTTGAGTTCAAACGTATACGGTTGATGTCTGTCGGCGATCGGGAGGATCTTGACCTGAACGGGCGCGAGCCAAGTCGGGAACGCGCCGGCATACTTCTCGATAAGGAGAGCGAGCGTTCTTTCATAGCAGCCGATAGAAGTTCTGTGAATGATGTACGGATTTTTCTTCGTTCCGTCACGATCGACATATTCCATACCGAATTTTTCGGCGAGCATTTGGTCGATCTGGATAGTGATCAGCGTATCTTCCTTGCCGAAAACGTTTCTGATCTGGATATCGAGCTTGGGTCCGTAGAATGCAGCTTCGCCTATGCCGATCTTGTACGGAATCTCGAGATGATCGAGGATCTTTTGCATAACACTTTGAGCTTCGTCCCACTGTTCGGGCGTGCCGATGTATTTTTCTCTGTCGTTGGGATCCCACTGCGAGAAACGATATGAAACATCTTCGTAAAGACCGAGTGTTTTTAACATATAAATGGCGAGTTCGAGACAGTTTTTAAACTCCTCTTCCAACTGTTCGGGCAAGCACATCAGATGACCTTCGGAAATGGTGAACTGACGAACTCTTATAAGGCCGTGCATTTCGCCTGACGCTTCGTTTCTAAACAACGTGGAAGTCTCGTTATAACGAAGCGGAAGATCGCGGTAAGAACGCGCTCTGTTAAGATATGCCTGATATTGGAACGGGCAGGTCATCGGGCGGAGAGCAAAGACTTCGTCGTCCTTTGTTTCGTCGCCGAGAACAAACATACCGTCCTGATAATGATCCCAGTGGCCGGAAAGCTTGTAAAGATCGCTTTTTGCCATGTAGGGGGTCTTTGTTAAAAGCCAACCGCGTTTTTGCTCTTCGTCTTCGACAAAACGCTGAAGCGTTTGGATTATCCTTGCGCCTTTGGGCAAAAGTATGGGAAGACCTTGACCGATAAGATCGCACGTCGTGAACAGCTCAAGCTCTCTGCCGAGCTTGTTATGATCCCTCTTTTTAGCCTCTTCAACGTCTGTAAGATACTGGTCGAGCAGCGTTGCGTTGGGGAAAGATATTCCGTATATTCTTTGAAGCATTTTCTTGTTGGAATCGCCTCTCCAGTACGCACCGGTGCAGCTTGTTAACTTAAAAGCCTTAACCTTACTTGCGTACGGCAAGTGCGGGCCTGCGCAAAGATCGACAAATTCACCCTGCTTGTAAAAGCTTATTTCTTCGTCTTCGGGAAGCTCGTTGATAAGCTCGATCTTATACGGTTCGTCCTTCATAAGTTCGAGAGCTTCTTCACGCGGAAGAACAAAGCGTTCGACCTTGAGATTTTCTTTAACGATCTTTTTCATCTCCGCTTCGATCTTTATGAGGATCTCCGGAGTGAACGAAACATCGCTGTCAAAATCGTAATAGAAACCGTTTTCTATCGCCGGACCGATCGTGAGTTTAACATTCGGATACAGACGTTTGACTGCCTGTGCAAGAATGTGAGATGAGGTATGCCAAAAAACCTTCATTTCGTCAATATTCTCGATTTTCATTTTTTCGCCCCTTTTTTTGGATTTAAAATCAGTAGTTTTTGATCTCTTCGCCGTTTATAAGCTTTGTCAGATCATTTTTTATTTTGTTTTCTTTATTTACATACACGAAGAATCTACCCTCGCCGTTAACTTTAAGGACACTTTTTCTCGATTCTATCGGTATAAATTCAAGCACCGTATCCGTTCCGTCGATAGCCTTGTACGTTATTTTCAGATCGGGTTCAAGCCCCTCCTCCGGTTCGTACGCAAGCCCGTCGTGCGTAACACTGATAATGGAAACGTAGAAACTTCTGAACAGATCCGGATCGATCTTCGTCGTTCCGTCCCACATAACGACCATATCGTCGCCCGCATCGGGATTTTCGATCGAGAACGAATATGTTTCGCCGTTAAGTTCAACAATAATACCGTTCAGATCATTGATGTTTCTCAGATTGATTATTCTTTGACAGTACGTATCGACACCGTAATCGACAAACGCGAAATTGTCGATATCAACGCCGTATATAACAGGCTCGCCGTCGTACATAACATAAAGCGTTCTTCCGTCTATGTTACCGAGAAGATATTCGCTTTGTATCAACAAATCAGAGCCGTCCTCCGTTGCACCGTAGTACGGGTTTTCGAGACTTGTCAGCTGACTTACGTAGTTTTGCGTGTCTACCCACGCTTCTATAACAACTCTTGTCGGATCGTCAAAACCGTACTGCGCTTGGAGCTCTTCGTCGAGCGTGTCGGTAATTATATCGTCCGCTTCAAGACTTGCGAGGATCTCGACGATACCCTGTATCGGCGTTGAATCTCCGCCCCAATGGAACGGTTTTTCCATTACCATACCGCCGGAATAGTTCAGATCGGTCGCTTCTTCGTCGGTTGTCTTCCTTATATATATATCGTCTTTTCCGGAAGCTTCGGAATATTCGATCGAAAGGGATTCAAATCCCGTATAATCAAACTCTTTGCTTATGGATGTTTGATAATACTGTACGTGATTCTTCAGAAAACGTTCCGAGAAATACGTCTGCGCAAGAAATACGTCCGTGTTGGAAGCGTTTCTTATATAATAGCCGCCGCCCTTAGGTGCGGCGTCGCCTATCTGCAGCTCCGTAACGGTTCCGTCTTTCATCTCTATTTGTATAACGACCTGCGGCTCGTCAAGCCCATAATACTCAAGATGCTCGGTCTCCGCTTCGATCAACGCTTCACACGTTACTTTCGCAACGCTTGAATAAAGGCCCTCCGACGAATACGGCAACAGCGGTGCACCCTCTCTGCCGAGGAAGTTGATGTTTCCGTCTTCATCTTTGCTGACGGTATATTCGCCGGTCGGATTTTTAACGTGTATAGCCTTTAAATCTTCGATAACGCAGGAGTACAGCACCAAGCTTTGACGCGCATATTCTATCGACAGGTCCGAGGACGGCTCCTCTTCTTCGGGAAGAGTGTCGAACGTTAACATGAAAAACACAGCGCCGATAAGCAGACCGATGATCGCAATTGCGATAACGATACCGATGATCCTTTTTTTCGTCATAAGAATTTACGCTTTCTCCACACTACTATACCCGTTATCGCCAAGAGCGCGGGAATGCCGATCAAAAGGCAGAATACAACAATTATAAATTCCGTCGTTGTCGTAAACGCAAGTGTGTCGAAGATCAGCTGCGTGGGCAAAATATTCGTATCGTAAGATTGTTTTGATGCAACAAGGAATTTAGACAGCTTTATCATAAATTCCGCAGTTTGTTGGTTGTTACCGTCAATATTGCTGATAAAATAATCGTCAACAAAAGATGTCGAGCCGCAAAGGTACACGCTCGACGAAAATTCCGTCATTCCCTCGTAGCGCACCTGACGGGAGATCGCACTCAGATCGAACGGACCTACAGTGTCGGTATCTTCTTTTTTGAAGTTTTTCCAATCGGAGGGAGCAAGCGTTGTGGACGCCGTATATCTTGAAAATGCGGTATCGAAAGTTTCGATTACGCTGTATGTCGTTCGATTGTCTTTGCTTTCGTAAAGACGGTTGACGGCTCTTGCCGTGCCGAGCTGAACAAACTGATAATAACCCTCACGCGCAAGATCTTCCGCAAGCGTTGTCGCATCATCGGCATACGTAACTTTCAAAAGCGGATACGATGCGTTCGTAAAGGCATAGCTGTTGTTGTAGTCGAATACGTTTTCCGTACCGAGCGACAGCCCCCACTCCGCAAGATAATCCTCAAGCTTTTGATTCTTCGGCATATCAAGATCTGCAAAGACCATCAGATGGTGCCCAAGCTCTTCGTCGTTTGACAGCCATGCGTCGATCTTGTTGATATCGTCGTCGCTGTACGATCTTGTCGGATTGTTGATAACGAGGATCGAAACAAAGTCCGGGATCTCGTCAAATTCCTGGATCGTGATGTATTTAACATCAAAACCGTTGTCTTTGAGCGTTTCCTGGAAGTACGGCAACGTTTCCTCACCGTGACCTTTTACGATCGCTATCGTTTGGATATCTTCGACCGTAACGTACAACATTCCCGCTGTCAGACGTCTTTCGAGACCGACATACATAAGATTGTCGAATATAGTGTCTTTTATAAAACGATATCTCTGCGTTTCGGGCGAGTAAACAACAAGAAAAATGTTGTCCGCCGTGTCCGTACCGTCGTCGAGAGTGATGTTTCTCGTCTTGAAAAAGTTGGGATTATATCTCGGGTCAACAAAGTGTACCGTCACATTTTCGCTCTCTCTTATATAATTATCGACCGTTTCAACAACATACCTCGTCGGCGCAATAGCGCCCGATGTTGAAGTAGCGGAGCGATACGTTTGCTCATCGCCGAGAATGATTATTTCAACAGGCGAATCAAGCTCGGCAAGAAAATCGAGCGTTTCCTGATCGAGAGTGAACACCTGCTCGGACGTCAGGTCCACTTTTAACGTAAATCTGTCCGCCGCAAGATTTATAACAACGTTTACCGCAATGACAATCGCGATAAAAAGAATCGTATAAACGGTCGCAAGAGAACCGAATTTAAGCTTGTTTTTGTTTATCCTCGGTATTTTTTGATCCGATACGTTTCCGCCGAGAGCGGCGACAGGACCTTGCTCGGGCTGTTCGACTTTCGTTACTTCTTCCGCTTGAACGGTTACGGTTTCGTCAATGTGTTCGTTTGATTCAACGGTTGAGTTTTCGTTAATGCTCTCGTTTGCTTCGGCATTTACGTTTTCGTTAATATTTTCGTTAGACATCTCTTGCACCTCCTTAGTTCCAACGGCGTTTTTCTATCATTCTTACCGTAAGGAACAAGAATATTACCGTTACGGAGATATAATAAACGATCGGGGGCAGATTAAGAATACCGTTTGTAAAATCATCGAATTGCGCATAAATATTTGTGTACATTAAAATATTTGCAAGCCACGTCGGGAAGAACATTGCGAAAAAGTCGACAACGAACATGAAAAACAGTATCGCCATCGTACCTGCCGCAGCCGCAACGGCGCTCTCCGTCAGTGCGGAAACGAAAAGACCTATCGAGATTATCGCACAAAGCGCAAGTACCGTGCCGATAAGATTCGTCGCAAGACAACCGTAATCGACCGTTCCGAAAATGTCTACGACAAGCACGTAAAACAAGTTTACGGACGTGCAGATCAAAAAGATTATAAGTGCGCCGAAAAATTTACCCAAAACGAGCTGATAAAGATTTATCGGCGATGTTAACAACAATTGGTCGGTCTTGTTTTTCTTTTCTTCGCTGAAAAAGCGCATCGAAAGTATGCCGACAACTACCATGTCAACAAAAAACAGCCAGAACCCGAAGTAGTCTCCGAGATAGCTCGTGTTTTGCCAAATAACAAAAAGAGTGAACAGTATCGCCGAAAGGAAAGAATATATCGCAAGAACAAACCAACCGATCGGGTTTTTGAAAAATGAGATAAGCTCTCGTTTAATTATTGCCGTCATCGTTTGCTTCCTCCTTTTGTTCTTCCGTATCATTGTTTTCGGGATCGGTTTGCTCTGTTTGAGCTTCCGTCATATCCTCTTTATCTGTATCTTTCTTCTTTTTCTTGTCGTCTTTTTTGTCGGCAAGCGCCCTTTGCTCGTCATTTTGAGAAACAAGCTGCAGGAAGATGTCTTCAAGCGACATACCGAGAGGTGTTATCATCAAAATATACCAGTTTCTCTTTGCGCATTCGTCGAAAAGTATACGGCGGATATCCGTTTTCTTCTCGGCTTCGATTATAAAATCGAACGTGCCCTGCTCAAACGAGCCGATATATTCGATCTTTGCGATTCCGGGCAGAGAGCCGAGAACCCCGATAACATCCGCGTCCTCCGGAGCCGCAAGACGAACGCCGTATCTGCTGTTTGCACCCATACGCATCGTAAGATCATCGGCAAGCGCGTCCATAACGACAAAGCCTTCGTTCATTATTATTATACGCTCGCAAACAGCCTGTACCTCCGAAAGAATGTGCGAGGACAGGATTATCGTTCGCCTCGTTCCGAGACGTTTTATAAGATTTCGTATCTCAACGATCTCCTTGGGGTCAAGACCGGCGGTAGGCTCGTCGAGAATAAGGATCGGAGGGTCCCCGATAAGCGCCTGTGCAAGGCCGACACGCTGTTTGTAACCTTTTGAAAGGTTTTTTATCAGCCTGTTATATACGCCCGTGATCTTAACAACTTCGCAAACCTCGGCGATATGCTCCTTTTTCTTCTTTATATTCTCTTTTTTGCTGCAACCCTTAAGATTGTAAACAAAACTGAGATATTCCCGAACCGTCATATCATGGTAAAGAGGGGGGATCTCCGGAAGATATCCGAAGCACTCCTTTGCTTTTGACGGTTCTTCAAGAAGATCGTGCCCGTTTATGGATACTTTACCCGCGTGAGAAGATATGTATCCCGTTATCATGTTCATCGTCGTTGTCTTTCCCGCACCGTTCGGGCCGAGAAGACCGACGATCTCGCCTTGATTGATCGTGAAGCTGACATTGTTGACCGCTATCTTGCTGCCGTATCGCTTCGTTAAGCCGGAAACCGTTATCATCGAAAACTCTCCAATTAAATATATTCGTTATTGAAACATTACTTTATTCAACAATTTTAAGATGCAATTCGCCAAGCTGTTTAAGATCGGGAGCGGACGGACAGTCCGTCATAAGCTCCGATGCGTTTTGTACCTTCGGATATGCTATAACATCACGAAGACTGTCTGCACCGAGCAGCTGCATAACAAGTCTGTCAAGACCTATACCCATGCCGCCGTGCGGAGGTGCGCCGTATTTGAACGCATCCGTGAGATATCCGAATTTCTTGTACGCTTCTTCGTCGGAAAGACCGAGCAGCGCAAAGATACGTTTTTGAAGTACGGGGTCGGTTATTCTTATCGAACCGCTCGAAAGCTCTATTCCGTTAAGAACAAGGTCGTACGCCTTTGCTCTTACTCTCGCTTTGTCCGTTTCGAGATAATCGAGACATTCGTCGAGCGGTGCCGTGAACGGATGATGCATTGCAACGTATGTGCCAAGCTCTTCGTCATATTCGAAGAACGGCATTTCCGTGATCCACATCAGGTCCCAACCCTCAGGCTTGATACCGAGCCTCTTTGCCGTCTCGTTCCTGAGCATACCGAGCTGTGAAAGTACGTGGGCATTGTTCGTGTCGGCAATTATCATTATAACGTCGCCCTTTTCGGCGTTCATTTCACAAAGAACGGCGCTCATCTCGTCATCCGTCATAAATTTCGCGAAAGAACAGCTCGTTGCGTCTTCCGTAAGCCTTATCCACGCAAGGCCCTTGCCGCCGCAGCCTTTAACATATTCCGTAAGCTTGTCGATCTCTTTTCTCGTAAGCTTGTCGGCTGCATTTTTCGCATTTATCGCTCTTACGCTGCCGCCGCCGGAGATCGCACCGGTAAATACCGAAAATCCGCATTTTTCCACAATGGACGAAAGATCGTGTATCTCCATGCCGATACGTGTGTCGGGCTTGTCGGAACCGTATTTCGACATCGCTTCCGCATATGTCAAACGTTTGAGAGGTAATTGTATGTCAACACCGAGCATTTCTTTGAATATCTTCTGCATAAAGCCTTCGCCGACTTTAAGCACGTCTTCCACGTCAACAAACGACATCTCCATATCGATCTGTGTAAATTCGGGCTGTCTGTCCGCACGAAGGTCCTCGTCACGGAAACAACGCGCGATCTGAATGTATCGGTCAAAACCCGCTACCATGGACAGCTGTTTGTACAACTGCGGAGACTGCGGAAGCGCGTAAAATTCTCCGGGATGAACACGTGACGGCACAAGATAGTCTCTCGCACCCTCGGGAGTGGATTTTATGAGCATGGGAGTTTCTATTTCAATAAAACCGTTATCGTAAAAATAATCACGTGTAAGCTTCGAAAGCTTGTTTCTGAACAAAAGATTTTTCAACAGATCGGGACGACGAAGGTCAAGATATCTGTATTTGAGACGAAGCTCTTCGTTTACGTTCGAGTTTTCGACGATCTCGAACGGCGGTGTTTCGCTCTTGCCGAGAACTTTTAAGCTTTCAACGGAAACTTCTATCTCGCCGGTCGCCATGTTTTTGTTTACGGCATTCTCGCCGCGCGGCGTTACCGTTCCCTCCGCACAAATAACATCTTCCGAACGGAGCGTGTATGCAAGGTCGAACAGCTCTTTTGAGTTTTGCTCGTCAAATGTGAGCTGCAAAATACCCGTTCTGTCTCTTAAGTCTATAAAAATAAGGCCGCCGAGCACTCTTCTTCTTTGTACCCAACCTGCAACGGTAATTTTTTTGCCTGCGTCTTTTATGCTGAAATTTCCGCAGTAATCAGTACGATTTATATACATACCAAAACATCCTTTATATAATTTTAATATAATTATTCGTCATAAATGTGAAGTTATATTTTCAATATGGCGGTTAATGCTTCAATGTCGTTGATATCAACAACTTTTGTCTCTCCGCAGCTCATGTCCCGAAGCTCGGCTTTACCCGTCTCAAGCTCCGAATCCCCGATTACCGCAGTATACCGCGCTCCGAGCTTGTCCGCATATTTCATTTGCGCTTTTACGGATCTTAACATAAGGTCCGTTTCGACATTCACGCCGTTTTTACGCAGTCCGTCCGCGATCGTAAACGCCTTTTTCGTCGCGGCATCACCCATCGACGCTATATATATGTCCGCCGTAGGCTCCGTGCCGAAATCCGGTATCAACGGGAAAAGACGCTCTATTCCGCTCGCAAAACCGACAGCCGGCGTGTGCTTGCCGCCCAATTCCTCTATCAATCCGTCGTATCTGCCGCCCGCAGCGACCGCAAGCCCCGTGTTCGGATCGATAAGCTCGAAAACCGTCTTTGTATAATAATCAAGTCCGCGAACAAGACCGCTGTCTTCTTCAAAATCAATGCCTATCGAACAAAGTGCGTCTTTTACCGAGGAATAATGCTCCTCGCATTCTTCGCATAAATAATCCGTGATCTTCGGTGCGTCCTGCGCAAGCTTGCGGCATACGGGACACTTACAGTCAAGTATCCTCATCGGATTGCGCTGAAGCCTGCCTTTGCACGTCTCGCAAAGCTCGCCTTCGTTTTGAACAAAAAACTCCCTTAACGCTTCCTGATACTTCGCACGACATACAGGACAACCTATCGAATTTATTTTCAGCCCGATACCGTTTATTCCAAGCTCTTTTAAAAACATTTGCGCCATTGCGATAAGCTCTGCGTCCGCAAAAGGAGACTGCGCACCGTAAAGCTCCATGCCGAACTGGTTAAACTCTCTGTATCTTCCCGCCTGAGGCTTGTCGTAACGAAATACGTTTATTTTATAATACAGCTTTAACGGCAATGCACCGCCCAAAAGCCCGTTTTCGAGCGAAAGACGAACTGCCGACGCAGTGCCCTCCGGACGTAACGTCATCGAACGTCCGCCTTTGTCGTCAAAGGTGTACATCTCTTTTTGTACTATATCCGTCGTGTCGCCTACACCGCGCGAAAACAGCTCCGTCTCTTCAAAAGTCGGGAACCGTATTTCTTTATATCCGGCGGAGAGCGCAGTTCTGTCCGCAACAGCCTCAATGTACCGCCATTTAAATGAATCCGAGGGAAGTACGTCGTTCGTTCCCCTCGGAGCTTTTATCGTCGCCATTGTGTTTCCTCCAAGGATTTTCCGTTAATATATGTTTCTTCTACGTCTGCCCGTACCGGTAAAAACAGGCGGATCTTTCTTTTCAAGCTCGCCTCTGTCGAGTGCCTTTATAAGAACATTCGCCATAACAAGATTCGTCGCTACTGGTATGTTGTGTACGTCACAAAGCCGCAATATTGTCGCACTGTCAAACTTATCCTTTTCATTAAGGCTCGGATCGCGGAAGAAAAAAAGTACATCTATTTCTTTGTTCGCTATTCTCGCCGCTATTTCCTGATCGCCGCCGTGAACACCGCTCATAAAACGGTAGATCTCAAGCCCCGTAGCGTCCGAAATAAGCTTGCCCGTTACGGCTGTCGCACACAGAGTGTGTCTTGCAAATGTGCTGCAGTTCGTCACACAGAAATGTACAAGCATTTCTTTTCGCTTGTCGTGTGCAATGAGTGCAATTTTCATTATCTTTTTCCTCCTGTTTTACCAAAACCTGTAAAGCTCCGTAAACTCGCCGTCCACTCGTGACGCAATGTTTTCGTATGCTCGTTTTGAGCGCGCTCTTTTTGTTTCAACAACAAGTCTTTCCGCGTTTAACGCTTCCGACGTTTTCGGGTCTTCCGGTATAAGTCCGATCAGCTTTACGCAAACCCTGTCTATTATCGTGTCTATGTCCGGAGCCGTCCCGCTTTCGATCGCTTTCGCCTTTATCCTGTTAACAACAAGCGCCGTGTCTGCGCCCTTTTCATATGCCGCCGCCGCAACTTTCTCCGCATCGTGAATAGATGTTACATCCGGCGTTGCCACAACGATCACCAGACTTCCGCGCGTGAAAAAACAGTTGACGCCTCTGCCGATCCCCGAAGGACAGTCTGCGATCACGTAATCGTATTCGTTATCGCCGAGAAGCTTTTTTGCCGTGTTTAACAAAAAATCACTCAGTCCGTCCGGGTCTTCCGGAACTTTGAGCGGTGCGGGCAACATATTCAAACGTTCTCTTCCGTTAACACGCACGATAGCGTCTTTGACAGTGCATCTGCCCGTAAAAGCATCTTCCGCGTCCCATATATGCTCGTCGCTCGCCCCGAAAACTATATCGAGATTTTTCAGATAAACATCGCAATCTATCGCAAGCACTCTGTTTCCGCGCTCCGAAAGACACGCCGCAAGATTAGCCGAAAGCGTCGTTTTTCCAACTCCGCCTTTGCCGGACGCAACAACTATCAGTTTTCCCATTTCTTCCGCTCCTCTCCGTTTGTTAAAACATAATTATCTTTAAAATTTAATGATTTATCTTTAATTCAATGCTTTTTCAGCTCAACAGCTCGCCCTCGGTCTGCGCCGAAATAAATCTGTCTTCTTTAGAAAAATAGTATGAAAGAACATCTTTTACAAGCTCCGCATTGATCGGCGACGCACTCAGACCGCCGTGTTCGATTACTATCGCAAACGCGATCTCCGGATCCTCCGCCGGCGCCACTCCGATCATTAACGATGTCGGGATCCCCGTCGTTTCCGCCGTGCCCGTTTTTACGGCGATCGTCGTTATTTTGAAATCCTCAAAACCCGAATATGCCGAACCGCCCGGCTCCATTGCCGCCATTTTCATTCCGAGAAGTATGGCGTCAACGGTGGACTGCTTTAAATTAAGCTCCGCCAAAACAGTCGGCTCCGTCTCGCTTTCGATCTCGCCGGTCGTTCTGTTACGCACGGCTTTGATAATGTACGGCTTGTATCTCGTGCCGCCGTTTGCGATCGTCGCAATGTAATTTACAAGCTGCAACGGCGTTGCCGTCGTGTACGACTGCCCGATCGCCGTAAGGATCGTGTCCGCCGCCTGCCAAGTTTCACCGAGCGATTCGAGATATTCTTTGCTTGCAAGCACGCCTTTGCTCTCGCCCGGCAGCTCTATTCCCGTCTTCTGTCCGAATCCGAACAGCGAACCGTAATAACTGAGCTTATCGATAGTTAAGAGTCTGCCGACATCAAAGAAAAATCCGTTGCACGATTTTTTTAACGCCGTTAATATATTCACATCGCCGTGCGCCGTATACGCAAAGCACGACGGCTGGTATGTTTCGTAATATGTGTAGTATCCGCTGCACTTATAGCTCGTTTTTTGAGTTATTATCTCTTCCTCAAGCCCTGCCACGCCGGTTACCATTTTGTACGTCGAACCGGGAGGGAAAAGCCCCGATATCGCTCTGTTAACATACGGTTTTCCGGGGTCTTTTGACAAAACGGAAAAATCTTCGTTGTACGTTGCAAGATTATACGTCGGATACGACGCCATCGAAAGGATCTCTCCGGTGTGTATGTCCATAAATATCGCGGCACCCGATGTTGCGGCGTCTTCGCCGTTTTGCTCTTTGAGCTTTGCGATTATCTGCGCAAGCCCGTCCTCGGTTATTTTTTGCATATCGGTGCTGATTGTTAATATAACGTCTTTGCCCGCTATCGGTTCAACATCTTCGATTATGTCGATAACATTGCCCGATTTGTCCGTTTGCGCGTATTTGTACCCGTCTGTGCCGCGCAGCCAGTCCTCCGCGATCTTTTCGATACCCTCTTTGCCGACCGTGTCGTTTATGGAGTATCCTTCGCTTTTAAGATTTTCGTATTCTTCTGCGGATATTTTACCGATATAGCCTATTATGTGGGACGCAAATCGCTCGTTAACATACGATCTTTTGCTTTCCATTTCGACCGTAACGCCCGCAAGGTCCGAGCTTCGCTCTTTTATTTCCGTAACAGTCTCAAGCCCGACGTCTTGCGCAAATGTGTAAAAATATCCGGAACTGTTCGTTTCTATCTCGTAACGAACAGCTATTATGTCTCTTGCTCGCTCGACTGAGTAATTCGACAGCTTGTAGTACTTTATAAGCGCGGTAAGCGCATCCTCGGCTGTGATGTTCGTGTCGATCTTTTTGTTTTTTAACCATGTCGAAAATGCCGAGACCTTCGACGTCGAAGCAAGATAATTCTCGTAATATATATACGGCTCCGATTCCGAGATCGGAAAATTGTCCGTATATTCTTCTCCGTGTTTTTCGAAAATGTCGATGACCGAGTTTATCGTTTCGTTCAGATCTTTTATAATGCTTCTGTTAAACTCGACCGTCATTACCGATGCGTTTTGAACGATAGGACTGCAATACCTGTCGAGTATCTCGCCCCTCGACGCCTTTACTTTTGTCTTTGTTATAACACTGTTTCTCGAAGATTCAAGATATTCTTCTCCGTCAATCAACTGAAGCTTTATCAGTTGTAAAACAAATATTCCCATTATCAACAGGAATATCGCCAATATCACGATTATTCTTGACGGTTTTTCTACCATGTACCGCTCCTTTCCTCATATCGCGTCGTTAGTTTGTTTATGAGCCTGATCACAGGATATGTTATAAACACCGTCGGCAACGTTAACAGCACTCCCGGCAGCATAATGTATAAAAGCGTGTCCGTTATCGGTTCGGTCAAAAAGAAAGAATAACAGCAGCACTTCAAAAACTCGGTGGCGACAGCCGACACTGTCGTAAGAAAAAACGCGCCGAAAACCGAAACCGATATCTTTTGCCGTGAAATTATACCGGTCAAAAATCCCACCGCCATAAATATCAATGCGTTAACACCGAACACCGAAGCCGTCGAAAAATCGAGAAACAGCCCGAAAATAAGACCGTATATCGTCCCGAAACGTTCTTTTTCCACCATCGATATGCATACCGTCGCCGCAAGAAGAAAACACGGACCGACGCCGTATATCTTTACGGGAACAAACACGGTGTCGATAAAACAGAACAGGATAAAAACGAGAGAATAGAAAATTATTTTTCTTTTCATTTGCCCTCCCATGCTCCGTTCGTTATATACACCCTGCGCAGATCCTCGATCTTTGCCGCAGGCTCGATCGTCGCCGTCTGCGCAAGCCCGTTGTCTTCTGTTTTAACTTCAACAACAGTCCCTATAAATATGCCCGACGGATATACTCCGCCCAAGCCCGATGTGTATACAAGATCGCCGCGTATTACGGATGCGTCGGATGTTAAATACGATAACTTGCAAAGCCCCTTTGCTCGCAGCGAAATGTCACCCTTCGTAACGCCGACCTCTTCGCTTCTTTTGATCATGGCACCCACGGACATCGACGGGTCCGTCAACGCCGTGACCGTCGCCCAGTTGATGCCGACAGCCGTTACTTTTCCGACAAGCCCGTCCGCAGACACCACCACCGAATTGAGCTTTATACCGTCTGCCGTGCCTTTGTTAACGGAAAACGTCGAGCCGAAACCGTCCGACGCCACGGAAACGACGTCACACGCGACAAATTGCAGGTCCGGAGACGTTTCGATCACGTTTGCAAGACTTTTTAATCTTTCTATTTCAACACTGTCGGAATACGTGTCCGACAACAAGCTTTCAAGCTCGGTTATGCGTTGGCGCAGCTGCTCGTTTTCGCTTTTCAGATCCGAATACTCCGTGAACGTTTCAAAAAAATCGGTCACACCGTTTTTTATCCACGTGCCGAGGGTCGTAAACGGCGTTGCGATCGTTCCGATAAGATCTCTCGGCGCCGTTACACCGCCGTCGAAAAGCATATTAAGCATAAATCCGGCAAGAAAAGCTGCGATAAAAACGAGCGTGATAAAAAATTTTCCGCGGAAAAAATCTCGCATATCGTCTCCTCTTTTACGTTCAATCTATCGTCGATGCCTGTTTGAGCTTGTCAAGCATTCCGGCTGCCCTGCCCGCACCGATCGCAACACAGTCGAGAGCGTTGACCGCAATCTCGGTCAAAACACCTGTTTCTTTATAAATAAAATCCGCCCAGCCCGGCATTTGCGAACCGCCGCCTATAACGATTATCCCGTTTTGGATAATGTCCGCCGCAAGCTCCGGGTCAACACGCTCAAGCGTCGCTTTTATCGCATCGACAATGCCGAAAAGAGATTCTTTTATCGCAATGTAAACTTCATCGGACGAGATCGTCAGATTTAACGGCAGCCCGTCGATCAGATCACGTCCGCTGACTGTCATAAAATCTACGGTCTCTCTTTCGATCGCAGCACCGAGTTTTATCTTTATCTCTTCGGCGATCTGGTCGCCTATGAGGATATTATACGTTTTTCTTACGTACGCAACAATATCCTTGTCCATCTGTATGCCGCTGTAATTGCAGGTCGTTTCCGCAACTATGCCGCCCAATGATACGACCGAGACCTCCGTCGTGCCTCCGCCGATATCCACTATCATATGTCCGCTCGGCTCGAATATCGGCAAATTCAAACCTATCGCCGCCGCCAACGGATCGTCGATAAGATGTACTCTTTTAACACGCGCCGACAGCACTGCGTCTTCCACCGCCCTGCGTTCGACAGCAGTCGATGTGTACGGTACCGTAACAACAGCCCTTATCGGCGTGAACGGTCTTTTTATCCTGCCCACAAAAGAGCTGAGCATCGCCGTTGTTCTGTCAAAATTTGCTATAACACCGTCTTCGAGGGGACGTACAGCCGTTACGGTGTCGGGAGTTCTTCCGAGCATTTGACGCGCATCTTCGCCGACAGCCATAAGCCTGTTCGAAAAACTTTCCATCGCCACAACAGACGGCTCGTTGAGCAATATGCCTCTCGATTTGCTGTAAAATCGAGTGTTGCTCGTGCCGAGATCTATTCCTATGTCAAATATTCCCAAAAGCGTATCCCCTTTCTTTTTAAAATATCGTATAACGGCGAAAGCGGGAGCCCCACTACGTTAAAATAGTCTCCCTCTATCCTGTCTATAAACACACATGCTCTGCCCTGTATCGCATATGCGCCCGCTTTGTCCGAACATTCGCCGGACGCAACATACTCTCGTATCTCGGCTTCCGTCAAAGCCTTGAAATATACGTTTGTTTTAACGGCGAACGTCTCCGCTCCCGTCCTGTCTGCAACGGTAACACCCGTGTACACTTCGTTTACTCGCCCCGAAAGCTTCGATATCATGCGGTACGCATCTTCGTCGTTTTCGGGCTTGCCCATAATACCCTCGCCTTCAAGGTAAACTACCGTGTCTGCGGCAATAACGATCGCATTCGGATTTTTGTTAAACACGAAGCTCGCTTTTTTGGCCGATAAATGCTTTACAAGCAGCTCCGGGTCCGATATATCGCAAGCTTCGTCCGCGTCCGAAACACATATCCGGAATTTTACGCCTATCTGCGCCAAAAGCTCCCTGCGCCTCGGTGATGCGGAAGCGAGTATAACATCCGCATACGCGGCGTTCGCTGTCGTTTTGTCGGCACTCATTTATTTCGGATTCCCCAATACTATATTGAGCATTGACCTGTATTTCGACGGATCGCTGTCTTTGAGACTGTGGATGCGCCTTGCCATGTAAAGATAAAAATCTTCTTCACTGCCGAAATTGAGAACGACCGCCGCATCTCTGGGGTCAAGATCGTATGCGACGCATATTTTTGTTAAAACATCCTTTGACGGAACGATCGGCAGCTTCGTCCTCGGATCTTCACCGTTTTCAAGCGATGAAAGATACGAATGACTGATCCCTATCTTCGCACCTGCGGCACGAAGACTGAGATCTCTTTTTAAACGCTCACGTTTGAGTATAGCGCAAAAGCCGTTTTCCGAAATGTCGTCTTTGTTTTTCATCTTTATTGCTCGTCCCAGTTATGCCAAACGTTTTGAACATCGTCGTTTTCTTCGAGATGGTCAAGAAGCTTTTGCATATTCTTTATCTGCTCCTCGTCCGTAAGCGATATGTATGTCGAGGGAACTTGCTCGGATTCTGCGGAAAGGAACGTATAACCTTTCTTTTCCAACTCCTCGCAGACTGCACTGAGATTGTCGGGCGCGGTGTATATCTCGTAAACTTCTTCTTCCACAACGTAATCTTCCGCGTCAACTTCAAGCAGGTCGTCCATGAGCTTGTCTTCGGGATATTCTTCTTTGTCTATTACTATAACGCCCTTTTTTGTGAACTGCCAGTTTACGGAACCCGTCTGACCGAGATTTCCGCCGAACTTGTCAAAATAATGACGCACGTCCGCTGCCGTTCTGTTTCTGTTTTCCGTTACCGCTTCAACAATAACGGCGATCCCGGCAGGTCCGTAACCCTCGTAGGTTATCTCTTCGTAGTTAACGTTTTCACCCTCGCCGGACGCTTTTTTGATGCATCTTTCGATATTGTCGTTGGGTACGTTGTTGGCTTTCGCTTTAAGAATAATGTCTTTGAGTCTCGCATTGGATTCGGGATCCGGACCGCCGCTTTTAACAGCAAGAACTATCTCTCTGCCTATCTTTGTGAAGACACTCGCCCTTTGCTTGTCTGTCTTCTCTTTTTTGTGCATAATGTTTTTCCACTTGGAATGACCGGACATAAAAACCTCCAAAATATACTGTTAATTTAATAATTTCTAATTGCAAATTGCTAATTATTTTCTCACTGCCGAAAGGAACAATATCGGCATAGTCCATAAAGAGTTGAAAATAACGGTCCAAACGGGGGACGGTGCCGTCGGATCGATGAAAAACGCCACAGCTGTTAACAAAAGCCCGAAAATTATCGACGCGATCTTTATCAGAACGCTCATGTTGACCACCGTCGCAAGCTTTTTCGCTTTTCGTACCGAGGACAGGATGCCGATCGCATTTTTTGTCGTTATCATATCGGGCAGAGCGTCCGTCTCTTCGATATTTTCACGTACTGCGGCTATCAGCTTTTTCTCGTCGGCGTCGGGTACGACTATCTTCGTGCTGTTTAATCCGTAAAGCTTCTGCACCGCGATCTCGGTTATGTTACAGTCGTTTGTCGTTGCGATTATCGAAAAATCTTCGCCGACCGTTTCCGCCGCACGCTTCATTTCCGGATCGCTTGCGTAACTGAATACCGTGTATGCCACAAGCACACCGTTTATCGCAGTGTAAAGTATGCTCTTGTTTGTTGAAGTCAAAGCCGCTTCCGTCTCCTGCGGCAACGGTATTATTTCGTACGACAGCAACATATTCCTGTTGCCCACTATCACTTCGTCGCCGTAAATATGACCCGCAATGCCGTAATTTTTCATGTAACGCCAATCGTCCACTGCCGGAAGTCTCGTTTCATCACAGCCCGTTTCCGCAACAAATGTTCTCGCAAACGGAGACTCGGACTGCAATAATATCGCCGCCGTAAATTCCACGGCGTCCGCCATCTTTTCCGCATTGCGAAAACGGAATCTTTCCATCTTTGTTCTCTTTGCGGGAAACAGGTCTTTGTCACAAACAACAAGCGTCGCAACATCTCTCATCGCCTCTATCGAATGATAGCCCAACAATACGCTGCCGAGCTTACGCAAACGCCTCTGCTCCGTAATGTACGGCAGCACGAACGCCATCTCCGCCGTGAACGACGCCGCTATGGCAAACATCGCCGCCATTGCGGACGTAAACGCGCCGAATCCCGAAATAAACCCGATCACCGCCGACACAAGCAGTATCGCACCGCTCGCGATCGGTACAAACAGCCGTATCTTTTCCTCCGACGGGTCGCCGTCGTAAGTCGTATCCACAACGTTCGGGAATTTAACAACAGGGTTAACGATGCATACTTTGTCGATTGCTCGTTTGTACATATCAATATCGCCCGTGTTGACGACGTATGTTTTATGGTCTTTTATAAAATTAAGATTGTTTATTATCTCGCAGATAAAGAAATACTTCATCGCCATGGATATCGCAACCGAAACAAACACCGCCGGTGCGAATGTGTGAACAACGGCGTCTTTCGGCGTGAATATCAGCACGATCGACTGTATTGCCGTTACAACAAGTGCTGCCGCCGTGAGCGAATCGTTCGACGGCCTTAACATAAATATGGAAACAAATCCGTCTGCCATTTCCTGCAGACAAAAAACAAACACCGTTATCGCAAGAACAAGCCCCGCCAATCCGTTAACGATAGGCGGAAGCCCTATCGCAGCAAGGATCGCAGTCAAAACGGCTGCAAATCCCGCAACGAGAGTTTTTACTCCGAACGCGTCCTTCGATGCCTGTGCGACGTTGAACTGTTCGCGGAAATAATTGTCTCTCAAAAAAATACCCCGATCTGTTTATCTTATGAATGATTCAGTATTGTACTGTATTGTAAAAAACGTGCAAATCGTCGCTATGCTCTGTCTTGCCTTATTTTTTCGTACATTGCAACACCTGCCGCAACGGAAATGTTGAGCGATGTGATCTGTCCCGCCATCGGGATCTTTATAAGATGATCGCATCTTTCTTTAACAAGCCTCGAAAGCCCCGTTCCCTCGTCGCCCAGAACGAGCGCACAGGAGCCGCGAAGATCTGTTTTGTATATGTCGTTTTCCGCAGCACCGTCGGTACCGTATATCCAAACGCCTTTTTCTTTCAGAAACTCTATCGTTGCCGATATGTTAACAACACGCGCGATCTTCATATACTCGCACGCACCCGCAGCGGTCTTGTAGACCGTCGATGTTAAACCGCATGCACCGCGCTTCGGAAGAATTATGCCGTGCACGCCTGCGGCGTTTGCGGTCCGGATTATCGCACCGAGATTTCTCGGATCGTTTATTCCGTCAATAACGATAACAAACGGCTTTTCGCCTTTCTCTTCGGCGTATGTCAAAATATCTTCGGGTTCGCAATATGAAAACTCAGTCGTTATCGCAACAACTCCTTGGTGCGACGACGATTGCGTCATACTGTCAAGCTTTGCCTTCTCCGCTTCGATAACGGGGACACCGTTCTCTTTTGCGAGCGCTATAACACGAACTATTGAGCCCTCTCTGTCTCCCTTTACAACAAAAAGCTTGTCTACCGTTCTTCCCGAACGCAAAACTTCCATTACGGAATTTCTGCCGAATACGATATTTGTGCTGTCATCGGCCTCGTCTTTGTTTGCGTTTTTACGTCTGTCGGGCTTTTGCGTCTTTGCGTGCGCGCCCTTTTTATATGCGGGATTACGTCCCGTGGTTTTGCCTTTGGGCTTATTGTCTCTCATTTTTATGACCGTCTTTCTTGGGAAAATAATAATCGAATTTTAAAATCACAGCCTGACCGCTAAAAACCGTATCCGGTTTTTTAATCGTTTTTTTATCTAGATCCGACAACTGAAAATCGTGATCAGATAACCGAAAATCAATTTTTAAAATCGCAGCCTGACCGCTAAAAACCGTATCCGGTTTTTTAATCGTTTTTTATCTAGATCCGACAACTGAAAATCGTGATCAGATAACCGAAAATCAATTTTTAAAATCAAAATCCTAAAAATCCAGATCGATTACTAAAAATCTAAATCCGACAACTAAAAATTGAAAACGATTTTTAAATCGTGACCGATAACTGTGAATCGATTTTGATTTTTGAACCATGACCGTTTTGATCTTGTTTGCCGTTGTTATTTTTTGCTGTGATGGCATTGTTTACGGCGTGTATTGCGCCGGACTGTTGTGTTAAACCTTTACATTCTACATTATAACACATATTTTGCGATTTGAAAAGGGGGTAAGCGTTTTTTTTGATATTTTACATAATTTTTCAACCGACATTTGTGCAAAATGTACAACAACGGCGCAGGGGATTGTTGTTAAACAAAAAGCGATGTAAAAAAATAGCCGAGCGCCATATTTGCCGTTACGTAAAGTGCGTTGCCTGCAAGCGAAACAGGTATGTATTCTCGAAGCTTCATTTTCATAAGCCCCGCCGGAATGGAGATAAACGTTCTTATCACGGGTATAAGTCTTGCCGAAAAAATACCGAGTGCGCCGTGTTTGTTTATCATATCGACGGCTTTTTGATATATTTTTGCGGAACGTTCGTGATTTAAACAAATGCTCTCGATCTTTCCCGAAAAAATGTACGAAACACCGTAAACCGTAAGCTCCGAAAGCATCGAAGCAAAAACAAGCAGCGCTGCCGTTTGAACAAAGCCCGCATAACCAAGCTTTACGATTATTCCCGCCGCAGGTATAACGATACCGCCGGGAAATCCGGGTATGTTCAAATATTCGATGTATGACAAGATCGCAAGCATTATAAGCCCCGATTCTTCGACAAAAGTGATGACCTGATCTATGTTCAAACCTGTTCATCTCCGTTTTCTGTTATTTTTATTTCGGCAACGACCGGGAAATGATCCGACGGATATTTTTCCGCATATTCCGTTCTGTCGATATGTGCCGATATTATCTCGATATCTTTTGTTGTAAAAATATAATCGATCGGAACGCCCGCTATCTTGCCCTTAAAGGCGTGATATGTCCGCAAATTCCTGTTGTCAAGCCCGTAAAGAAAACTGAACGAATCCCGAACAACGGTCCCCGTCTGTCCGTTCTCCGTCAATGCTTTTACGGCTTTCGAGTTTGGACCCGCGTTGAAATCTCCCATTATAATCGTTCCGCAAAGACCGTCGTTGTCATGCTTTTCCGCAAGACGCTTTATCAGATGTATACCTCTCGTCCTCGCCAACGGGCTGAAACAGTCGAGATGAGTGTTGTACACTCGTATCGCTCTCTCTTCGTTTTTCGGTTTTAACACACACCACGTGCATATCCTCGGAAACAACGAGAGCCACGATCTGCTGCCTTTCTTTTTCGGAAATTTGGATAACCAGAACGTGTCCGATTCCTTAAGCTCGAAAAGGTCTTTTTTGAAAAATATCGCGGTATATTCCCCTCTTTTGCTCAAGCTCCGAGGTTCGCCGATACAACAGTATTTTTCCGCTATATAACGAGTTTGTTTTAAAGCCTCTATCGCCTTTTTCGTCAGCTCCTGTGTTCCGAGAATGTCGGGAGAAACTTTTTGAAAAAAATCAATGACCGAACAAAGCCTGTTCGCAAAACTGTTTTTCGCTTTTTCCGAACGCACGTGCTTTATGTTCAACGTTGCCGCAGTATACGTCAAATGTCGCTACCTCCAGTCGAAAAAATATCCGTATTCTTCCGAATATTCTGCCCCGATCACGTAATTTTATTTTATATTCGTCGAATCAAAAAGCGTTTGCGCCACCAAAAGATCCGTCGGCGTCGTGATCTTTATGTTGGATGCGTCGCAAATGACTGTTTTAACGATCACGCCCAACTCCTCCGCCATCGAGGAATCGTCCGTAAATTCGGAAAAACGGTCGGAAAACGAACGCACGATATCTTCGTATATCTTTCTCGAAAATATCTGCGGCGTCGCAGCCGCCAATATGCGCTTCCTGTCGATCGTTCGTATCACCGTTCCGTCCGACGAAACAAGCTTTACCGTGTTCGTCTGCGGCGTTGCCGCAATGGCTGCTCCCTGCTCATATGCCGCAAGGGCAACACGGTCGATATCTTCCGGCGTTACGAGCGGACGTGCTCCGTCGTGGACCGCAACAAACGGGATTTCCGGGTCCGTATGCGCAAACCCGATCGCCGCCGACATTTGCCTGCACGGACCGCCTTCGACAACTTTTGTAAGCTTTCGCAAGCCGTATTTCTTTTTCAGTTCGAGAATGTAATCTTTTTTTTCTTTTTTTGTAACAACGACCGTCTGCACGGTCTGCTTTGAATGTTCAAACGCAAGAAGCGTATGAACTATACACGGATGTCCGCCTATGAGCTGCTCCGTTTTGTCTTTACCGAATCTCTCGGACTCCCCCGCAGCCGTTATAACAGCCGCAATTCCGATGTTATCTGTCAATACAAACACTCTTCCATTATAAATAATATCATATCACACAATATTATACGTTTTTTTTTCCATTTGTCAAGGGTCAGCTTATTGATTTTTTTTGAAAATTGGTATATAATGATAGAAGAGAAGTTTTTTGTCCGTAAAAATGCTTTTTCAAGGTTGCTTTTTGTCGACAAACACGGCTCTTATCAAACGACGATCGAATGTCGTTATTTTTCGAGTGTATATATGCGTGTACTTTTTATAGGCGATATCGTCGGCAATGCGGGCCTTGTTCATCTGAAAAAAAATATAAACAAGCTCAAAGAAAAATACCCTTGCGATATCGTCGTCGCCAACGGCGAAAATGTTGATCGTAAAAACGGAATAACCAAAGATGAAGCCGAACAGCTCCGCTACGCCGGTGTCGATGTTATAACTCTCGGCAACCACGCTTTTCGGCAACCGAGCGTTTACGATTTTTTGGACGATTGCGGCTATATCGTTCGCCCCGCAAACTACCCCTCCGGTTCTCCCGGCTGCGGCACGGCGCATCTCGATACCGCAAAAGGGAAGATCGCCGTCGTTTCTCTCGCCGGTCAGGTCGGGCTTGAACCTGCCGATAACCCGTTTTATGAGGCAGACAGGATAATCGAACGCAATAAAGACGCTTTTATTATCGTCGATTTTCACGCCGAAGCAACAAGCGAAAAACGCGCTCTCGGCTTTTATCTCGACGGTCGCGTCGGTTGCTTTTTCGGAACACATACCCACGTTCCCACTGCGGACGAACAGTTTTTGCCGAAAGGAACGGCTTATATTACCGACGTCGGTATGACAGGCGCAAAAGTTTCCGTCCTCGGCGCGAAGATCGATCCTGCCATATCAAGATTTCTGACCCGTGCATATGTTCCGCTCGAACAAGAAGAGGCTGACCCCGTTATCAATGCGGTCTATGCCGATACAGAAAAGAAATTTATCGTGAGGATTACTCTGTAATGTATACAAAAGAAGACCTTAAACGGCAGCTTGCCGAAATGAACTTTTTCCCGTGGGATACCGTGCTTGTCCATTCGTCGATGAAAGCCGTCGGCAGTGTTGCTGGCGGCGCCGATACCGTGCTCGACGCTTTTTGCGAATATTTTTCCGACGGGATGCTGATTTTTCCGACACATTCATGGGATACGGTCCGTGACGGACATTATGTGTTTGACCCCGAAACGGAACCCTCCTGCGTCGGAATACTTACAAACCTTTTTATGAAACGCGAGGGCGTCGTCCGCTCTCTTCACCCGACACACTCCGTCGCCGCTCTCAGCGCAAATTGCGGCGCAAAAGCCGCCGAGTATGTTAAAGGCGAAGAAAATGCCGAAACTCCATGCCCGAGAAACGGTTGCTGGGGCAGACTTATAGACGAACATGCAAAAATTTTATTCGTCGGCTGCCCGCTTACAAAATTTACGTTTATCCACGGCGTGGAAGAGTGGGCAGATATCCCCGACAGATTGTCTGCGCAAAAACATATGTTCAAAATAAAAATGCCGGACGGAACGTATCTTGACCGGTGCATGCACAGGCATCAAAGCTTGGTCGGCCACGTTTCCGATAATTACGGCAAGCTTAAAACACCTTTGCTTGCAAAGGGTATAGCTCACACGGGCAGCTTCGGCGACGCCGAATGTATCGTCGCGGATGCCGCCAAAACGGCCGACTTCGTTTCACTCCTTTTGCAGTTTGACCCGAACCTTTTTTCTACACCCGATCCCGTTCCGGAGGATTATTATTCCGTCCGCCGAAAGATACGCATAGCTCCGTCGATCCTTTCCTGCGACGTTTTGCGTCTGGAAGACGAGCTTCGCTCCGTCGAAAACGCCGATTTTATACATATCGATGTTATGGACGGGCATTTTGTTCCGAACATCTCGTTCGGGCTGCCGATAGTTACGGCTGTTAAAAAAGCCACAGATGTCCCGATAGATCTGCACCTTATGATAGATAATCCGTCTCGGTATATCGAGCGTTTTGCACGTGCCGGCGCGGATATGATAAGCGTACATTACGAGATCGACGAAAACCTTTCCGAACTGCTTGACCTTATGGAATCGCTAAACGTTATGCCTTCCGTCTCGATCAAGCCCCAAACGCCCGTCGAGGTGATATATCCGTATCTTGACAGACTTAAGTGTGTTAACATAATGACGGTCGAACCCGGTTTCGGCGGTCAAAAACTGATGACGGACTGCCTTGAAAAAGTCAGAAAGCTTCGCTATGAGATCCGCAGACGCGACCTTTTCGTCGAGATCGAAGCCGACGGCGGCGTAACATCCGAAAATATCGGCATCGTCTCCCGCTCCGGAGTCACTCTTGCCGTGATCGGCACCGCATTGTTTAAAGAAAACGACAGAAAAGCGTTTGTCGAAAAATGCCGAGGATAGCGTGAATGTTAAACGTAAATCGAAATTATTTTCGCCCGTTTAACACATAATTTGCGACGTGATAAACATAAGCCGCACAACGGCGGAATTGGAATTTATATGAAAATTTTCGGTCATATGGAAAAAGTTGTTTCAGACAACACTTTTAATATCCGCAAGCTGCTTCTCGACCCGGAGAGAACAGCCATAATCAACATAAATACGGTCAACGGCTTTTTTAAACACGGGCCGTTCCGTTACGGGCACTTTGCGTCGGCAATACAAAGCCTCGTTCGGATAAACGAGTATCTGCTTTACTGCAGGCGTGTTTTCGTTGTCGATTATCACTCGAACAAAAGCCCCGAACTTAAAGTTTTCCCTGAACATTGCACTGCCGATGCCGATCGACAAATAATCGACGAGCTGGAAAAATTCACGTCTTCGTCCGATGTTGTTGTAAAAAACTGCGCAAATCCGATGTTTTCCAACGCTTTTTTACGTTGGTTCGCGGATAATGCCGATACTCTCGACAATTTTATCATCGCAGGCGCACTTACGGATATCGACGTTATGCAGCTTGCACTGTCGCTTCGCTCTTTTTTTAACGAAAGAGACAGGTCCGTAAAAATAATTGTCGTTATGAATGCATGCAGAACTTTTTCCGCAGAATCTCATAACGCCGATGAGTTTCAAACTTTTGCGGCATACAATATGCTGTTGAACGGAATCACGTGTGTTAACGTGTGATTTATCACGTATATTGATAAAAGCTATTGACTTTTCACGCAAAATGATATATAATAAAAACAATAAATGACGCAAAGTTCTTGTTTTAAGACGGATCCGGTTTTAACAAAAACGAGGATCGTCATTAAAAAGCGAGGATAGTCACTAAAAAAACGAGAAATCGTTATTGCTTATAAATTAAAAATAAAAGAAAAATAATTATACGGAAATACCAGGAGGTTTCTCTGATGCAGGAAGGAAAAAAGAAAGCGCTTGATACTGCTCTTGCGCAAATAGAAAAGCAATACGGCAAAGGCTCCGTAATGCTTCTCGGTCAAAATGCGGCTATGAACATAGATTCTATATCCACGGGATCGTTTTCTCTTGATATGGCGCTCGGTATAGGCGGCGTGCCGAAAGGCAGGATCGTTGAAATATACGGTCCGGAAAGCTCCGGTAAAACGACCGTTGCGCTGCACATGGTTGCCGAAAGCCAAAAACAGGGCGGTACTGCCGCTTTTATCGACGCCGAACACGCTCTTGACCCCGCTTATGCGAGAAATCTCGGCGTAGATATCGATTCTTTGCTCGTCTCTCAGCCCGATAACGGCGAACAGGCGCTTGAGATAACCGAAACGCTCGTTCGTTCCGGTGCCGTTGATATTATAATCGTCGACTCCGTTGCCGCACTTGTTCCCAAACAGGAAATAGAGGGCGATATGGGCGACAGCCACGTCGGTCTTCATGCAAGACTTATGTCTCAGGCGTTAAGAAAGCTTGCGGGCGCAATATCCAAATCGATGTGCGTAGTCGTATTTATCAACCAGCTCCGTGAAAAAGTCGGCGTTGTTTACGGTAATCCGGAAACCACTACCGGCGGACGTGCCTTGAAGTTTTACGCATCGGTTCGTTTGGACGTTCGCAGAGTCGAAAATCTCAAAGTCGGCGGCGAAGTTATCGGTTCGAGAACACGTGTTAAAGTTGTTAAAAACAAAGTCGCACCCCCGTTTAAAGAAGCGGAGTTCGATATCCTGTACGGCAAGGGCATTTCACGTGACGGCGAGATACTCGATATTGCGGTAAAACTCGATATCGTTCAAAAATCCGGCGCATGGTTCTCTTACGACGGAAATCGTCTCGGTCAGGGCAGAGATAATTGCCGTGAGATCATTCGTTCAAACGAAGAGCTTCGCAACGAGCTTGAAGCAAAGATCACCGCATCTCTCAAAAAGTCCGGCGAAGATCTTACGGACGTGATCAAATCCAAGTCCGAACCCGACGTTGCAAGAACAAAAGCTTCCATCGATGTTTCCGCCGAAGATTTTGAATAAAATATATGTATAAACTTACGGCGATAAGCCCTCAGCAAAAGGGTAATTTGTTAAACATATTCGTTAACGACGAATACTGTTTTTCCGCAGATCCCGGCTTTATTGCGGATAACGATCTGTTCGTCGGCAAAACGTTCAACGACGAAGCTTTGGATTGCCTCAAAACGGATTCCGAAATACGCAAAGCAGTTCGCCATTCTCTTTTTCTGCTCGAATATCGTGATTTTTCCGTTAAAGAGCTTGCGGACAGACTTGAACATAAAGGCTATCGAAAACAGATCGCATTTGCCGCCGCCGAAAAAGTCGCCGAGCTCGGTTATATCGACGATCGACGTTACGCCGAGCGGCTTATCGAACGCAAAAAAACAAAAGTCGGCAAAAAGCAGATCATGTTTGACCTGACAAAGTCCGGTATTCCGCGAGAGGACGCAGAACTGCTCCTTGACGAGATGTACGGCGAGGACGACGGTGTTAAAGCCGTGTTAAAAGAAATAAAAAAAAAGCTTAAGGGCGCTGCGGTGGAAGACAAAGCCGTGTTAAAAAAACTGTTTGCGTCTTTCGGCGCAAAGGGCTTTGATTTTGAAACGATCAAAAAAGCCTATGAAAAATATTGTGAAAACGAGGAAGATTCAATTGATTGAAAATACAAAGGTCGGGATGATAGCTCTCGGCTGCGAAAAAAACAGAATAGACGCGGAAGTAATGCTGTCTATGCTTGAAAATGCCGGTTGCGAGATCTGCGCCGACGAAAGCGAATGCGATGTTATAATCGTTCATACCTGCACGTTTATAGATAAGGCAAAGGACGAAAGTATCGAAAATATCCTGCGTGCCGCCGAAGAAAAAAATAACGGCAACTGTAAAAAACTTATCGTTACCGGCTGCCTTGCCGAACGTTACAGAGATGAGATAATCGAATCGATCCCGCAGGTCGACGCCGTTCTGGGCAGCAAAAGCTTCGATAAAATAATCGAAGCGATCGAAAGCCCCGACGAAGAAAAGTTCGAACATTACGAGCCTCTCTGCTCCGCCACGCCGACAGGCCCGCGTATACTCACATCGTCGAATTATTCCGTTTTTCTCAAGATCGCGGACGGGTGTTCGAACCACTGCGCGTACTGCGTTATACCGTCTGTAAGAGGCGAGTTTATGCCGAGGGATTTTGACGAGGTCGTTGCCGAGGCCGAAGCTTTGGCGGCAAACGGCGCCGTTGAAATAAACCTTATCGCGCAGGACACCACCGCATACCCCGATCTTTGCAAACTGATAAAACGAATCGCAGCAATAGACAGCGTGCGTTGGGTACGTATCCTGTATTGCAGACCCGAAGAGATATCCGACGAGCTTATCGACCTTATGGCGACGGAAGAAAAACTTGTTAAATATATCGATGTTCCGCTTCAACACGCATCGGAGCATATCCTCAAGCTTATGGACCGTTCGATGAGCGACAGCGAGCTTACCGCACTTATTTGCAAGCTTCGCGACCGTATTCCCGGCGTGTCGCTTCGCACAACGTTCATTTCCGGTTTTCCGCACGAAACCGAGGAAGATTTTGAGATACTGTGTAATTTTGTTAAAACATCACGGTTTAACAACCTCGGAGTTTTCACATACTCGCGCGAAGAGGGCACAAAAGCCGGAAGAATGCACGGCCAGATCGAGCAGGAGGTCAAGGAGAGAAGAGCGGATATCATTATGGATATTCAGATGACGCTTTTGGAAAGCATCAACCGCGAATTTCTCGGTAAAACGTTCGACGTGCTCTGCGAGGGGTATGACGAAGAAAAAGAACTGTATACCGGCCGCACGTATTTTCAAGCCCCCGATATCGACGGCAGAGTATATTTCTCGTCCGACGACCCTGTCGAAGAAGGCAGCTTTTGCCGTGTAACACTTAATGTTTACGATACATACGATTTTTATGGAAAGGTCTGTGAATGATTATGATAAAAAAAGTCCCGAATATGATATGTATATTCCGAATGGTCCTCGTTCCGTTTATCCTCCTTTTTATGCTTGAAAGCCCGATCACCGCAAACTTTACCGTTCAAACAAGATTCCTTATAAGCGGTATTATTTTCGGGGTCGCAATACTGTCCGACGCCGTTGACGGAAAAATAGCAAGACGTTTCGACGCCGTGACGAATTTCGGAAAATTCCTCGATCCCATTGCCGACAAGCTTCTTGTTTTAAGCGTCCTTATGGCGTTTATAGAGCTTGACGTGCTCTCGTCTGTCCCCGTAGTCCTTATCCTCGCACGCGAGTTTTTCGTTACGGGTCTTCGCCTCGGTGCGGCAGGCAAAGGTACGGTCGTGGCAGCAAATTACTGGGGCAAAGTCAAAACAACGCTTCAGGGCATCGCAATAGGCACGATGTTCGTGTTCGTAGCACTTCTTCCCGCCGATCTTTTGGGTGACCCGTCTGTTGTTAACGGACAAAACGTCTGCAACCTTATGATCCCGCAGATCCTGCTCTGGATCGCAGCGATCTATTCCGTTATTTCCGCAATACCATATTATTTATCGATGAAACAGTATATAAAAGACTGATTTACGGGAGAATTTGACCAATGCAACTTTTTAATTCCATGACGGGGCGCAAAGAACCCCTTGTTGTTAAAGACAATACGGTCCGCATTTATGCCTGCGGTCCGACCGTATATAACTTTTTCCATATAGGCAACGGCAGATCCTTTATCGTTTACGACGTTCTGCGCCGCTATCTCGAATATAAAGGCTATACGGTAAATTTTGTTCAGAACTTTACCGATGTTGACGATAAAATAATCAACAAAGCCGCTGCCGAGGGCGTAACTTATTCCGATATCTCCCAAAAATATATGGCGGAATATTTCACCGACGCAGACGGGCTTAACATAAAGCGCGCGACCGTTCATCCGCTCGCAACCGAAAACATGGATCAGATAATCAATCTTGTTTCAACGCTTATCGAAAAAGGTCACGCATATGTCGTTGATAACGACGTGTATTTCAGCGTGCGCAGTTTTCCCGAATACGGCAAGCTTTTCGGCCAGTCTATCGACGATCTTGCGTCCGGTGCGCGTATAAGCGTTGACGAACGCAAAAAAGACGCGCTCGACTTCGCTCTCTGGAAAGGCGCAAAACCCGGCGAACCGTCATGGCTCTCGCCCTGGGGCTACGGCAGACCCGGCTGGCATATCGAATGCAGCGCGATGGCAAAACGTTATCTCGGCGATACGATCGATATCCATTGCGGCGGCAGCGACCTGCGTTTCCCGCACCACGAAAACGAAATAGCACAGTCCGAATGCGCAAACGGCTGCACGTTCTCGAAAATGTGGTTCCACGTCGGTTTTGTTAACGTAAACAACGAAAAAATGAGCAAATCCAAAAATAATTTCTTTACGGTCCGCGATCTTGCCGCCGTTTACGGTTACGAGCCGCTCCGTTATTTCGCCGTTTCCGCTCATTACAAAACACCTATCAACTACGAGCCGGATCTTATCCTCTCCGCAAAAGCCGCACTCGAAAGGCTTTACAATTGCGCGGATAACCTCGATTTCCTTACAAACTCCGCCGCAGCGGAATGTTTGACCGAAAACGAAAAAACGGTTCTCGCAAACTTCGACACATTCGTCACACGCTTTGAAGAAGATATGGACGATGACCTTAACACCGCGAACGCCCTGTCGGTTTTGTTCGAATTTGCAAAAGAGATAAATATCACCGTCGCAAACGGCGGTTTCTCAAAAGAGTTTTACAACCTGCTCAAATCTCGGTTCGTATCGCTCGCGTCGGTTTTGGGCTTGCTTTACAATCAGGGCAAGTCGTCGCTCGAAGCCGAGATCGAAGATCTTATCAATGAACGTCAACAAGCGCGCAAAGACAGGAATTTTGCTCGTGCCGACGAGATCAGAGACGAACTCAAGGCAAGAGGTATTATTCTTGAGGACACAAAAGACGGCGTAAAATGGAAAATGCTTTAAACAACAGCATAACTTATCTGAAGGGTGTCGGTCCCAAACGGGCCGAGACCCTTCGGAAGCTTGGAATAAACACGGTCGGCGACCTGCTCGATTATTATCCTCGAACGTATCTCGATCTAAGCCGCGTTATTCCCATAAGAGAGATAAAAGACGGCGAATTTGCCGCCGTAAAGGCACGACTTGTCACGAATATAAAAGAAAAACGTACCGGGCACGGCGGCTCTCTCACGCTTTATTCGTTCCTTGTAAGCGACGGACAGGATACGATGCAGCTTGTTTTGTTCAACCAAAAATATACTGCGGAAAAACTCATGAACGGCGGCGAATATATTTTTTACGGGAAAGGCGAGGCTACCGGTTTTTTTAAAACGATCAAAAGCCCTTTCGTCGAACTCGTCGAAAACGCTTCCGTCCTGCCCGTTTACCCCCTGACCGGCGGTATAAATCAAAAAATGCTCAGGACTGCCGTTCGCTCCGCACTCAATGCTTATTCCGATCAAATAAAAGAAACTTTGCCCGAAAAAATACTTACGGATTTTGATCTTATCGGCAGAAGAGAAGCTTACGAAAAAATACATTTTCCCGAAAACGCAAACGATCGGGAGCTTGCCGAGCATCGGTTCGTTGTCGAAGAACTCCTGTATTTTATCCTCGGCTTGTCCGTGTTGAAAAAAAAGAATCGCAAACGCACAGCCTTGCCGCTTAACAAATCAGTCGATATGTCCGTTTTTCTTTCCGCACTCCCGTTTGAGCTTACAGGTGCGCAAAAGAGAGTTATCGACGAATGTATCAACGATATGAAGCGTCCTTTTTCTATGACGCGCCTTGTTCAGGGCGATGTCGGCAGCGGAAAAACGGCGGTCGCAGCGGCGTTGATGTATTATGTTAAAATGTGCGGATGTCAAGCCGCGATGATGGCGCCGACGGAGGTTCTCGCGGTTCAACATTGCGAAAATCTCTCCTCTCTTTTTTCTCCGCTCGATATCAGGTGCGAGCTTCTTACAGGTTCTACGCCCGCCGCAAAACGCCGACAGATCCTTGCCGATACCGCATCGGGCAAAAACGATATCCTTATCGGCACACACGCACTTATTCAAAAAGACGTTGCTTTTTTTAACCTCGCCCTCGTTATTGCGGACGAACAGCACCGCTTCGGCGTAAATCAACGTTCCGCACTTACGGAAAAAGGCAACAGTCCGCATACTTTGATCATGTCCGCGACACCTATTCCCCGCACGATGGCTCTTATCCTTTACGGAGATCTCGATATTTCCGTTATCGACGAGCTGCCTGCCGGCAGACAGAAGATCTCGTCTTTTGTCGTAAACTCGGCAATGCACGAAAAAATGTACGGCTATCTTCGTGAGCAGGTCCTTAACGGCAGACAGGCATACGTCGTTTGCCCTCTGATCGAAGAAAACGACGAAAGCGAAGTCCTTTCCGTGATTGAATTTTCCGAACAACTCGCTCGAAAATATCTAAATGGCGTGAACGTTTCGCATTTACACGGAAAAATGCCAGCCAAAGATAAAGAAAACGTTTTGCGCGCGTTCGCCGAGGGCAAGATAGACGTTCTTGTTTCAACAACGGTCATCGAGGTCGGTATCAATGTTCCGAATGCGACGGTCATGATAATCGAAAACGCCGAAAAATTCGGTCTTTCTCAACTCCATCAGTTACGTGGCAGGGTAGGCAGAGGCTCCGAAAAAAGCTGGTGCTTTCTCGTTACCGATATGCAAGGTCCGTCTCGGACACGTCTCGAAAATTTCTGTAAAACAAACGACGGCTTCGAAATAAGCCGCCAAGACCTTGAGCTGCGCGGCCCCGGCGATCTTTTCGGCTCTCGTCAACACGGCCTGCCCGAACTTCGGCTCGGTCATCTTACGGATATGGATTCGTTGGATAAAGCGCAGCGTATCGCCGCTTGTATAACAAATCGGAAAAACTGGTTCCTTTTGCCCGAAAACGAATCGATCGCATCGGCGGTCGTCCGCCTGTTCGGCAATACTACAGTAGTTTAGATTTGAAATTTTGATGAACAATTTCGTTTTCCTGTTGACATATGAATGTATATATGGTATAATCGAAAAGCCGCATAGAAAAGGTTCGTTAAAACGGCACTGCCGTTACCTTCGATAGCGAGACTTAAAATAAAATGAGGTAAAAAAATGTACGCAGTATTCACAACCGGCGGCAAGCAGTATAAAGCATCCGTAAACGATGTCCTTTTTATCGAAAAGCTTGATGTCGAAGCAGGTTCTGTCGTAACTTTCGACGAAGTTCTTCTTGTCGAAGAAGACGGAAACGTAACCGTTGGCGATCCTTTCGTTAAAGGCGCAAAAGTAGAAGCAAAAGTAGAAAAAAACGGCAAAGGCAAGAAGATCAAGATCTTCAAATATAAACCCAAAAAAGGCTACCGCAAAAGAGGCGGCCACAGACAGCCGTACACAAAGATAACGGTAACTTCCGTCACTAAATAATTAAGGAGAGGTGTAAAACATGGCTCATAAGAAAGGCGTTGGCTCAACTAAAAACGGCCGCGATTCAAAATCCAAACGTCTCGGCGTTAAAAAGGGCGACGGTCAGTTCGTTCTCGCCGGAAACATACTCGTAAGACAGAGAGGAACCAAGATCCATCCCGGTACAAACGTAGGTATCGGCTCCGATGATACACTTTTCGCTCTCATCGACGGTAAAGTAAGCTTTACACGTTACGGCACAAACAAAGAGAAGAGAAAAGTTTCGGTTCATTCGATCGAAGAATAATTAAGTAACAGACTGCGGAGATGATTTCGGATAAGAAAATCATCTCCCGTTTTTTTAACATATCGGTCGATACGTCGTTTTTCGACCGTTCAATCACGATTCCACGAAAAGAGGCCTTGATCAATGTTTATCGACAGTGCAAAAATATATGTTCGCGCAGGCAACGGCGGCAACGGAGCCGTATCGTTCCGCAGAGAAAAATATGTCGCGGCAGGCGGTCCCGACGGCGGCGAC
>CAYUWC010000001.1:0-120757 GCA_964448355.1 uncultured Oscillospiraceae bacterium | reverse complement strand
TTTGGGCAGACAAGGCGGCGGTTGCCGCCGATTTCCATTTTGGAAATGGCACTTGTTATTATGAAAAGACGAATAGCAAGCAAATCAAGTGGGGACACACTTGAGATAATTGGGATACTTGCCACCTGCTGAACTTGCAGAATAGCAAGCACATCCGGTGTCCGTACACACGGAGATTTTTTACAAAAATCCATTTTGCTTGCTACCTCACAGTTGGAGTTAGCAAGCAATGCACGGCGGTACCCACTCGTGCGTTTTGCAAAATTTCAGCGGTGCTGACTTTTGCAAAATCTTGTTGGGCAACATCCCAAACCCTTTAACAATTTCAAAGAAATTGGCTACGCACCGATGGCACTATTATGCAAAAATTCATTGGCTATGCCATTGAGTTGATTTGCAATCTCGGAAAACTCGCAATCCAAGTCAAGCGTCCTCACGCTGATTTTATTGCCACTCATCATATAGGTATTGTTGGGTTGTATTGCTTCATCCGTTTTGGCATACAGCAACATACCCGATACCTCTCCACCCAACACCGCTTTGTTTTTGACATAAGTGAAAATTTGATATAGGTTGTTCGAGTGGAGCGTGTTCACATCGTATTGCTTCTGTGTGGTATGCCCGTAGTATTTTGCATCAATGATAAGTGTTTTGTTTCCATAGGTTAGCATAATGTCGGATTGCATTGTAGGCAACATTACGCTTATTCCATCATCCAACGCCCAACCAATTTGAGATGCAGCTGTTTTTATCTGCGGATAATGTTTTCTGAAATATTCAAGAATGAATTTCTCATACAAACGGCACATCCGTTGCTCGTCCAAAAACTGCATCAGCTTTACAGACCCGTCAGCAGTTGTCTGTAACAATCCTTTGATGATAAGATAGCAGACCGACATCAACATTTGATAACTTTGATTGTTGCGGTTGAAACGGAAGCTCCAATTTATGCTATAAACATCAATCGTTCCAACATCTTTAAAGTAGAGCAACAAATTCCGCAATTCCTTTTTTCTTGCTTTCGGTATGTCATATCGTAGAAGCAATTCCATTGTGGTTTTCAAAATGCGATTCATGTAAGAATCAACCGAAAATTCATCATAGGTACAGACCAACTGCTGCTTTATAACGGTCTGCTGTTTGATGGATTTTGTAACATCAATCTTGCCTCGCAAACAACTCAGCGGCTCTGTTTCTTCGATATATGTGCGACCAAGACCACGCTTGATTTGCACGGTTACGCCTTTTGCAAGAATGGCAGATAGCAGGTCTGCGGTATTTTCAAATTCTTCTGTACCACAGTTTGCATACCCTTGTTCTCTCAAAATTTGAAAAGCGTATGCAAGCATATGATAGATGTTTTGAATCCGAATCATCGGATTGCCTCATGCAAAGCATATTCCCAATCCCGAACTTTGCTCGGTTCGTCAAACCAATACTCGTTCAAGAGAGGAACAATTTCATATGTAATCACAGCGTTTACCCACATATCATCAATGGCTTTGTCCGTACAGAAATAGCTGTGACCAATGCGGAAACCTCTGCCAAGGGTTTCATCATTTTCAATAGCGGTATTTAGTTTTTCGATAGTTGCAATAAGACTATCAAATTTTTTATTGTTCTTTTCTTGGCGATACTGACGGAAACCATCCGTTTCAAACGCCGGAGAAAACTCAAAGAACGCAAAGCGGCGTCTGAGCGCATAATCCAACATGGCAAGGCTTCGGTCAGCCGTATTCATCATGCCAATGATGTAAACATTTTCGGGAACAGAGAATTTTTCGTCCGAATAGAGAAGCTGTAACGATACGCCACGCTTGTCATTCTCAATGAGCATAAACAACTCACCGAAAATTTTGCTCAAATTGCCACGATTGATTTCATCAATGATGAAGTAATAGTCGTTTTCAAGGTCAAGCTCTGCTTTTTTGCAGAAACTATAAAACGGTCCTTTCTTTAACTCAAACCCTGTTGATGCAGGTCTAAATCCCATAATGAAATCTTCGTAGCTGTAGCTCTGGTGGAATTGCACCATCATAACTCTGCTCGGATCCTTGACACCCATCATTGAGTAAGCAAGACGTTTGGCGGCAAAAGTTTTACCAACACCAGGCGCACCCTGCATGATAATATTTTTCTTGTTAATGAGCAAGTTGGAAAGAATATTATAGTTGTTTCTGCTCATATAAACTTCGCCGAGAAAATCTTCTGCGGAATAAATAGGGTATTCGATTTTTACCTCTTCGATATCGTCAATGGTTTCGTCCTCAAAGAGTGCAGAAATTTCTTCCACATAATCGGTGTAAGAGGTTACATCCGTCAATACCTTAGTAATAGCATTGCCAGGATGTTCCCATTCTCCTTTGTGCGTCCAATTAACTTTTCTGAGATTTCTGTACTCATCGGAATAACTCTCGTCGTAGTAATATTCCGAAGTAACAATGCCGCGACCGATAATGGTATGCTTTCCACTTTTAGCGAAAATCACATCACCGGGCTTTAATTCGTGTACAAATTGCCATGTTTCTAAGGAAGCATTTTTGTAAGAGCGAATACCGGTATCACCACCGCATTCCATCATGCGTTCCTGCATTTCTTTTCTTGATGCAAATTGTCTGAGGTCACCTATGTACTCTCTGGCTATAGCCATAACCCCATCTTTATAGAATTTGTCCCACATGGCAGAACCGTAACCGGGAGAATAAATCCAGTAATGAACAGTATGAACATCTTTATCCCCAATGGCTTCGCCTGCATTTACACGGGTATTTTCAACTGCTGCGGCACGGTTTTCCTCGTTTACCTGTTCTGAAACAACCCATGCGTAATAAGACAGTTCGGGAAAGTTTTTATAGCGATAGTTGCCCTTTTTAAGAACAACACGGCTTTCATCTACAATGGCAAGATACTCCGCACCGGTAGGAACAGATTCAAAAGCGCCAATGCTTTCAATGTAGTCGGCGGGCATATTTTCCGGATTGCAAATATACCAACGGTTACGAGAATCCAAGTTAATATATTCATACGGACGAATCCAATAGAGTGCCATCGTCAAGTTCCACTTAACACCCTTTTGCTGAGATGCAACATCATACGCCTCTATAAATGCTTTTTTACTGCTATCAGAGTGTGTATTCGCATATTCCAAAGCCGACACAAACACTCGCCATAGGTTCTCAATATCGTTTTCTTGGCGATCTCCGATGAAGTAATAAAAGGTTGCCGCCATATTATTTAACACAGGGATTCCATCAAATGAATCCGGCACAGATGCCTTAACGGAAAATTCCTGTGCAAACCCATTCAAAATGGAAATTCTGTTTGCATTTGTAATGCCCTTGTTAAAAAGACCAAAAATCGTAAACGGGTCAATATCAACAAGGTTATTGTCTGTCTCTAACTTTGGCAGACGCATATTGATGGCGGTATAAATAGCTTTCACTTTTTCAATAAGTGTTTTTCTGTCTTTTTGATATGGTAGCAATTTATCTGCTAACTCCATATAAAAATCAACCCAACCGAGATACGCTTTCGCTTCCATATTACATCCCCTCTATATCTTAGTTTTTACAAATTCGCACACATCGCCAATATCACAATCAAGATATTCACAAATGCGTAATAGCACGGACATGGCAACTTCTTCACCTTTGTTGAGTTTGCTCATCGTTCCAGGAGCAATGCCCAAATCTTTACGCAACTGTACTTTTGTTATGTCTTTTTGAATCAGCAACATCCAGAGCTTTTTATAACTAATCCTCATGCAAACACCTCTCAAACATTTGCCTATACCTGTGTCAAGTATATGATACCACATTTCCTCAAATATTTCAATATATTGCTACAATAATTCATAAATAAATTACAAGTTCTTGGACTCCTTGTGCTTTAAAGATGTAGAAATCTGTTTTTGCCTGTTTTTAATCAGTTATTATGCATCCCATAAAGACTTTAACTGCGGAGAAAAAAGATTTCATTAAGTAGTGCTTTGTCAAATAATGCAGCTAATATGCTGAATGGCAGCTATTTTTGCCACTTTCAAACAAGTTCGCACTAATGGATGAAGTACAATATCCCCATCTTTGAACAACGCATCACAGAGCAGAAAACAGATGATTTTCGCCCATTATACGCACAAAAACAGACGACACCCAACCGTGGTTGAATGTCGCCTGTTTTCTTGTCCAATTCTGTAAGACAGATGCCATAAAATTATAATTTTTACGCAATTACTGTCTTATCGGCACACGGGATATGAGCTGTCTCTTTCTTAATATTCAAAAGGGTAACATAACCTAACACAAATATACCGCAGCGGTTTGCTCTTTGAGGCTTCGGTGAGTTATGACTTTTCTCAAAAGCCTTGGGGGCTAACGCTCTCTGTAGATTACAATCGTTTGCGGCTCTGCTCTCAAATCGAACAATGATGATAATTTAACGCCCCTACAGCCGGCGATCGTTGTCGGTTGCAGAGGCGTATATTATAATTGTAGATAACAAAAATCAGACCGAGCCGCGGATGTTAACGCAGCGTTTGCGGAGATTTTTTATTCAGGGGATTCCATTTGCCGGACAGGTAATAGATCGCAAACATAAAAAACAGGAGCATATTATGGCTTATCATGCAAGCCCAAGCGGAGACGAGGCCGAGATGTAAAAGTTGTGTACATATAAAAGTACCCACAATGCGTATGCCCCACATTCCGACGATATTGCATATAAAGGGCATAAGGGTCCTGCCCATGCCCTGCATCATGCCTTCGACAATTATCGATACGCCGTAGAACGGTTCCGACACGGCGACCATTCTCAACACGGTCGTTCCGAGAAGCAGGACTTGTTCGTCCTTTGAGAACAGCCGCATCATATTCGGTGCGAAAGCAAATAAAAGTGTTCCGGATATTATCATCAGCATTACTTCTATAAACAATATCATGCGTGCGGTATCGTTGATCTTCTGTTTGTCTTTTGCGCCGAGTGCGTTGCCTGCGAGAGTTGCGGCTGCGGTCTGCATGCCGTAACCGGGGATATAGAATGCGGATTCGACGGTGTTTGCGATGGTGTGCGCTGCGGTCGCAATATCTCCGAGCGAGTTTACCATAGCGGCAAAGCATACGTAGCCGAGTGATGTTGCGAAGCGTTGCAATGCGTTAGGAACAGCGACTTTAAGGCACCGACCGAGTATGTATTTGTCGGGTTTTAGAGATTGCCCTTTTGGGGACAGGAGCTTTGAGCGGTACAATGCGATTGTTATAACAATACCGCCCACAACGAAAGATATCGCACTTGCTATCGCGGCGCCGATAACGCCCCAACCTGCGCCGGGTATAGTAATTTCAAACGAGAATAAGGATTTTGTTCTTGTCGGATATATCATAAGATAGTTCAAAACAACGTTTATAACATTTATCCCGATACCGACGATCATCGGCGTTTTTGTATCCCCGGCGGCACGAAGCATGGTGCCGAAAATTATCGTTGCGGTCCGCGCGAGCATGGGAACGTACAATATAAAGAAATATTGAGACGACAGTTCGCGTATGTTTTCGTCTACCTGCATAAGAGTAGGTACGATCCCGCTCAGAAGTAACGCTATTGCCGTAAACAGCGTTCCGCATACCAAAACCGCAAGTACAGCTTGCGACGACGCTTTTTTTACTTCTTTAACATTGCCCGCGCCGTTTGCCTGCGCAATGAACGAGAGAAAACCTATTCCTATAGCTGATATCGTGCTGCCTATGAGCCAACCGACGGTGGTTGTTGAACCGACGGCAGCCGTAGCGTCCGTACCGAGAACGCCGACCATTGCGGTGTCGATATATTGAACGGCGGTTTGCATAAGTTGTTCGAGCATTGTCGGCCACGCAAGCGTCATTATCGTGGGGACCATTGCCCAGGGTAAATTAAATATTTTTTTCATACCAATCTCCATTCAGCCGCCATGGCGACGGCATAAACAGTTAACAAGGCGATGTTCTTAACCGTTTTTGAACCATTTTATTTTCACGCTATTCTCTGTGATGTTTGTATCCGCAATAGTATACCACAAAGTAAAAATGCTTGTTTACAAGGGCATTTTTACGAGGCTCGTCATATGTATCCGCAAGCGGATGCTTCATAGTGTATGCGTTGAACACAGAGGGGCGTAGCTCCAAAACTCGCACAGCGAGATTTTCTATGTGTATTTTACCACATAATCAGAAAATTTACAAGTCTTTTTGCGAATACTATTGAAACGGGTCGAAAAATGTGTTATTATATTAACATTACAATAATAATACAACGAGCGGAAAGAAACGTATAAATGGATAATTTTTTATTGACAGAGCAGCTTTGTTCGCTTATTTGCGATGTTCCATACATGATCGCAAACCTTGCGAACGCGGCGGCGCTTATTTATAACAGCTTTGAAGACATAAACTGGGCGGGCTTTTATCTTCTTGAGGGCGATCGGCTTATTCTCGGTCCGTTTCAGGGCAAGCCTGCGTGCATAGAAATCCCGATGGGCTGCGGCGTTTGCGGAACGGCGGCAAAGACGAAAAAGACCGTAGTTGTAGATAACGTACACGAATTTCCCGGACATATCGCTTGCGACGGCGATTCAAATTCGGAAATAGTCGTACCGTTGTTAAAAGACGGAAACGTCGTAGGTGTGCTTGATATCGACAGTCCGCGCTTTTCGCGTTTTACAAAAGAAGACAAAGATCGTATCGAACAACTGGCGAACGTTATTCAACGGGAAGTTTTCGGCGCAGCGGAGGAGATACAAATATGACCGATGTTGTTGCTGCGTTCATACAAAAAGACGGTAAAATACTGATATGTCTGCGTCCGCCGGACAAGCCAAATCCGCTTTTGTGGGAGTTTGTCGGAGGAAAAGTCGAATCGGGAGAAACACTCAAAGAAGCGTTAAAACGCGAGTGCAGAGAGGAGCTTGATGTTGAAATATCCGTAAACGATGTGTTTTTCGAGACATATCACGAATATCCCGACAGATATATTCATCTCACGCTCTTTAATGCCGAAATAATAAAAAACGAGCCGAAGCTCATCGTCCACAAGGATATACGTTGGGTAACGCCGAACGAGCTTGCCGAGTACGATTTTTGTCCTGCGGATAAAGAGATCATAGAAAAAATCGTTAAATTATACGGGTGAACATAATTCTTACAAGCATTATGTTAAAACAAGATCATACGAGGTCGAAAGCCGATGGGCTTTATTTTGTTCGGCTTGGATCATTACAAACGAACCGCAAAAATCGGAGGATCCCGTTGTGGACACGAAAACGGTGTGTTGTGCAAAACAGCCCTTAAAAATTCCTTGACCGACGAGGAGTACACAGTGTTAAACGAAATACTTCAAAGCGATTGTCGAGGTGTTTTGCGGTTATCGCAGATGCACTCATAAGCGGATAGTTTTTTTTGCAAGTTGGGTCGTTTTGTCGAAAAAAATTCTCAAAAAAAAGAAAAATAAGTCCTTTTTTTATTGTACAATATCAGAGGTTTATTGCCGACGTTGCGCAGATCAAGGCGTTGCGTGTGTACAAAGAAAGGAAAAAAAATGCTGAAAAGATTTATACATTATTACAAGCCTCATAAAAAAATGCTCGCACTCGATATGCTCGCATCTTTGCTGATATCGGTAATCGGTATGGTATATCCTATCGTTACAAACAAGATGCTCAACATTTATATTCCCGAAAAGATGTACGGAACGATCGTTATAGCGGGCGCAATAGTTCTCGCTTTGTACGTGTTGAGAATGTTGCTTAGGTATTTTGTTCAATATTACGGACACCTTATCGGGGTAAAAATGCAGTCGCAAATGCGTGTGGATTTGTTCGAACATCTCGAAAAACTCCCGTTCAGTTTTTACGATAACAACGAGACGGGCCGTATCATGACGAGGATAACGAGCGATCTTTTCGAGGTTTGCGAACTTGCGCATCACGGCCCCGAAAATTTGTTGATAAGCAGTGTTATGATAATATTGTCATTCGTTTATCTTATGAGCATCGATCGTTTTCTTACGCTTATCATATTTGCCTGTGTGCCGATCCTTGTTTATGTTACAATGCATTTTCGCAAGGAAATGAAAGCGTCGTTTGACGATCGTCGTAAAAGCAATTCAACGATCAATGCCGCTGTCGAAAGCAGTATAACTGGTATTCGTGTTACAAAGGCATACACGAATGCGGACAGTGAGATCGAAAAATTTCACAGAGGCGATGAGGAGTTTGTCAACGCTTCCGAAAGGGCGTATAAGGCAATGGCGAAGTTTCACGCATCGACGTCTTTTGTTACAGATGTTTTTAACGTTTTTATTCTTATCGCAGGCGGGCTGTTCCTGTACGCCGGAAGAATTTCGTTCGGTGATTATTCGACGTTTATTGTTTCCGTAAACCTTTTTATCAGTCCAGTAAACACTCTCATCAGTTTTATGGAGCAGTTCCAAAACGGCGTCAGCGGCTTTAAGCGTTTTCTCGAAATAATGGATGTGGAACCTGAAGCAGACTCCGATAATGCGACGGAGCTTCAAAATGTCGAGGGTACGATAGAGTTCAAAAACGTTTCGTATTCTTACGACGATGGCAAAGACGTTCTTCACAACGTAAATCTTCGCATAGAAAAAGGACAAAAACTCGCACTTGTCGGACCGTCGGGCGGCGGCAAGACCACTCTTTGCCACCTGTTGCCGAATTTTTACAAGCTCGGTCCCGGCGAAGGCTCGATATTTATCGACGGTAAAGATATTCGTGATCTCACGCTCGATTCCGTTCGCCGCAATATCGGTATAGTTCAACAAGACGTATTTCTTTTTGTCGGCACTATCCGCGAAAACATTTTATACGGCAGACCCAACGCGACCGACGAGGAAGTTATACAAGCTGCTCGTCGCGCCAATATTCATGATTATGTTATGACGCTTGAAAACGGCTACGAAACTGAGATCGGCGAGCGTGGTGTTAAACTGTCGGGCGGTCAAAAGCAGCGTTTGAGCATTGCACGTGTCTTTTTGAAAGACCCTGCGATCCTTATTCTCGACGAGGCGACAAGTGCGCTAGACAACACGACCGAAGTTCTTATCCAACAAGCGCTTGACGAGCTTTGCAAGGGCAGAACGACACTCGTTGTCGCCCACAGACTTTCGACCATTCGTAATGCCGACGAGATTGCAGTTGTTATGAACGGCGTTATAACGGAGCGAGGCACACACGAAGAGCTTATCGCAGCGGGCGGAACGTATAAAGATCTGTACTCACTTCAATTTCGAGACAACGACATCATAGCTTAACAACTTTCCCTCGGACGGTTTAGCTGTTTCCGAGGGATTTTTAATAAACAACAAAGCGGCAAGCGTGTTTTATGCTGTTTAACATGATCGTTCCTCGCCTCGAATGCCGCAAACGACCCCGAATCGGTCTAAATTCGTGGTTTTCAATTTAAATTCAAAAAAAAAACATTAAATATTAGTTGTTTTGTTCTATTTGTATGGTATACTATCTAAAAATATTATAACTTCACGTAGATGCCACCCGGTTCTAAAGACTACGGTTTTCTATTCAAGGCGTCAAAGTGAGTTATGATCTCCCGCAAAAGCCCTAAAAAGCTAATGCTCTGTGCGAAGATCACAATCGTTAGCAAGCAAAACAGGCTCGCTGCCAGATCTAAACGCGATATTATGACTTACGTATATACTCATGTCGCTTTTAGCGACATGATTGCCCAAAGCGCATAATTGCCGCAAACGACATATTGCCGAAGGTGCATGATTGCTAAAAGCAACGTAATACCATTCAAGCTTTCGCAGCAGACAGATATTTTCCGCTGAGCTGCTGTGTGCGGCGGGCGTAAGTGTTAAAACAGGAGCTGCCACGATCTAAAGAGGTCTTGTATATGAAAATACTTAAAGCGATAAAAAATATTTGGAATATTATAACGACCGTTGCCGTCGTCGTGATAGTCGTATTTGCCGTTATGCTCGTCGGCGTCAGGCTGCTCGGAATGCAGGTTTATGCCGTGGCATCCGGCTCCATGGAGCCGGAATATCCCGTCGGCTCGTTGATATATGTTAAACAAGTGGATCCGTCAAGCATAAAAACAGGTGACGTTATTACATATGTGCTTCCAAGCGATATCCCGTCAACGCACAGAGTTATCGATATCGAATCGCAGGCGGACGGAAGCTTTTTGTATTACACAAAGGGAGATGCCAACAACACTGCGGATCTCGATCCCGTGCATTCAAACAATCTTATCGGCGTTCCCGTATTTAAACTGCCGCTTCTCGGCTATGTTGCAAACTATATACAGAATCCGCCGGGTAAGTATGTAGCGTTCGGCGTATGCGCAGTTCTTATTATCTTTGTTTTTCTTCCGGATTTTTTCGGTTCGGATAAGAAAAACAAGTCTGAAAAATCATGATTTTGATCCTGCACGGGCTGTTATTTTGTTAAAACAGCAATAATTTGATCGTAATTTGTTAAAACAGAGTTGACGAAATCGAAAATATGGTGTATACTGTAAGTAACGTATCGGTTTAAAAGCAATACGGGATTTGCAATAATCTGCTTTTTACAAATATTTATTTCGTGTTTCGGACTTTTCCGAGACATAGACGAATGGCGAACGTGTTCGTTGATCGCGAATGAGAGGTTCGGTATTTGTCTATGTGAAAAATAATAATACTGAAATCGTTAAATCCGGAGGTATATTATGAAAAAGAAAATTTTTGTGATCTGCATCGCAGCTGTTATTTTGGCAATAGCTGTCGGCAGCTCTTTGGCGTACTTTGTTTCAAGTGAAAAGGCTCACAACGTTATTACGACCGGAAATGTCAATATCAAGCTTATCGAAAAGACATATTCGTCCGACGGAAAGCTTATTGATTTTCCCAAGGAAGGGATAGATAACGTTTTGCCCGGATCAACAGTCGATAAGATCGTTTATGTTGAAAACACAGGTTCCGCAACCGTGTGGATACGCCTTAAAGTATATGCACGGATCACCAAGGGCGGAGAAGAACTCCCGACAACGCTCGGAGATGATAATATACCGGCTATCACCTTTACACCTTCCGAAGATTGGGTTGAAAAAGACGGTTATTATTATTACACAAAGCCCGTATCTTCAAAAGGCACTACAGATCATTTTATCGATAAAGTCTTTTTCAGCACAAAGATAGACAATAATTATCAGCAATGCAACGCAAATCTGATCGTTCAAGCAGAAGCCGTCCAGGTCGCAAATAACGGAAATACGGTTCTCGACGCCACAGGTTGGCCCGAAGCCTGACAAAGATATTCCCGATGCATAAATATATCCGAACTTCATAGCAGTATAAGACCGATTATAAAGGAGATATGAAATGGACAGTAAAATCAGGAATAAATTTTCACCGATACATATCGTTTATCTTTTCCTTATTGTTTTAACGGTTGCCGTAATCGCGACCGCGTGTTCCGGCAACGGCGGCAGCAGTGTTGAAATAGAAATAACGAGCAATGTCGAAAATAACGTTACGAAAGACGTTGTTATAACAAATAACGGAGACGCCGATGCATACGTAAGAATCGCAGTTGTCGTAAACTGGTTCGATCCTGACGAAAACATTGTCTCATCCGATAATATGTCTTTGCTCACCGCATCCGATTTCGGCGATGATTGGGCAAAACACGAAGATTTTTTTTACTATAAAAAACCCGTAGCTCCCGGAACGACCGTTCCAAACAGCTTTGAGTTTGACGCAAACGACCTTGCAAAGCCCGACGGCGCAGATCATTTGGAAATAACACTTTTGGCTCAGTCTGTAAGCTCCGACGAAGTTGATTCCTCGTCAGGCAAGAAAGCCGTTGTAGTCGCTTGGGGCGTAGATCCCGAATCTTTAAGTTGACGGAGGTTTAGATAATGAAAAAATTAACTACCAACATACTTACTCTTTTGCTCGTTTTCTCTTTGATCTTTACAGGCTCTGCCGTAAGTTCTTTTGCGGCAACCGCAAGGGTCTCTTTTGAAAACGAAGCGGAAAAATTCGTATTCCTGCCCGGAAGCGAATATTCCGATACCGATCTTTTCGATAACTTCAAAAATATGATGCCGGGCGATTCACGCACGCAGACTGTTGTTGTAACAAACAACTATTCCAAGTTCGACAGGATAAACGTTTATCTGCGAGCCGTTCCCCATGATTCGAGCAATCCTCTCAGCGAAAGTGTCGCTCAGACGGAAACGATCGAATCAATGAACGAGTTTCTCAGTCAGCTTTCCATGACCGTAAGAAAAGACGGAAGAGTTATTTATAACGCATCTCCCGACGAGGTCGACGGTCTTTCTTCAAACGTCCTTATCGGTACTATCGCTTACGGCGAGACCGTAAAACTCGACGTAGAGCTGACAGTTCCCATAACGCTCGGTAACGATTATGCAAATCGCGTCGGTGAGGTCGACTGGGTATTTACAGTCGAAGAAGTTGAAGACGACACTCCCATCATCATACCGCAGTTTGCTCGTGCGACCATAACCGCCATGAAACTTATGGACGGTGCTATTCCCACATCGAACAACTTCACATTCCAGCTTACCGATTCGAACGGTAAGGTTGTTCAAACCGTAAACAATAAAGGTTCCGAGATTATTTTCAACACACTTACGTTCTGGTCTACAGGCGTTTACACTTATTATTTAACCGAAAAAGCAGGCACCGATTCCGGTATTCGTTACGATTCAAACGTTTACACGATCACAGTCACCGTAAATAACATTCTCGGTTATGTGTACGCAGATGTTGCTTACGAGAAAAACGGCTCGCCATACAGCGGTATTCCCGTATTTTGCAATATGACGGAAGATGAAGAACCCGAACCCGATCAACCCGATGAGCCGGACGAAACCTTGACGCCTATCACGCTTCCGATCTTCGCATTGAAAACGCTCAACCGCCACGTTGCAACCGGCAGCGATTTCACGTTCAATCTCCTCAATTCCGAGGGAAAAGCATTGCAGATCAAACAGAACACCGACGGCTACGTCTTGTTCGATATGCTTAAGTTCGACGCTGTCGGAACATATACTTACTACATCACCGAACAGATCGGCACTGTTGAGGATATGATCTACGATACGTCTGTTTTCAAAGTAACCGTCGATGTTTACGAAAAAGACGGCTCGCTTCATGCAAGCGTTTCTTACGAGAAAAACGGCGAAAAATACGACGATACTCCGCTCTTTACGAACTTTACCGAATACGACCCGGAAATCCCGCCCGAAACAAGCGATAGCAGTATGATAGTCTACATTGCTCTGGGCGCTGTGAGCATAATCGCGATCGTTGCGGTCGTTATAGTATCGTTAAAAAAGAAAAAACAGTAATATAACTTTTACATGAGACGCCCCCTCTCCTCTTGAGCAGCGTTGATTCCTGCCACTTGATAACATGGAAAGCCCCTTAATGCAAATGTGGCTGTCGCATTAAGGCAGACTAAAAAAAGAAAAAGCGGATGTTCTTTACCGAAAGGTATTAAGCATCCGCTTTCTTTAATGAATTTCGGCGGTTTTGTGCGAGTTTAAACACAATGACCGCATTTTTTATGAAAAGGACTGCGGAAAACAATTCCGCTCATTTGCGGCATCCTCATTTTTTTGACAGATAGCATATTTATATCGGATTTGAATAATCGAAAAAACTCTCTATCGTAAAACAGAGAGTTTTTGTATACATATTGCCGACAATCCGAACGGTTTACGAGATATGTGTTCAATTTAAATCGGAACAACGTTATTGCTTTGCCGATTATAACCGACTTATGCAGAGAAGCCTTAATATTGCCCATGTCGTCTTACAGGTAAGAGATATCGGTGTTAATCACATTAAACTATTTTTTTATCTTATCCCAATAAGCTTTTGCTGCCTGCTCGGTTTTGTTGTCGCCGTAATGATAATATACGTCGTCTTTTATGTTGTCCGGCAAATATTGCTGTTTGACCCAGTGGCCGGGATATGAGTGAGCGTACATATAACCCTTGCCGTGACCGATCTTTTCCGCGCCGCTGTAGTGAGAGTCTTTGAGCGTGTTCGGGATATCTCCGTATTCTCCGGAACGTATCCGTTCGATCGCAGCATCGATTGCACATATGCCGCTGTTCGATTTCGGTGCGGTCGCAAGCAATATGACAGCATCTGCAAGCGGTATTCTCGCTTCGGGAAATCCGAGCTGCAAAGCGCTGTCAACACACGCTTTTACGATGCTTATTGCCTGCGGATAAGCAAGACCTATATCTTCTGCCGCAATAACAAGAAGGCGTCGGCATATAGACGGCATATCTCCGCCCTCTATGAGCCGTGCAAGATAATGGAGCGCAGCGTTTTCGTCCGAGCCGCGTATCGATTTTTGAAAAGCGGACAGAATATCGTAATGCGCGTCACCGTCTCTGTCGTATTTCATGTTTGAACGCTGAGATACTTGTTTTGCGTCTTCAAGCGAAACATCGATCCGTGTTTGACCAAGCTTTACCGACGTGAGAAGCTCCACCGCATTTATTGCTTTTCGGACATCTCCGCCGCATGTCTGCGCAATGTGTTTACATACACTGTCTTCAATGTTTATTTCGACCTGTTTTTCTTTTTTTACAACATCAAACGCCCGCGCAACGGCTTTTTGGATCTCTTCGCTCTCCACGGGCTTAAACTCAAAAACCGTCGAGCGGCTCAATATCGCATTGTAAACATAAAAATACGGATTTTCGGTCGTGGACGCAATAAGAGTTATAGAACCGTCTTCTGTAAATTCGAGCAAGGTCTGCTGCTGTTTTTTGTTAAAATATTGTATCTCGTCAAGATACAGCAAAATGCCGTTTTCGCCCTCCAACGAGTTTAACGATGCGATTATTTCCTTTATATCTCCCGTAGACGCCGTTGTGGCATTTAAACGATACAGCGTTTTTTTCGTTTTTGCCGCAATTATGCCTGCGAGCGTCGTTTTACCGATGCCCGACGAGCCGTAAAAGATCATATTCGGAATATTTCCGCTTTCTATTATCTTATAAAGCGGTTTGCCCTTACCTACAAGATGCTTCTGTCCGACAAAATCGGAAAGCTCCGTAGGTCTTATTTTTGCTGCAAGAGGTGTTGACATATAATTATTCCTCGGTATTACAAAACTTCGTGATCGTTATGCAAAATTTTTATTGTACATCTTTGTATATCGGATATTTATTGCAAAGCTCGGATACGGTTTTAACGATCCGATCGGCATTTTCAAAATGCACGGATGTTTCGTATATACAGTCCGCCACTGTTTTCATATCGGCCTCTGTAAAGCCCCTTGATGTTACTGCAGGGGTGCCCAATCGTATACCCGACGTTATAAAAGGAGACTGCGGATCGTTCGGGATCGCATTTTTGTTTACCGTTATGCGAACATCGTCAAGCCTGCGCTCAAGCTCTTTGCCGGTAAGCCCGAATTTTCGCAGGTCAACAAGCATCAGGTGATTATCCGTACCGCCGGAAACAAGATCAAAGCCTTTTGCCGTTAACTCATTTGCAAGAGCCGACGCATTAGCGACGATCTGTTGCTGATACGTCCTAAATTCGGGCTTTAGCGCTTCTCCGAAGCAAACCGCTTTCGCGGCGATAATATGCATTAACGGACCGCCTTGTGTCCCGGGGAAAATCGCCTTGTCTATGGTTTTTGCAAATTCTTCCCTACAAAGGATCATGCCGCCTCGAGGGCCTCTGAGCGTTTTATGCGTCGTTGTTGTAACGATATCCGCATACGGGATCGGCGACGGGTGCAGACCTGCGGCAACAAGTCCCGCAATATGAGCCATATCTACCATAAGCAATGCGCCGACGGAATGAGCTATGTCTGCAAAACGTTTAAAATCTATCGTCCTCGGATATGCGGATGCGCCCGCAACGATTATCTTCGGTCTTGATTCTTTTGCGATGCGTTCAACATCATCGTAATTTATAAGATGAGTTTTTTCGTCAACACCATACGCAACAAAATTAAAATATGTGCCGGATAAATTTACGGGCGAACCGTGAGTGAGATGTCCGCCGCACGCAAGATCCATCCCCATAACCGTATCTCCGGGCTTGAGGAATGCAAAATAAACAGCTGTATTTGCCTGTGCGCCGCTGTGCGGCTGAACGTTTGCGTGCTCTGCGCCGAAAAGCTTGCAGGCACGGTCTTTTGCAATGTTTTCAACAATATCTACGTATTCGCATCCGCCGTAATATCTCTTACCCGGATAGCCCTCTGCGTATTTATTGGTGAGTATCGTTCCCATTGCCGCCATAACAGCTTCCGAAACGATATTTTCCGAGGCGATCAACTCTATATTCCTGTTTTGACGCTCAAACTCCGCCTCCATCGCGGAACCGAGTTCGGGATCAAATGCTTTTACATATTCAATATTTCTCATAATTATTCTCCGTGTGAGCATGACTTTCATATTTAATATTATAACAGCATTTCTTTCTTTTGTAAAGCCCCAGAAATGCGTATTTTTTAAATTTTCCCCGTAATTACCACGTTTGAACATAATGTCGCTCGAGCTGTAAATGCGAAAAAATTGTAACTTTTCATTTTGGGGCTTGCTTTTTGATGAAAAGTGTGGTATACTTTGTCTTGCATATTTATTCAACCAAAATCGTATGAATATTCAAAATCGGAGGTGCTGAGTTGAAGACTGCGATAGTTTATTTTTCAAAGACCGGTTCTGCCGCGGAATGTGCCCGAGAACTTTACAGACTTTTGCCGGATTCCCGGCTTGTAAATTTGGCTGTTGACAAATGTAATATCTCTTCTTACGATAATATCATTTTGGGCAGTGGAATACGATACGGAAAGATATCTGCCGAATTAAAAAAATACATTTCCGAAAACGAGCTTGAGATCAGGAAAAAGAACATAGGACTTTACGTTTGTTGTTTAGACAAAGCCCGAAGTTCGGCGTATATCGAAAAAAACTTCCCCCCTTTGCTTGTTAAAAAAGCGGTCGTTTCAGACGGCTTCGGCGCAAAAATAAATCTCGACGAAATAAAAGGCATAGAAAAGATAATTGCAAAGTCCGCCGTAAAAAAAGTTGTTGCTTCGACCGGAAAATCCCCTTCGTTGGACCATTCCGCAATTTTCGAGTTTGCCCGACGATTTATTTAAAGAAATTCAATATACGATTTTTATGAATAACATGCAAAAATAATCTTGATAAAAAATACGATCATAAAAAATATAAGGTGGTAAAAACAATGAAAAAAATAATAAGCATGATTCTTTTGACTGCAATGGCGATTTCCGCCGTATTCACTTTGTCCGCTTGTAACGGCACGGACGGTATTATAGTTCACACAAACGCATTCTTCGCTCCGTTTGAGTATTATGACGGAACAGAGATCTGCGGCGTTGATGTTGATGTTATGAACATGGTAGCCGAAAAACTCGGAAAAGATATCGAATTTGTAAACGTGGAATTTTCCGCTATCATAGATAATGTTTCGGCAGGTAAAGTTTGCGACTGCGGTGCCGCAGGTATTACGATTACAGAAGCAAGACAGGAAAAAGTAGACTTTTCCATTCCTTACTACACTTCCGTTCAATACGTTATTTGGGCAGAAGACGATACTTCCATTGTTACTGTCGATGACAAATACGTTCTCTGGGACGCACTTGCAGGCAAAAAGATCGGCGTTCAAACAGATACGACAGGCTTTATTTATTCCGACGGCGAAATCAATGCAACCGCAGATAACGAAGATTACGGCTACGACGGAGTGCTTTACGGCACGGGTGCTACGGTTTCCAGTTTTGACGATGCTCAGCTTGCTGCCGACGCTATCGGCGCACACCAAATAGACGTTGTTATCGTAGACGAACTGCCCGCTCAGTATATCGTTGAAAAAAACAGCGGTCTTAAATGCCTTCCCCTTTATTATGACGGCGGCGAAGACGGCGAAGACTGCCCGACCGAAGAACAGTATGCTATTTGCGTAACAAAAGGCAATACAGAGCTTCTCGAAACGATCAACGAAGTCCTTTCCGAACTTATGGTTGCAGGCGAAAACGGTCAAAACGGCATAGAAAAACTTCTTATGAAGCATATGGGCCTTGAATAATTGTTATCGTATTATTATAAGGATAATTTAAATGAACTTTATAGATAAGCTTATCGAACTGTTTACGACCGCAAAATACTGGGATATGATCTTTAAGGGTCTTAAACTGACGATCGGGATCTCTGTCGGCGCAACGGCGATCGGACTTGTTCTCGGTACGATCGTCGCAATAGTTACGATCACTCCGAAATCAAAGACGATGTTCGTACCGAAACTCATATGTAAGATCTATATAACCGTCATTCGCGGAACACCTATGGCGCTTCAGCTGTTTATTATGGCTTATGTGGTTTTTGCGATCAGGGGCTTTCCTCAGATACTTACCGCAATAATAGCTTTCGGCATAAACTCCGGTGCGTACGTTGCCGAAAATATCCGTGCAGGCATTTTGTCCGTAGATATCGGGCAGACCGAGGCAGGTCGTGCGCTCGGTCTTTCCGCTTCGACAACAATGCTTAACATAGTTATTCCGCAAGCGATAAAAAACGTTATCCCTGCGATCGGCAACGAACTTATCGCTTTGATAAAAGAGACGTCGATTGTCAGTATGATAGGTATGTACGATCTTACCATGGCCGCAAAAAATATCGGAAGCGGTAATTATATGGCAAGCTATATCGTTCCCATGAGCGTGGTCGCTTTGTTCTATTTAGGTATAGTCAATCTTCTTACGCTTTGTATTAAATCGATAGAAAAGAGGTTGCGTGCCGGTGATAAGCGTTAGAAACATTTATAAGGATTTCGGTCAGCTTCACATTCTCAACGGCATTTCGTGCGAGATTCAAAAAGGCGAATGTGTTGTAATAATCGGACCGTCGGGCAGCGGAAAAAGCACACTGCTGCGCTGTATGAATATGCTCGAAGTTCCCACATACGGAGAAGTTTGGTTAGACGATAAACTTATGAACGCTGTCGATCCGTACCTGCATTTCGACGCAATAAGCGCGTCCAAAACGTACGGATATCTCGTAAAACAGGGGTTGAGCCACGACGAAGCTATCCAAAAGATAAAAAAAGAAGACCTCTTAAAAAAACACGAGGGTGCGGCGTTCAACAAGATCTGCAAAGATATATACGAACAAAATCACATAGATATCAATTCGGCGCGAAGCCGTATGGGTATGGTGTTTCAGCATTTTAATCTGTTTAACAATCTTACCGTTCTTCAAAACCTCACGCTCGCTCCCGTTAAATTAAACATTAAAACAAAAGAGGAAGCCGAGCAAACCGCGCTGCATATGTTGGATCGTATCGGTCTTGCGGATAAAAAAGACGACTATCCCAGCAGGCTCTCCGGCGGTCAAAAACAGCGAATTGCGATCTTGCGCACGCTTTGTATGAACCCCGAAGTTGTACTTTTCGATGAGCCGACATCTGCGCTCGACCCCGAAATGGTCGGCGAAGTTCTTGACGTTATGCGTTATATGGCGGCAAAAGGTATGACTATGGTTGTTGTAACACACGAAATGGGCTTCGCTCGCGAAGTTGCCGACCGTGTTTTGTTTATCGCAGACGGTAAGATCGCCGAAGAGGGAACACCCAAAGAAATATTTTATGCGCCCAAAACACAAAGAGCAAAAGATTTTTTGAGCAAAGTCCTTTAAAAAAAGGTCACGGAACCATCAGGTCTCGTGATCTTTTTCGTCTTCAACAACCAATTGTACGCCCGGATTTTTATCACAGGCGTATTTTATCGTCAGCAACAGCTTTTTACCGTATTCTCCGAGGTTTTTAACAATACTTTCCGGGTCGGACACGCTCACACGCACTTCCGGCAGCGATGTTAAAACATCATACAGCGCATCAAGATTTTTGCCGTAATAGTCGGGAAATCCGTCCTGCGCTGCAAGATATTCGTGCGCTTGCTGCTTTGTTTTAAGGCTGTTTCCGTCTATTTTTATTTCTATCATTTTGATTCATCTCCGTATAAAAGTGTAAACGATTCGTAATGATCATCCGTGTAATAAATAAGCCCGTCGTTTGAAAAAACTATTCTTTTCGCACCTCTGGACGTTTTTCCCAGGGTGTCGATGTCGCATTCCGTGTACTCCCGCCCGTCTTTTTCGGGCAAAAGCCCCTCGTAATTCCCGAAACGGTCGCCTCCGATACATTTTCCCTCGGCGTACTCCTCAAGTCCGCCGCTCTTCCAACCGAGCGCTCTCGCTTCGCTCTTTGTTATAAAATTCTGCGGCAGCTTCCCGTACGTGTGAATGTACAGCGCCACATCGTCTTTTGTCGTGTACGTACCGTACTCATCGATACCTACAGCAGTCTCGGCTTGTCGAGAACCAAACGCTTCGGCAAGCTCTGTGATCTCGCACGCCGTTAATGCGGACAACGCAACGATTACGGACAGTATCAACGCCAGTAACTTTTTCAGCCTCATCTCCGCCCTCCGTTATCTTTTGTTCCTTACATATTTTAACATATAAAAACATAAATTTCAATATCTTTTGCGAATAAAAAATACTTATCCGCAGATAATATTCAATATAATATCAAATCTGTCAAGGCAGGTGCTTTTATGAAAGCGGAAGATTACGGCAAGCTTGTTGAACAAAAAACGCCGAACTCACCTATGGCAAAAGACTGCTTTTTCGCATTTATTATCGGCGGCGGTATATGCTGCGTCGGTCAGGGCATAAAAGATCTTGCGATCTTGTTGTTTGAACTCGATACCGAAACAGCAGGTAAGTGGACAACGATAGTTCTCGTCTTTTTAAGTGCGCTCTTTACCGGCATAGGTCTATATGATAAGCTTGCAAAGATCGGCGGCGCAGGCACGCTCGTTCCAGTTACCGGCTTTGCGAACGCAATGGCGTCTCCGGCTGTTGAGTTTAAACAAGAAGGCTTGGTCCTCGGTATCGGTCCGAAAATATTCGGCGTTGCGGGCTCCGTCATCGTTTACGGTACGGTAGCGGCGTTCTTTTACGGCATTATTTATTATGTCGTCACTTCGTTTTTTGTTTGAGGTGCTTATGTCTAAAAAAATAGGTTCGGGAACATACACATTCTCGTCTCCCGTCAAAATAGCCTGCTTTGAAGCCGTCGTCGGTCAAAAAGAGCACGAAGGTCCGCTCGGGAACAGCTTTAAATATTGGTCCGACGACGAATATTTCGCACAAAAATCCTTTGAAAAAGCCGAAACATATATTCAAAAGGAGGCAATGAACCATGTTATCGAAAAATCGGGGCTTTCCGCGCAAGATATTGACTTCGTCTTTGCGGGCGATCTGCTCAATCAGTGCACTGGCTCGAACTTTTGCGTTCGTGATATTCCTGTGCAGTTTTTTGGCCTTTACGGAGCGTGTTCAACAATGGCTGAGGCGATGATCCTCGGCGCAATGACCATCGACGGCGGCTTTGCCGAGCGTACCCTTGCTTTAACAAGCTCTCACTTTTGCTCTGCAGAACGTCAATTTCGTTTTCCTCTCGAATACGGTGCACAACGCCAACCGTCCGCTCAATGGACAGTCACCGGTGCAGGCTGTGTTCTTCTTGAGCGCACGACCGATAAACCGTCGGTTGTTATCGAAAAAGTAACGCCCGGCACCGTCTGCGATATGTCGATTACCGACCTTTCAAATATGGGCGCCGCTATGGCCCCCGCAGCCGCTCTGACCCTTAAACGCTTCTTTGACGATACTTCAACCGAACCGTCCGATTACGACCTTATCGTCACGGGCGACCTCGGCTCTGTCGGCGCGGATATTCTTCGCGAGCTTCTCCGCCAAGACGGTATCGTGCTTTCCGACAATTATAACGATTGCGGTCTTATGATCTATGATATCAACACTCAGGACGTTCACTCCGGCGGCTCGGGCTGCGGCTGTTCCGCAAGCGTTCTTTGCGGATATATCTTAAAAGAAATGATCAATCGCACGTTCAAGAACGTTTTGTTTATAACGACCGGTGCTCTTATGAGCCCGACAAGCAGTCTCCAGGGCGAAAGTATTCCCGGTATCGCTCATCTCGTCAACTTAAAAGCGTGATTTTTTAACAAGAAAGGACACAGCCCTTATCGGCATTGTTTTATGGAATATCTTTTATCTTTTTTGATCGGCGGCTCTTTTTGCCTGATAGGGCAGATAATAATAGAAAAAACGAGACTTACCCCCGCACGTATACTCGTCGGCTATGTCGTCGCAGGCGTTATTTTATCTGCGATCGGCGTTTACGATATTATTGCGGATTTCGGCGCTTCGGGTGCCACAGTCCCTCTTACGGGCTTCGGTCATGTCCTTGCAAAAGCCACTCGCGACGCTATCGATAAATACGGTCTCATCGGTATTTTCACAGGCAGTCTAACAGGTGCCGCAGGCGGTATCGGCGCCGCCGTAATTTTCAGTTGGCTTGCAGCTCTCGTATTCCGCGCAAAGAAAAAATAAACCATCGGCATATCGGTTCACAGTAGCCGTAATACTTCCTTGTTAAACTTCGATGAAGTCGAAATATCAATAAAACAACGAGTTTTGATATCGCTTTTTACAATATCACTCCGTATCGGTTATATTTGCTACGCAAGTGATATTTCCGCTCAAGTTATGTTTTTTCATCGAGAATTACAAGAATAGAGTTAAATATCTGCCCAAGTCAACTACGTTGCATTATGTAATGTAGTTGCCTTAGGGTGACATAGTTGCCTTAGGCAACTACGAAATGCTCGCTTTGCGGCTCGTAAAACATACTGCCAACGCTTATGTAAAGCAAATCACCGTTCATACGCTGCAAATATAACTGCCATAGATAAATCTCACTGTCAATATGATTTTTCCGAATGCAGAGGTTGATTTTGAAAAGAGTTAATTGAGATAAGAGATATTTTGATAATAGTGCGAATAAGTTGAATATCCGCAATTTATATAAATATGCTGTTTACGCTTTAAGTGAAGTAAGCTCTGCTCTTGTGAGGTGAAGTTCGCTTAAAAAAGTGCATCCCGATACCGGACGATATCGAGATGCGCTTTTTATTAAACCAATTTTGATGAAAGGTGTTAAATCATTAAAATGCTCTTATTTATTGAGAGCTTCCTGAACTGCGACTGCGCAAGCAACGGTCATACCGACCATGGGGTTATTGCCGGCGCCGATAAGACCCATCATTTCAACGTGAGCGGGAACGGAAGAAGAGCCTGCGAACTGAGCATCGCCGTGCATACGACCCATGGAGTCTGTCAAGCCGTAAGAAGCGGGGCCTGCAGCCATGTTATCGGGATGAAGTGTTCTGCCTGTGCCGCCGCCGGAAGCGACAGAGAAGTATTTCTTGCCGTTTTCGATAGCCCATTTCTTGTAAGTACCTGCAACGAGGTGCTGGAAACGAGTGGGGTTGGTGGAGTTACCTGTTATGGAAACATCGACTTTTTCGAGTTTCATAATAGCGACGCCTTCGAGGACATCGTTAGAACCGTAGCAACGCACCTTAGATCTTTCGCCGTCGGAGAATTTAACTTCGCGAACGATGGTAAGCTCGTCTGTAGCGAAGTTATAATCTGTTTCAACATAAGTAAATCCGTTGATTCTCGAAATGATATAAGCAGCGTCTTTGCCGAGACCGTTAAGGATTATACGCAGGGGTTTTGTACGAACTCTGTCGGCTTTTCTTGCGATACCGATAGCGCCTTCTGCAGCAGCGAAGCTTTCGTGGCCTGCGAGGAAGCAGAAGCAGTCTGTTTCTTCACGAAGGAGCATAGCACCGAGGTTGCCGTGGCCCAAGCCGACCTTACGGTTTTCGGCAACGGAGCCGGGGATACAGAATGCCTGAAGACCGATACCTATAGCTTCGGAAGCATCGGCAGCATTTGTTTTGTTAAGCTTAAGAGCGATAGCACAGCCGAGTGTGTAAGCCCAAACAGCGTTTTCAAATGCGATGGGTTGAACGCCTTTAACGATAGCGTCAACATCAATACCTTTGGAAAGGCAATAATCGCGAGTTTCCTCAATGGAGGAGAAACCGTATTCTTTAACGGTCTTGTTTATTTTGTCAATACGTCTTTCGTATCCTTCAAATAATGCCATCAGATCCTACCTCCTTTTAGTCTTGACGCGGGTCTATGTATTTAGCCGCGTTTTCGTATCTGCCGTAAGTACCGATGTTCTTTTCATAAGCTTCTTTGGGATCAACGCCTTTTTTGATAGCGTCCATCATCTTGCCGAGGTGAACGAATTTGTAGCCGGTGATCTCGTTGTTCTCATCCATAGCGACATTGAGAACATAGCCTTCTGCCATTTCGAGATAGCGAACGCCTTTTGCTTTTGTGCCGAACATAGTGCCGACCTGAGAACGGAGACCTTTACCGAGGTCTTCGAGAGATGCGCCGATGGGAAGACCGTCTTCGGAAAAAGCTGTCTGAGAACGGCCGTAAACGAGCTGTTTGAATATTTCTCTCATAGCAACGTTGATGGCGTCGCAAACAAGGTCTGTGTTAAGGGCTTCAAGAAGAGTTTTGCCTTGAAGTATTTCGGCAGCCATAGCTGCGGAGTGGGTCATACCGGAGCAACCGAGTGTTTCAACAAGAGCCTCCTCGATGATACCGTCTTTAACGTTAAGAGTAAGCTTACACGTTCCCTGTTGGGGAGCGCACCAACCGATACCGTGAGACAGACCGGATATGTCTTTAATTTCATATGCTTTGACCCAACGACCCTCTTCGGGGATGGGAGCAGGTCCGTGATGAGGACCTTTTGCGACAACGCACATTCTTTCGACTTCGTGCGAATACTGAAGCTCGCGAGAGCATTGATCGTTCATTATATATTTCTCCTTTCAAAAGTTAAACCTACTTAACTACCCTACATTATACAACAAATCGACAAGAATTTCAATAGTGATATTATGACAAAAAAGGGAAAATTAGAAATAAGCCTGTTTTAACAAAGCCCACCGTCACGGCAAGCGTGATTTCGTGTTATTACTTGACCGGTTCGCTTGAGCACGATAATAGTTCGGTCTGCGACATGATTAAAATTACAAACAGCTTCATTTTCGGCTTTTGAAGTCTACTCAAACGGTATTTCAGCTGTTCATAAAAAAACGTGATAAAAGTAAAGATAAATACAGCAAAAGCACTGAAACCGAAAGCCTGATCTTTAGTTTTTAAAGCAATTCAACTTTTTTAGGCATACGGCACACGGGCTACCGTCCACCATAGATGAGGCATATTCGCAAAATTCATCTTTAATCTTTACAAGCACACCTACCCTCTTATCGCTTCGCTTGTATCGCGGTTGAAAGCGCGAATGATGGAAATTGCGGAAAAGATAAGAGCGAGAAGTGCGGTGCAGATAAATGAGAAGATCACGGTCGGCAGGTTAAGCGATAATGCGCCGAACATTGCAAAGTCTTTCAGCGGTGTTAATATTATCAGCAACACCATACCTACTCCAAGTCCGAAGCCTATTGCCGACCACCTTAAAAATCCGCCGAAGATGTCTCCGAAAATCATCAGTTTCGAATATCCCAGGAATTTCTTTACGCTTATCGTATACTGCTTTTTATCCGTGTAATACATACAAAGTATTACTATGTTCATACATATCATTACAGCCAACGAGAACAGTGTATCCGTCGGCCCGACGACGACCTGTGTTGGCGTATAATCAGACATATCGACCTCTCCGCCTTTTTTTTCCAAGCTTGCTACCAGATTTTCGGCTGCCTTTGTCGTCGTCGCCTTTGTGCGCCCGTCTACAACGTATGAACCGAACGTGGAGAATTTTTCTATCGATGTATCAAACGGTATAAAAACCCACTCGTCTACTTTCGTTTCCGTTCCGTCGGCTTTGCCCATTACTCCTATTACAGTGTATTTCGTTCCCGCATACGTAAAATATACGTTACCCTTTTCGTCTTCTTCCGCAAAATCTTCGTATGCTTTTTTACCCATTACCGCCACTTGCTTTTTCTTGTTACCGTATAGCTCGTCTTCGTTAAAAAATCTGCCCTCGACTATATTCGGCAACTCAACATCTCCCTCGTAATACATTCCCCTTATATAAGGAGCAAGCTCCGTATAATTGTTATTTATAAGCTTATAAACAACATAATCTTCGGACAGCTCTTTATATTCGGGTTTAGGAATTGGGGCGCTGGGGTGCTGGTATGAAGATACGAGCTTTGCATGGTCGGTATAGAAATGCCTGTAGTACATATCTACACTCTTGTTATATACCAAATAGCTTATCGTGAATATTATACACACGCTTACAAATGCAAACGCCGCTACCGTTACCGCTTTGTAACCTGTGCCTTTGCTTCCGTCCGAATATACTTTATCCCGTATTACGGAGCTGAGGTCCGTCTTTTTCATTCGTGCATAAACTATTACAAAGCTTATTATCGCAAACAGTGCGAGCATCGTAAGACAGATACTCCAACCGTACTTATATCCGTACGCCGTTTCCGTAGGCATATTAACGACATAATTTTTCGATATGGTCATAAGCGAATATGCGTTCGCGCCGACTATAAACCCTATAAGCGAGTATGTGAATATCTCACCTATCACGTACGAATATACGTTCGTATACGTGCCTCGGCTTATGAGATGTATTGCGTAATTACGTATGTTTGACGTTATTCTGTTGATCGTCATCAACACTATTGAAATAAACGCAAATACAATCATTATACATGTAAGCACTATTCGTATCGACATGATCTCTTTGTAATTATTTGCAATAGTAACAGTGGAAGACAAAAGACGAAGCAGTCGAACAGTGTCGCTCAGTCCGTTTTCGTCCAACAGCTGATTTAAGATTTTCACTGTCTCTCCCGCATTTTCTTGTTCTATTAGAATATACATTCCCATATAACCTTCGGCAAACATGTCATTATATCTTCTGACATCGGTATATTCGTGCGGCCTGCGGTAATTGTATGGAATAACAACTTGGTTACTGTAGGAGTAAAGAGTGGATCCGACATTATTCGGAAATGTCTCACCGTCGGCTATGAAGCCGATAACCTCGGCGGTCGCCAATCTGTCGGCTTCTGTCAAATTATAGTTAATATATGCCGGTATGGTATCCCCTATATTATAGTATTTTTTAAAATCGTATCCGAGAAGTACGGGTATGACTTGGCCTTTTTCATATGTAAGCTCAAACTCTTCATCGGTAAAAAAACGTCCGGAATCGAGCTTTATGGGGAACATTTCAAAGAAAAGTTTATCTGTCATTATGCCCTCCCAAAAGGAATACGTATCACCGATATAACCGATAAGCGTATCCATTCCGTTTTTATCTTTTGCGTCGATATGTTCACATGTGTCTTCGACTACCAAAGTGAAGCTGTAATTGTTTATAGGCAGTTTGATTCCTTTGATCTGACGCATTTGCTCGATAAAATTGTCCATCTTAAGGTCAAAACCGGTAGTTGTATCCCCTGAGAACAAACTATCTACATCACCGCTGCTTCGGGGAGCCATATAATAAAAAGTATATTTGCTGTATGAAGTTACCGTAGCATCAAGACGGTCTTTTGTGTATTTATATTCAAAACAGGTATTGAAAATTATAAAAGCAGCAATGGCTATCTGAAGGATAAACAATAAAGAAGTCAAAGGCTCTTTTTTTAGGCTCGACCATATATTGCGGATAAATATCATTTTATGTCCCCCTTTTTAATGTCGGTTCCCGAAATCGGGCGACGAATTTATCGCCGCCCGATTTCGGCATTTGATTGTTAAACAACTACTTAATTCCCATTATTATATCGAATCGTAGTACCGGAATCCAAAATAAAGGGAATAGAAAGATTCGTTTCCACTATTCCGGAAAGCGCGGTGCCGGTACCGGCAACTTTCGCTGTGAAGGTTTCGCCGGTATTAGCTGTAGCCCAAAAAGTTGTGGTAGGCTTTAAACCGGTATATTCACTTACCGTGAGACGACTTCTTACGACATTACTCTTCAGCCAAATAAATTCGGAATCCCAGGTAACGGTATTTGATGTTGCCGTCGCCAGAGCCGGGAAAATAAGTGCGGATAGAATTACTAAGGTTGATATAAGTACTACAGCAACCTTTTTTATTTTCTGCATCATTAATAATCTGTCCTTTCTGCTGCGCTATGCAGCATTAAAAAATTATAAAATAAAGATTTACGTGTTCGATAATTTCGGGCTTGACGGCGAGCTGTCGACGCCAATCCCACACGTCTCTTTTATTATCTTACCGAATATGAGCCATTTTCGTTCGTGTATCGAACCTGAAAACATTTTAACTTTTGCCTTTAAAGAAGCTGCGATCGCGATAGATTCATTTTTAAAATAAGAAAAAAGCGCACAAAGCCCCTGCGGAAAAATTTTTATCATTGAAAAAATTTTTGCTCCGTATTTCTGCTTCATACGCTGTTCTCCGTATTTATTCTGTCGTCTTAATGACTGTATTCGATTCTTTTACCTTTTTGTCTAATTGTTTATTTACTCTCTTATTCTTTCTTTCCGCTGTTTTGCCTGTTATTTTGCTTTTATCTTATAGTCAGTATACCATGTTTTCCATGTTTTGTCAATTAGACATAATTCACAAATATGCGTATTTTTAATAGTCCATTTTCGGTATATTAAACAATTTTTATCCGTTTGTTTACTCGTTTATTTTGGTTTAGTCTTTTATTCTTTCGTTCTGCGGTTTATTATTTCTTTGATATATTTAATATTGCAAAACTGTGAGATTTTTACGTGTTAAACAACGAAAAATCGATCCGAAAGATTTTGCGCACCGAAAACGATGTTTAAATTGGACCAACGCTTGCAATCTACGAAAGCTCATCTTGAATAGTGCCCTGCCGCTTTTAAGGCGGCAGGGCACATCTGCGTTAGGCTATAATCCCAAGCCGCAAAGACGGCGAATATAGCGTTTTTCTTTGAATGAAACTTTTTCGTCGATCGTAACGATGCAAAGGCAGAGGGTGATAAGATCCCATTTTAGTTCGTCATCCCAAAGTTCCAAGATGCGAATCATGTTTTCGGTGTAATCCGAAATTACTTTTCTCACGTTTTTGTCGTCGCAAAAAGACGCTTTGATCGATGAAAGATCAAACTCGTCTCCGAACACACGAACAAGAGTGGGATAAATAATCAGGTATTCTTTCTCGTTGATTTTCCCGTCCGAGACAACCGATCCGACCAGAAATCCCGCAAACACAGATACCGGATCGATACCGGGTATCGAAAGGCAATGCAGTTTTGCAAGGATGGTAACGGACTTTTCCGTTAACAAAAGCCCCCTTTCGACAGAAGACATTTTTTCGAAAGAATCGCATAGCTTTTTAAATTCAAACATAAATAAACACTCCTTTTTAAAGCGGAAGATCTTTTCTTGTAAATTTTAAAGATCCGGCAATATAGCCTACAATGCCCGCAACGCCGAGGATAACAAACTTCAAAACGAAAACATTTGTACCGTCCATGATCGAAATAACGTCAAACAGAGAGATCACGGTTGCATAGTTAAAATAATTCAATGCGTCAAGACGTACAACCGACGGAATAACGGGGCTGCCGAAAAGACCGAGCATTGCGGCAACGAGTGCGAATATCGAAAGTCCGCCGCCGATAGCCATTGAACGTTTGCTTCTGTCGAACACGCAAGACGTGAAAAAGCAAAGACCGGAAAGCGCGAAAAGAACAAGGAATGCGCCTAAATTAAGCAAAATAAGATTTTTGTAAGTAAGGTCCACTTCTTCGCCGACAAGAGCAAGACATACGCAGCTTGTTGCTGTTGTGAGAGAAAACATTGCCAAAAGAGAACCGATCAGGTACATTGCCTGAGTAAAGACGACCGTGCTGCGTTTTGTTGACGTGGAAAGAACGTACGCCATTGAGCCGCTGTCGACCTGTCCGGCAATGAGATTGTTTGACGCCATGATCATATAAATAATAGGAAGGAGAAGACCTGCGAGTTTATAGAAGATCGATCCGACGATCAGAGTGTAAAGATCGGCTTTACCTATTTCTTCGAGAGCATCGGAGACCTGCTGCGGCAATGTTGACAAAAAGCTTGTTGAAATATCGTGCGTAAGCTCGGCTTTTTTATCCGTCACGGCGGCTGCATACGACTCGTTATCGGAAAATTCGCCGTTTTTGTTTTGTTCGTTTAACAAATCAAGCTCGTATTCAAGTCTGCCTTGATATGTTGCGACAGCCGTTCTTGCCATATGCTTTATCGAATCGTATGTATAGCCGAACGAATCGTATTTTTCTTGCGTAACACCGTACTCGGCAAGCGCCTCGGTAAGAGATTTTACGCTTTCGGCATTTGTCATATTGCCCGAAATGAATATTGTTGCGCCGGATTCGGCTCGTGTTTGACGATATTCGGTGCGTTCTTCGGACAAGAGATACGTTTCGGCATCCCCTGCGGCAATATGAGATATCAGGGACATGATATCGTAATCTTCCGGGACATCTTCGTTGTTTTCGAGATAGAAATCCTTGAAAGAACCGTTCGGATTAAGTGTGTACATAACGCTGCCGAGCATTTCCAGAGCTTCCGCCGAATCCTCGGCATATCCTTCGTTTTCGGCTTGTTGAACGATGTATGTCTGTAATTCGGAGCAAGCGGAGGCATAAGCTGCGATCACGGCATTTTCTTGCGTTGCGGGGGATTGTTCCTGCCAAGAAGAGACAGCGGAAAGATAATTGTCAAGAGAAGTAAAATTGTCCTGTTCCGGCTGTTCTCCTATCCATTTATCGACACTTGCCGCAAACGTTTTACCTGTCTCTGTATTCATTTGCGGCATTGCGCTTTGCCATTGCTGCATTGCGGCAAGATATACGGAAGTATCTTCAAATTCGGATTCGTTCGGCATTTGAGACAGCCACATCAAATAAGAAACGGTATCTTTTGCGTTGTTAAAAAACAATTCGTCAAATTTTTCGAGACCGTTTTCCGCATACGAATAATAAGACAACGCACGTTTTTCGATCTGCGCATTGACCTCTTTGACAATAATGGTATCCTGTATTGCGTTTCTGACCTCGCCGATATTGCCGTTACCGGATATTAACATAACGCAGGCGAGCATAAAACAAACGGCAAACGTGATGATCATCCACATTGTTCCGTTCGCTTTGCAGGATTGTTTAAATAAAGCTTTACTGAACATAGTTAATCAACCTTTCTTTTGATTTGAAAACAAGATATTTTTAAAATGCATTTCGAGCGTATACGGCAATTCCGAAATAAATTTAACGTTGTAATTTTTCAAAATGCCCAAAAGCTGCGCTGTTTCATCGGCATTTATACGAACGGTGACCTGATCGTACTGTTCTTGCAGACGGGTCTTTTCGTATTTTTCGGACAAAAAGCGTTTATAATCGTCATACGTATAAAACTCTATCTTAAAATCTTTTACGGCACGATGACGAATGGTATTCATATCACAAACATCGACGATACTGCCGTTGTTTATGAGTGCGACTTTATCGCAGGTCTTTTCGAGTTCGTCAAAGCTGTGGCTGCTCATAAAGATGGTTTTGCCCTTGCGATGTTCCTCTTTAATTATATCGAGAAACGTGGAGCGCATAAGAGGGTCGAGGCCTGTTGTTGGTTCGTCCGATATTATTACGGGAGAATCGTTCATAAGGGCAGCGACAAGAGCTGTTTTCTGTTTCATACCCTTACTCATACGTTTTAAATTCGCACTTGGATCAAGCTGCAGCCGCTCGATGAGTTGGTTTGCGTAAGACATATCGCGAAGATCCAGAAAATCTGCCTGACACTTCAGGAAATCGATACCTGTTTTAAGATCGGGAAATGCGATCTCTCCCGGAACATACCCTATTTGCTTTGCGATCTCGCTCGAATGTTCCCAAGACGACAATCCGTTTACAAAAACGCTGCCGCTCGTCGGTTTCAAAAAGCCCATAATGTGGCGTATGGTGGTTGTTTTTCCGCTGCCGTTCGTTCCGACGTATCCGACCATTTCGCCCTGTCTTATAACCATATCAAGATCGAATATGCCGCGTCCGTCTCCGTAATCTTTTGTTAATTTACAAGTTTCGATAACATTCATTTAAGAACACCTCCGAAATCTTTGTCTTCTTTATAGAATTTCATAAAATAGTCTTCCAGAGTTTCTTTTCTGTTACTAAAAGACCTCACGGGCAATACGGAAAGCATCGATATCAGTTCGTTCATATCCGTATCTTCGACAGAGACGTATACGCTGTTGTTGTTATCGTTGATCAATAAAAGAGACGGTATGTTTGCGCTTTTTTCCTTAAATTCGCTTGTGCCGTTTTCGAAAACGATCGTGTAATACTTTCGCGATGCGTGTTTTAAATCGTTTGCGACAAATTCCGAAACTATTTTACCGTCCTTGATGATCGCGATCCTATCGCACGTTGAATCGATCTCCGAAAAAATATGGCTCGAAAGCAGGATCGTCTTTCCCCTATCCTTTTCGTCGTGAATAAATTGTATGAAAATTTCCTGCATAACGGGGTCAAGTCCGCTCGTAGGCTCGTCAAGTATAAGCACTTCGGGATCGGACATAAACGCCGTTACGACGGCAAGTTTACGTTTAACGCCGAGGCTCATTCGTTTTGTTTCGCCTTTAAGTACGTTATCCTCAAGCTCGAAGAGTTTTAACATTTTCTCAAGGCGTTGTTCGTTATGATTTTTCTGCATATTCTGCATCATACGAATAAATTCCCAACCTGTAAGCCCTGCGGGAAGAGCTATCTCTCCGGGTATATACCCGACCTTATCGAGGATCCTGTCGTATTTATCGAAAGTTTCAAATCCGAATATTTTCGTACTTCCCGAATCCGGTTTCGAAAAACCCATCAAATGCCTGATCGTTGTGGACTTGCCTGCGCCGTTGGGGCCTAAAAATCCGAATACTTCGCCTTTATCCACATACATATTCACATCGAACACACCTCTGCCGAATCCGTAATCTTTCGTTAAGTGAGCGGTCTCGATCATATGACCGTTTTTTGTTTCAACATCGGTCTTGTTTGTCATAAAGCATTTTTCTCCTTTCTTTTTTAACACTGTTGACATTTGAACTGTGTTGTATTATAATACAAGAAAAGAAAAGATGAAAGTACAGAAATATTGTCAATGTTAAAATATTAACAATGTCTAAAAGACTGTTAATTTCGGGAGGTAAGCGTGATGAAAGCGCAAAATTTAAACAATTCTTCAAGGAAGACCAGGAGGCTGATCAAAAAAACATTTGCGGAGATGTTAAGCGAAAAAAACGAGCTTGGCAAAATATCCGTAAGCGAGCTTTGCAAGAGAGCAGACATAAGCCGCGGAACGTTTTATTCGCATTACGACGATATTTACGCAGTTGCGGAAGATTACGAGAATGAGATGATAGACACTTTTTTCGACAATGTAAGGTTGGTTACGTCTAAAGATATAATAAGTTTTATCGATTCCATATTCGAGTTCATACGGCAAAACGACGAAAACTACAGGTTATTGTGTCGTTCGAACGATTTTCTGTTCGCGGCAAAAAAATTAACGGCCATCGCTACGGGAAAGCTGCTTGAGCTTTGCCTGAACGACAGCCGTATAAAAAACAAATCGTATATAGAGCTTGATCTGGTTATTTTTATTGAAGGACTTTTTTGCGAGTATGTTAAATCATGCAGAGGATATTCGAATAAAACATTAAACGATCTTTACGATTACACAAAATATTGGGTCACGAAATTTCTGTTATTGCGTTCGAAACCTCAATCCTCTTCAATGCCGCTGTCCGAGAACTTTCTGTCTTTGTAATAATATACATCGTCACGCTCGTCTATCTCACGCAGGACCCTGCATGGATTTCCGACGGCAACAACGTTTGCGGGTATGTTTTTCGTAACGACGCTGCCTGCTCCGATGACGGTATTTTGACCGATAGTAACGCCGGGACAAATCGTCACGTTTGCGCCTATCCAACAATTATCGCCTATTGTAACGGGGTCCGTATACATATACTGTCGCATATCGGGCTTGATCGGGTGGCCGACGGTTGCGATCGCAACTCCCGGTCCGAACATGGTCCCGCTGCCGACTGTTATCTTACCGTCGTCGATAAAGCTGCAATTCACGTTGATGTACACATAGTCACCGAGGGTTATATTTGTACCGTAACAACAATAAAACGGCGGCTCAATCCAAGCATTTGTTTCCTTTCCGAAAAGTTCTTTCATCAGGCGAAATCGTGTTTCCGGATCATCGGGTTCGCTTCGATTAAAGGCTGCCATTGCTTTTTTACAATGCAGTTTTTCTTCCGGTAAGCCCTCACAATAGTCCGTAAATAGTTTTCCCTGTTCGATTCTTTCGCGCATTGTCATGGTAGTTCCTCCCTTGTCATATTTTTAAGCCATTTGTATTTTTTGTAGTGAGCGTAGATCCACGGGATTTTTATCACTTCGTCCAAGCTCAAAATAAAGTACACAACGATCGGCTGCCATTTCAGCCAAAAAGCCGCGATAATTGCCGACGGAACAATTACAAGCAACATCGTTACGGCGACACTGTATGCATCAAACGCAGTATCTCCGCCTGCGGCAAAAACGCCGCAGAGGGAGAGGAAAAGTCTTATCCGATTTACAAATTCTTTTTGTTTTCAGCCTGTCTGCTTGCAGGTGGTATATTATTGCGGTTATGCCGTAACATTGTTTTCTTCAAGGTTTTTTGTTTTTTCACGATTTTTAATTTCGCGAAGAATAATCAAAAGCAAAACAAAGCCGAGGACTGCGGCAAAGAATGTTACGCCGAAGAAATTGAGCCAAATACCGGTAAGACCGAGCGGCCAAAGCGCACCGAGCAAAACGACGGGAAACACAAAAGCGACGGCTACCGACATGATAGTCGCAAAAGCCGGTTTTTCTATTGCGCTGAAAAAGCTTTGCGTTGCAACGGCGACCCAACGGAACAGATAAGCGAAGCAGAAAAGCTTGATCGCGTCAATGGAAAGTTCGAGAAGCTGTGTATCACCGGCGTCAACGAATAACGAAGCTATAGCCTCCGGGAAAAAGAACAAAAGTGCGGTGGAAAGCATACCTACCGTAAACGTGCCGATATAGGAAGATGCGGCTATTTTCTTTACTCTGTCGTAATTTTCGGCGCCCCAGTTATAACCTATGGCGGGAGAAAGAGAATCTGCAATGCCGTACAAAAGCGGCCAACAAAAATCGCTTGCATACATAAGCACGGCATAGACTGCGACGGCTGTTGTTCCCCCACCCTCTCCGAGTTCGCGAACACCGAGCGTCATCAAAGAGATGTTCATGATAATTGATGTTACACGGCCGGAAATATTGCTGAGAAAAACCGGCGAACCGCAAGCGGCGATCTCTTTGAAGATAGAAAGGTGAAAATGCGGACGTACAAAAGTAAGCAGTGTTTTTTTCATAACAAACGGCAGCAACGCCACGGCGGAGCAAAGGCTCATGGAAATGCAAGTTGCGATAGCGGAGCCGATAACGTCCATATCAAAGACGAATAAAAAGAGGGAAAGAAGAAGTATGGTAACGATGTTTGAACAAACGTTGATCGCCATACTTGTTTTAATATATCCGCTTATGCGAAGATAATTATCCATTGCGAAGAATATGGTCGTCAACGGGCTGCAAAGCGCATATGTACGCAGATATTTAACAGCGGTATCAAGCAGCAAGTCGTCGGCACCCATCATTCGGGACAACGGTTCAGCGGCAAAAAACATTATACTGCCCATGATCAGCGAAGCGATAAAGATCATGATGACCGAGCATGAAAAAATATTATTGGCGGTTTTGCGGTCATTTTTGCCGAGTGCTATGGAAATGGGCGCAGAAGAGCCTACGCCTATGAGGTCGGCAAGGGAGAAGTTTATCATAACAAGCGGCATTGCTATATTGACGGCGGCGAACGCTTCCTCTCCGAGCTTGTGGCCGATAAAGGCGCCTTCGATAATGCTGTAAATAGACATAGCGAACATACTTATCATACCCGGCAGGGCGATGATAAAAAACATTTTCCACGGATTCATTGTGGAATACATTGTTTCGGCTTTCATTTTCATTTTTGCGAAGGATCCTCCGAATACCAATTATTGATATATTCAGCAATTGCGGGAACGAGAGATTTTACGGTTTTTCCAGATGTGTTAACACAAAGATCATAAGCCGTGGCGTCGCCCCATTTTTTATCCGTAAACATTTTTCTGTACGAAGCACGGCGTTTGTCGATCTCGCGGCATTTTGAAAGCATTTCTTTATCCGTAAGATTTTCGCTCGTATCCGCCATTGAACGGCAGCGCAAAAGCTTTGAATCGTTATCCGAGAAAATGAATATGCGGAAAGGCTTTCTATCGGCAAGAACTATATCCGCAGCTCTTCCGACAATCAGGCAATCTCCTCCGTTCGCGAGATTTTTAAGAACGGCATGTTCGGACGACATGACCTGTGTATTGGGAAGAACGACATAACTCGGTTTTGAAAAACCGCGCGCTATGGTTGTTGGATAAAAATGCATCAATTCCTTTTCGGACATATTTGCGACGTAAGATCTGTCTAAATTTTCTTTTTCTGCGACCATCTCTATTATCTGTTGATCGTAACATGGTATTTTCAGTGCGTCGGCAAGACGTTTTCCAAGCTCTCTGCCACCGGAACCGAATTCACGACTTATGGTTATGAGTCTCATAAATATTTTCCTTTCGACATCCGCATACATTTGTTTTTAACATTAAAACCTTATTTTACAGTATATACCAAAATTCGATTTCTGTCAACGGATAAACCGTAAGTTCACAGTAATTTCACCCGCCAACGGTCGTGACACAATTTTTTTCAAACACTTGACTTCAACCACTTGACATTCGACAAGAAAGATGATATACTAAAATAGAGATTTTGATTGACAATTATTTCAAGGAGGAAACATAAATGGATATTTTTGATTTTACAGATATAATTACTTATTCAAGCAGAAACGATGTATGTAACACCACTACTCAATGCGGATGTTCTGTCTGCAATACCGTCGCACAGTGCGGTTGTTCTGGTTGTACCGTAAACAGCGTTGCACGCTGTGGTTGTAGCTGATTCTCAATTTTATGTCAATCAAAATCTCTTTCATATTTTCATATTATTAATAAGGAGGTAATCGCAGGTGTCTAAAAAATACAAAAATTCAATGTACAATTTTTTCTTTAAAAATGAAGAAAAGATAAATGCTTATAACTCGTTAACCGGATTAAAGTGTTCAATACACGATAAAAACTTAATATCTCAAATTCATCAGCTTCAAATGGGATCACTTGATGAATCATCTATAGATAAGCGGTTGATTGACACAAAGATTGCAGTTGAAGAGGATATTAACGAAACCGTTGTTGCCGATGATGTTATTGCTTCTTTGCTCAGCAATAACAAAAGCAAATTAAGACTCATCATTCTTCCAACGAGAGAATGCAATTTCAGATGCAAGTATTGTTATGAAACCAAAAAGCATATAAATATGACAGATGAAATGGCTGAAAATCTTGTCGTCGCTACAAAAAAATATTTACGTGACAATAAGAGCATTACATATTTGCAATTAGAATGGTTTGGCGGTGAACCTATGTTGTGTTATGATACCATAGTTGACGTGTCTACGCAACTTAAGGACTATTGCGATGCCAATGATATTGTTTTTAATATGAGTATGACAACAAACGGATATTTGTTAACAAAAGAGAGAGCAGAAAAGTTGTTATCTCTTAATCTTTTCTCATATCAAATTACAGTTGACGGTTGTGCGGAATATCACGACAATTTGCGTGTCTTAAAAAATGGCGGTCCCACTTGGGAAAATATCTATAATAATCTATTGAATATTAAAACTATTAAAAGTCCCAACTTAGCGATAACTATAAGAATAAATTATCACGCTGACATGCTTGAGGGACTCCCTGAGTTTATCAAAATGATAAAGCGGGACTTTGATGATAGATTTACGGTATATGCCATTCGAATAAATCCTACTCCCGAATTTGAAAAAGAATTTATCCCCGTTAACGCTGAAGCGGAAGCCTATGCTTTAGAATATGTTATCGATCTCTTAAAAGAAAATAATTTAAGTATAGAAAGATATATGACAAATCTCTCTCCCACCGCCTCCGCTTGCTATGCAAGAATGAATTATGCGCTTGTAGTTGATACTGACGGAACTATACGTAAATGTACAGAATTTCTCGATGATGAAAAGTGGAACAATATCGGGACCATTAAAAATGGAGTTTTCGAAATAGATCATTATAAGCACATGCAATGGCTTCATCCGAATTTTCAACATTTAATAGACCAAAAATGTTATGAGTGCAAGGATTATCCTAACTGTTGCGGGGGATTGTGTCCTGCTCAATGGCTAATTACCAAACAACTGGTTTGCAACCCCTTAAGAAGTTTTAACAAATCTTTTTTGGAGGAATACATATATGAAAAAAGCAATAAAAAATAATCTGTTTTTATATGGCTACATAAAAAAATATGCTTTTGCATATATTCCGCTGATTTTCTTAAGTGCTTTTTTTCAAGCCTTGTCGTCCGTAGTAAGCGTGGTAGGAATAAAATATGTGGTCGAAGCTGTCGAACAGAAAAATTTCGCTGTTAGCATTATAGTAATTCTGATTTATTTCGTTTTAAACCTGTTTGTTCAAAGTTATTTTCAATGGACATATTATTATTTCCCTCTTTTATCACAAAAAGTCTCCATCGGAATGACGTTGGAAAGAATGAGTGCAAGCCAAAAATTAGATTTTCAATGCTATGATATACCTGAGTATTATGACTCATATTCTCGTGCTTTACGGTCCGGAGAACAGCAAGTTTCACTTTTGGTTGGATCATCTATAGCAATAGTTTGTAACATTGCGACACTGGCCTCCATTTCAGCCATTATAGCGAATTATTCATTTTGGTTTATTTTATTGGCTGTTGCAGATACAATTGTATCCTATTTTGTTATTGTTAAGCAAAATAAGATGACTTACGATTTTAATCATGATAATACGCGAATCAATCGAGAAGAAGGATACTACAAAGATGTATGTTTTTCTTCAAGTGTTCAGATGGAAGACAAAATATTTAATATTATCGATTGTATGAAGGATAAATACCTCAAAGTGGCAACAAAGTGGTTTGGTATTCAAAAAAAATACCTGAAAAAACATACTTCTGTAGGGCTATTGAAAACCATATCCTCAGCAATGCTTATAGCAGCTTCAATGTTGGTATCGACAATATTAATTAACAAAGGTCAATTAACATTAGGAGAATTTGTTTCTTCTATAACAGGTGTTCAAAGTTTGGCAGGTCAACTGCTTTCACTCGTAATTCAATTTCCCAAATTAATTCAAAATGCCCGATATGCAGATGACTATAAAAAAATTGTTGATTATACCCCATGTATAGAGAAAAAAGAGGATAATCACAATGAGCAGACTTCTACACTTTACTCTTCTGAAAAAAACGATAGTTATATCATAGAATTTAAAGATGTATCTTTTAAATATCCCTCAAGCGATAACTGGGTTTTGCGCCACCTATCTTTTACGATTGACTCTAACAAACGTATTGCAATAGTTGGTGAAAACGGTGCCGGAAAAACAACTATCATAAAACTACTTCTTCGTTTGTATGATCCTACAGAGGGAGAAATTATATTAAATGGTAAAAACCTCAAAGAAATACCGATTGATACACTGAGAAGTTATTTCACATCGATATTTCAGAATTATAACCTATATTGTATTTCGTTACAAGAAAATATTTGGTTTGATTCGCATGGACAGCAAACGATGGAGCTACTGAAAAAAGTGGGCTTAAATGACAAATTTAACAATGATTCTGATTTGAGCCGAACGATTTCAAGACAATTCGATGACGACGGGATCGTACTTTCCGGAGGAGAAGCTCAGCGTTTGTGTATTGCTCGCGCATTAAGCAAAGACGCTCCTATTGTGCTTCTTGATGAACCATCGGCAGCACTTGACCCGATAATGGAAAATCAAATTATAAATATATTGATGAGTGAATCCGCAAATCGCTCTATGATTATAATTACACACAGGCTCTCTATGTGCGTATTAACGGATGAAATACTTTACGTGGAAAATGGTCAAATTTCAGAATGCGGAAGTCATGAAGAGCTTCTTAAAAAGAAAGGCAAATATTTCAATTTGTTCAATACTCAAGCAAAGAATTACATGAAGAAAGATATGTAATTATGCTGTATTATTTTTATAATTTTATTTTAAAAACAGACATTGGCTTTGAAATGTTAGTAGAATACGATAAAACTCTGAAAGATGAAGATATCGTTGTTTCATTATTCGTTAATAAAGAGCGAAATGAAGAACCGGAATACATAGTACCATTTAAAGAGGATATAAGATATTATCTATATCCAAAGAAGAATGAAATTTATGTGGAAACAGGAAATTTAAGTTATCTGTATAGTTCTTTTTTCAACATCCCAATGTCTGTGTTTTCTTTATTCAAAAATCAAGCTGTCATTCATTGTAATGCTCTTGAATTTAATAATGAACTATATTGTTTTAGCGGAAATAAAGCCATTGGGAAAACAACATTAGCAATGTTTTTAGGAAAATACTGTTCGATTTTTTCAGATGATTGTGTTGCAGTTGACAGTTGCTCGGACGGAAGAATATACGGTTATCGAGCAGCTCGTACATTAAAGCTATGTAAGAAAACATATGACCTATCGATAAATGATAATTGTTATGAAGAACATTATGACAATCTTTCCCGGAAAGCAAATATTTTATTGTCAGATATGCAATACAAAAAAGCACCAATCAGAAAAATATTCTTTTTAGTTAGAGGAAATGGTAAAGAATTTGTTTGTGATAATGTTGAATCACTTATAACAAAAAAAGTGCTATTAATTCAATCAATTGCAGGAAAAGACTATATTTCTAAAGATATCATAGATATATTTGGTCACACCCGATTGTTCTCCGAAACAATCGCTCAAGTTCCATTTTATATTCTTAAAATTCCGGCTGTAGAGGAGTATGATTCGCAAATTCAATCATTCTTCAATCTCATGATTAAGTAGAGGATTGTGTCTATATGATAGAAGAACAATTGAAATTATTTTTAGATAATAACTTCAATGATGAAGACAAATTTTCTCTGATAAAAGCAAATGATCTATCAGCTATTATGGAAAGTTACTATAGTGATTATCCATTGTCTGAATTTGCGAGGAATATGAAAAGCAATAACCGTGTAATACATATAGTTAAACAAAGACAGATGGCTAAGCTGATAAATGATTTAAAACACAGCAATGTTTCTGTATTATATTTCAAGGGAGATGTGCTACAAAATTTTTTGTTTGAAAATGTAGATTTGCGCCCTGCCGGAGATATAGACATATATGTTGTTCCAAATGATTTAAATACCGCTATGTCGGTTATAAAAGAAAATGGATTTGTTTTCAGAAGCAGCAATACCATAAATGATAACCACCATGTACAATATATTAAAGGACATATAAAATTAGAACTCCACAAAAAGCTTTTTAACCCTTTTACAAAAATAAATGAGAAAATATTTTTTGATCATCTCATACCATATCAATGTAAAGAGTATAATTGTTTAACGTTTGATGAAACGGCAACTATTTTGCATTTATTCTATCATCTCTATATGGATATGTTATTATACAATCAAAATTTTGATTCAACCATAAAAAACAACGTTTCGTTGACGAAAAGATTTCTGTTTAGAACTTATGAAATCGCAAAATATACATTCATGTTTAAAGATCAAATAGAATGGGAGCAAATCAATTCCGACATTACGTCACAGGAATTATGTTTTTCTTTCAAGAATATGATAACTATGATAGATTATGTTTTTCCGAAAATACTACCTGAATTGTTTTTTAATTCTGTTAATCAAAAAAATTATATAAAATAATACATATGTTTCGATCAAAATTGCCTATATATATCCATATATAGGCAATTTTGCAACATATAGCACTTTGGAGAAAGGTCTGCATTCAAAATCCTTATGTTTCCATGTTGCCGGCCATGATCATTTTCGCAGTTCGCGAAATCTTTTTTCGCAGCACAATGCCGATAAAATTCAGATATTTCCCGCCGCCGTTAAGCATAGATTTGCGGTCACCGACGGCGTATTCGTTTTCCTGTTTTAGCCAATCGGACCAGACCTCGTCCATGCTCCGCATTTCGTAAACGGATACGACCTGCGCGTTTTTGCTCATATTTACTATTCTATGCCAATAAGAGACATCGTGCATATATTCCAGTTGTTCGGGCGTCCACGAAAGGAGAAGTTCTTTCGGCAGATCGCAGTGGCAGTCTTTTTTCATACCGGGTATTGCTATATAAATATATCCGCCCGGTTTGACGAACGGCAAAAGGCAGTCGTCGAGATATGTTTTGTCACGTCCGAAATAATTATACGAATCGACGCTTACCACGGCATCGAAAAAATCACGATCGAACGGCAGTGCCGCAGCATCCGCTTTGACTGGAATTATTTCTTTATCCGTAAGCCCCATTGAAGAAAAAAAGCTCAAATGCTCTTCCGGTTCGCTCCACAGATCGCATGCATAAACCTTAAAACCGTACTCTTTTGCGAGAAATACGCTTGTAAGCCCCTGTCCGCTGCCGAGATCGCAAACTTTCGAGCCGATCGGGATATTATGGTCCGTTAACAGTTCTTCGCACAGTTTAACGGGATTTGGCCCCATTATCAGACTTAAAAATTCTTTTGTATCGTATTTTTTCGATTTTACGTAATCCATAAACTTGCTCCTATCTGCTTTTTCGATTGATCTTGGCGATGTTTTTGAATTTTTTCTTCTTTTCCGCAAAATAATCGTCTGTATTTTCGGTGTACATATTTTCGTTCTTCAGTTTTCGGTACGACAATAAACGCTTTTCATCGATCACGCCATCGGATATTGCTTTTAACACCGCACAGCCGGGTTCGGAGGTGTGGGTGCAATTGTTAAAACGACACATACTCGCAAACGAATCTATATCCGAAAAAGTCTTTTCGATACCGTCTTCGGATGCCCACATACCAAGCTCGCGAATGCCGGGTGTGTCTATTACGGAGCCGCCGCAGTCCAGCAAAAACAGCTCTCGCTTTGTTGTAGTGTGTCTGCCTTTATCGTCGTTTCGCAGACCGTTTGTGCGCAAGCGTTCTTCGCCTAAAAGGGCGTTTATGAGCGTTGATTTCCCGACGCCCGACGAGCCCGCAAAGGCGACGGTTTTGCCGTATCCGATATACGGCAACAACTTTTTGTTTACGTTTTCGTCTTTTGCGGACACAACAACTATGTCCGAACCGAAAGCCACGTCACGGACGGCCCCCAAAAACGGTTCGGTATTTTGGCAAAGATCGGATTTTGTTAAAACCGTTACGGGAACGGCACCTCCGTCCCAAACAGTTGACAGATAACGTTCCAATCGCCTTATGTTAAAATCGGCGTTAAGGGACATACAAATAAACACTGTATCGATATTTGCGGCGATAAGCTGCTCTCTTACGTTTGTCCCGGCTGCCTTGCGGACAAAAACGCTTTTTCGAGGTAAGACGGAATAAATAACGGCGTGTTCATGGGCGGATCCGATATTTGTTAAAACAAAATCCCCGACTGTCGGAAAATCGGACTGATCGACTGTTTCGTACCGAAATCTGCCCGAGATCTCGGCCACTTGCTCCCCTGTCTCGTTTACAACACGATACAGTCCTTTTTCCCTGCAAACTATCCTGCCGATCATCCGGTCACCGCACAAAAACGGAGTATAACGTTCCGTTAAGCCGAAAGCCGCCATATCTATATTCGGCATATAAGCCTCCTTATCGATTTGACGAATTGAACATAACGAATCGATCAATATGCTCGTTTAAAAGTTTCAGCGATCGTTCTTTATTGTGATCAAAATCGAACATACAAATAATAAGAAACAGCGGCGAATAAAACTCGACGGCAAGCTGTTTCGGGTCCGTATCGATCAAAATCCCCGATTCGATCATTTTACGGAATATATCTTCGGTATAACGAACGGGACCGGATGTTATACACGAACCGTACAGTTCCGACATTTCGGCATTGCGATATTGCTCGATCGTTAACATTCGGCGAAAGTCTGCGGCAAATTCGTTTTCCGTCCAAAAAGAAAACTGCGCTACCGTAAAATTACGGAGAGAATCGAGGGTTACGTTATCGTATGAACCGGCGTCGGTCTCGTACTCCTCCCTCGGCACGGAATATTTATCGGCACTTTCACCGTCAAGAGCATACATTCTTTCCACTATGCTGTTAAAAATATCCCTTTTGTTAACATAATGCTTATACAGCGCGCCCTTTGTTATCCCGATCTTCTTGGCGATCATACTGATCGAAACGGCTTCGTATCCGTCTTTTGCAAAAAGATGAAGCGCATGTCGCAGGATCTTTTCTTTTGTGTTCAACATTATCCGCCTCTCAAGTTGGTAAACGGTCGTTTACCTGTAGTTTACGTACATTATAGACCAAAAGCCACGTTATGTCAAGCGTTTTTTTGAACTTAACATTTTTTTCGGATATTTAAAGCGACAGACCTATGTATGAACGTATAAAAAAACTAATCGAGATGCTTCAAATCGATCATTCTCGGAGTATGTTCGGATAAAGTTCAACAAATGTTGACACTAAATTGAGAAACAGTTGACTTTTCCGATATACACTTATGATGGGGTTTGATGTGGCAACCTCATTTGAAATAATAAAAAGAAGGTAAGATACAGTGCAGTTGTTTATTGAGATCGTAGTATGTTTTTTGGCAGGGTTGGGAGCCGGGCTGGGAACCGGGTTTGCCGGAATGAGTGCGGCAGCAGTGATATCACCGATGCTCGTTACGTTTTTACATATTCCGGCATATCAGGCAGTCGGTATCGCATTGGCGTCCGACGTGCTTGCGAGTGCGGTTTCGGCTTATACGTATAAAAAGAACGGGAATTTGGATATCAGAAACGGCCTTATAATGATGATAAGCGTATTGGTATTCACCACGATAGGCAGTTATGCGTCAAGTCTTTTGCCGAACAGTACGATGGGAAGCTTTTCCGTTGTGATGACGGCGCTGCTCGGTGTAAAATTTATCATAAAACCCGTTATGACCACAAAAGAGGCAATGCAGAGCGTTTCGAAGACGAAGCGTGCTGTACAGTCGATAATTTCCGGCTGTTTGGTAGGTTTTATATGCGGTTTTGTGGGTGCAGGCGGCGGAATGATGATGCTTTTGGTGCTGACGAGCGTTCTCGGTTTTGAGCTTAAGACGGCTGTCGGAACGAGCGTTTTTATAATGACATTCACGGCGTTGACAGGTGCCGTTTCGCATTTTGCAATCGACGGAATGCCGGATATAAAGATACTTGTTTTGTGTATAATATTTACGCTTTTATGGGCAAGGATAGGTGCGCATATCGCAAACAAGTCGGACGCGAAAACCTTAAACCGTGTGACGGGCGTTATTTTGCTGATACTGGGCATTGTGATCATTGTTGTTAACGCATTGGCCTAACAGCGTGAAATTTTAATGATTCAAAAGTCGAAAAATACCTGTTTCACGCTTAAATTCACCTTAAAAACGGGACCCAACCCGTTTTTGTCTAAAAGACACAGGTGAATTTTATCAACTATTCAGAAAGATTCGAAGATTATTGCGTGAAAATTCAATGATTCAAAAATTGAAAAAGCACCTGTTTCATTAACTATTTACGGAGATCAATATGTTTAAAATTCTAATTGCCGAAGATGACAGAGAGCTTCGGCGTCTGTTCGCTCATGTTCTGATAAAAAACGGATATACGGTCAAGGAAGTTTCAAACGGAGAAGAAGCTCTCGATGCCGTAAACTCGGAATATTTCGATCTTGTTATCTCGGATATCATGATGCCGATAAAAGACGGCTACGAGCTTGTTCACGAAATAAGAGAATCGGGAAACAAGATCCCGATAATGATCATAACCGCAAAAGACGCATTCGACGATATGCGCCGTGGCTTTATGTCGGGAAGCGACGATTATATGGTCAAGCCCATAAACGTTAACGAAATGCTCATACGTGTGCAGGCGCTTTTACGCCGTGCGCAAATGATAAGCGAGCGAAAGCAGACTATGGGCAACACCGTGCTTGAGTGCGACACATTCACCATTCACTCGAACGGGTCCGTAACGGTGCTGCCGCAAAAGGAATTTCAGCTTTTGTACAAGCTTATGTCTTATCCAGGTCGTATTTTTACACGTCAGCAGTTAATGGACGATATTTGGGGGTACGATTCCGAAAGCGACACGCACACGGTGGATGTACATATAGCAAGGCTCCGAGAGCGTTTAAAGGACAATCCGGATATAAAGATCGTTACGATGCGCGGAGTGGGATACAAGGCAGAAAAAGTTTGAAAACAATTCATGTTCGACAGCGCGAAATTCTCACGGAAAGGAAGCTTTCGTTAAAGCGATTGTTACAAAATAATATGGACAAAAAAGACGGAACCGAGAAAAAAACCGAGAAAAAGAAATTTTTCACGCTGCGCAGTCAGATGGTATGCGCAGTTCAGATAGAGCTGTTGGTATGTATTTTTCTTGCGTATTTGATCGACAAAATAGCGCATATGATAAACCCAGAATGGAGCATTCCCATACTTTTGGAGCTTGTAATCATAGGCGTTATCGTCGGCGGTTCGCTGACATCGTTTGTATCATGGCTTTTTTTCGACCCGATAAAGAAGATACGCCAGGCAATGGATACTGTGGCGGAAGGAGATTTTTCCGTTCAACTCAACAAAAACGAAACGGCGTCGGGAGAGATACGCAGATTATACGAAGGGTTCAATCTTATGGTGCGTGAGCTTAGGGCGACAGAAGTATTGCAGACGGACTTTGTATCGAACGTTTCTCACGAATTTAAAACACCGATAAACGCGATCGAGGGATACACGACGCTGCTTCAAAGCTGCGAAGATCTCGACGAGGAACAAAGTGTTTACATAGAAAAGATACTTCACAACACAAGCAGGCTTTCGACGCTCGTAAGCAATATCCTGTTGCTGTCAAAAATAGAAAATCAATCAATACCGGCTCGCAGAGAACGATACTGTCTTGACGAGCAGATAAGAGAAGCCATACTTGATTCCGAAGCGTTGTGGGCACCGAAACAGATAGATTGGGATGTTGAGCTTGACCGTGCGGAATACATCGGACACGAGCAGATGATGCGCCATGTTTGGAACAACATTTTAAGCAACGCCATCAAATTCAGTCCGCAAGCGGGAACCGTAAAGATCAAGCTTAAGGGCGACGATACGTGTTTTGTTTTTACAGCCGAGGACAACGGACCGGGACTTTCCGACGAGGCAAAAAAGCATTTGTTCGACAAATTTTATCAGGCGGACACGTCGCATAAAGAAGAGGGAAACGGGTTGGGGCTTGCGCTTGTTAAAAAAATATTAACGATCGAAGGCGGCGACATATCCGCCGATAACTCCGAGAGCGGCGGCTGTAAGATCACCGTAAAACTGTTAAAACGACAATGATGCCAACATCGCTCGTTCGGGGCAGATAATAAACAATAATGTCTTCAAAAAAACCGACATCGTTTTTTGCGATATCGGTTTTTTGCATACATATGCATATACAAGGATATTTTTCGTCAGAATACGTCGATTATCGCCGTTTTTCAACAATTGTTGATTTTCAGTTAAACTCAAGTTGATTTTACTCGTATACAATTGATCTGCAAAAAAACAAAAACAGAGGGGTAGAAAAAATGGCTACGGGATATGTCCTTTACAACACGCTTGCGGGAGACACGAACTCGTTTGAGAGTGTTAAAGCGTTGCAAGCGACGGAAGAAAGCAGTCTGAAGCTTATAAACATTCTCGATATTGCGAGCTACGCGACATTTTTCAACGGTCTCGAAAAAGACGATTATATAATTATCGCCGGCGGAGACGGCACGTTGAACCGTTTTGTAAACGATATCGACGGTATTGATTTTAACAACGAGATACTGTATTTTCCGAACGGAACGGGAAACGATTTTGCGACAGACCTCGGATACGAAAAAAACTGCAAGCCGTTTCCGATAACGAATCTGATAAAGAATCTGCCGTATGTTAACGTTAAAGGAAAAAAATATAAATTCATAAACGGCGTCGGCTACGGTATCGACGGATATTGCTGCGAAGTCGGAGACAAATTAAAGCAGATCCCCGACAAAAAAGTTAATTACACGTCGATTGCGATCAAAGGTCTGTTATTCGATTACAAGCCGACCAACGCTACCGTGACCGTTGACGGTAAGACAAAAACATACAAGAAAGCATGGCTTGCGCCTACTATGAACGGAAGGCTTTACGGCGGCGGAATGATGCCGACCCCCGACCAAAAAAGAAATTCCGGAACGCTTTCGACAATGGTGTTTTACAATTCCGGCAAGCTGAAAACGCTGATGATATTCCCGTCTATATTCAAAGGCGAGCATGTCAAACATACAAAATACGTTGAAGTGCTTTGCGGCAAAGAGATAACGGTGGAATTTGACCGTCCCGTTTCGTTACAAATAGACGGGGAAACGATCCTTGACGTTTCGTCGTACACCGCCGTATATCCGCGAAATTAAGCACAACGAATAAGAATATGATAACAAAACCGCAGTTTATCGTCAAGTAGCGTAAACGGCGGTTTTGATTTATGTTAAAATAAAAAGCAGGGCATATTACGCATTCGCGGTATAAATTATCGGAGAGCATAAAGCGGTGCGGGCGATATTTTCGCGAGCCCATAACGCAAAATATCCTAATTTTAACGCAATGCCGTGTTTACAAATATTTTACCCGTTCTATTGACATTTTCTGCCATCCATGTTAAAATGAGATATGAAAAATAAATTTTTCAAAAGAAAGGGGTACTATATATGCGTTATTTGAAGAACATTTTAGCGTTTTTGTTTGTAACACTGTTTTTCGTTTCCTGTTCAAACGCCGTTCCGGAGCAAATTCCCGAATACGATTCGAACGTCAGCGAAAACTCTTTCGACGGACTTGAGCTTGTTTTTGCGATGTCCCCGTACATATGCTACGAGGAGGATTCGCTTTTCGGAGATGCCGCACGGGCGCGTGTTGCGGAAGTTGAGAAAGCTCTTGATGTAAAAATAACATTTGACGAGTCCGACAATATAACATCCAATCTTATGTATGCCGTATCGTCGGGAATAAAATCGTGCGATGTTATATATTCGACGTCTTACGATCTTTACGGTCAAATGAGGGCCAATCTTCTTTATCCGATCGACGTTTTTTCCGAAGGTATCGATTATACCGACACGGAAAAATGGGGCGGCAGAGAGAAGCTTATCACATATGCGTACGATGAACATCTTTACGGTGTTCTTCCGATGTACTGGCCCGAAACCGTATATAAGCAGGTAGACCACTTCTTCTTTGTTAACGAAAACATTATAAAAAGGCTCGGTTCGACAGACCCGCGTGAATTTGTTGAAAACGGAGAATGGACGAGAGCAAAATTCGTAGAGCTTCTCACCGAAGAATACACACATCAAAACAGCGGCGGCACAACCGTTTATGCACTTTCGGCTCAGCCTGCGCACTTCTTCTCCATAGCAATTAAAACGAGCGGGATCGACTACGTTATTCAAAACGAAGACGGTTCATACAGAAATGCGTTTAAAGAACCCGATGTTATCGATAAACTTACTTGGATATACGATACGTACTACAACAATGTTGACGTTAACATCACAACCGGTTCCGATACGTTTGACGCGATAGCGAAATTTGTTAACGAAGAAGCTGTTTTATGCCTTACACATCTTTATTACGGTTTGAGAGACATACAATACAGTGTTGAAAGCTTCGGTATTCTTCCGTTCCCCCTGTCCGACGATCTGAACGGAACGGGTTGGATCGGTCAGTTTGAGTTCTACAACGGAATCTCTTTCCCGACGAACATCACCGAGCCCGATGCTGTTTCGGCTGTTGTAAACGCTATATTTGAACCTCTCGAAGGTTACGAAACGGAAGAAGCTCGTTTTGCTTATTACGACAGATATATTTTCCACGACAGCAGAGACACACGTGTTGTTTTTGAAGCTATAGAAAACTGCCGTTATCTCCCGTATAATGACAACGGATATCTTATTCCCGACGCTATGAGGGATTCAGGCGGCAACAAGTCCATATCTCAGATACTTGACGAGAACGAATCCAAGCTGGAAGCTCTTATCGAGGAAGTTTACATTCCTCTCGAAGAGACTTGCGATATTCTCTGGGGCAAAAATTAACAGATGATCGTGGTGGTAACAGCTCAGCCTCGACATCGCCGTGCGTACCGTTAGGTGCAAAAACGGATCCGACTTAAGCTTACTCCTTTATTTGAGTTTTTCATTTGGGTAATCCCGAAAGACCGGCCAAGTCTTGCTTGGTCGGTCTTTCACTGTAAATAACTTTAATTTTCCGATAACTTTACTATCGATGAGATCTCAAAAGAAAGCTCGTACCCCTATCATCGATGAGATTTCAACATATCCGTACCTTTACTATCGATGAGGTTTCAAAAGAAAGATCGTACCCTGTCACTTGTTGCAGTGACAGGGTACGGTTTTGTTATACAAAAATTTTTTATCGAGCTGATTTTTCGGACATCATTTTATCTATGGATTCGGCTGCTTTTTTGCCGGCACCCATAGCGAGAATGACAGTAGCGGCGCCTGTTACGGCATCGCCGCCGGCATATACGGAGCTGCGGGATGTTGCGCCGTGTTCGTCAACAACGATACCGCCTCTCTGATTTATGTCTAAGCCCTCTGTAGTTGATTTGATAAGAGGATTTGGGGACGTGCCTATAGCCATAACGACACATTCGAGCGGGATATCAAATTCGGAGCCTTCTTTTACAACAGGTCTGCGGCGGCCCGAAGCGTCGGGTTGACCGAGCTGCATTTCAACACATTTGATACCGGACACGGAGATACCGTCTTCGGAAAGGATCTCGACGGGATTTGTTAAAAGCTTAAAAACAATACCCTCTTCCTTGGCGTGCTCTACCTCTTCGGCACGTGCGGGAAGCTCGGCTTCGCTGCGTCTGTAAACGATATAAACCTCATCGGCGCCGAGACGCTTTGCGCAACGAGCGGCGTCCATTGCCACATTTCCGCCGCCGACAACCGCAACTCTGCGAGCTTTAAGGACGGGGGTTTCGGAATTGTCACGATAAGCTTTCATGAGATTTATACGTGTGAGAAATTCATTTGCGGAATAGACGCCGTTAAGCGATTCGCCCGGAATGCCCATAAAATTGGGAAGCCCTGCGCCGGAACCGATAAATACGGCTTCGTAGCCGTCGTTAAGCAATTCGTCGACGGTGAGCGTTTTACCGATTATAACATTTGTCTCGACCTTAACGCCGAGTGCTTTCAGCCCGTCCACCTCTTTTTGAACGATGGCTTTCGGCAAACGAAATTCGGGAATACCGTAAACAAGTACGCCGCCTGCAAGATGAAGCGCTTCAAAAACGGTAACGTCATAGCCTTTTTTCGCAAGATCGCCGGCACATGTTAAACCGGACGGACCGGAACCGACAACGGCGACTTTATGACCGTTTGACTTGGGACGGGAAGCAGTCTCTGTCGTTTGCGAATTATGTCTGTCCGCAACAAAGCGTTCAAGCCTGCCTATGCCGACGGGGTCGCCCTTGATGCCTCGTACGCAATATTTTTCGCACTGAGATTCCTGAGGACAAACACGGCCGCAAACAGCAGGCAAAGAACTTGTCTGTGAAATTATCTCATAAGCTTTTTCGAAATTTCCCGAAGCAGTTTCTTTGATAAAACCGGGAATATTAACGGCTACCGGGCAGCCCTGCGTGCAGGGTTTGTTTTTGCAGTTAAGACAGCGGGAAGCTTCGTTGATCGCTTGCTGTTCGGTATATCCGAGTGCGACCTCGTCGAAATTTTTATTTCTGATATCCGGCTGTTGAGACGGCATGGGAGTTTTTTCAAGTGACATATTTGTCATACAAGACCTCACTTTAAATCAAACAATCTGCAAGCTTTTTCGCGTTCAAACTCTTTATAGACGGAATTTCTGCGCATTGCCTCGTCAAAATCGACTTCGTGACCGTCGAAATCGGGACCGTCGACACACGCAAACTTTATCTTGCCTCCGACGGTAAGACGACAGCCGCCACACATACCAGTGCCGTCGACCATGATGGGGTTCATGCTTACGACTGTTTTTATTCCGTATTCTTTGGTGAGCTTACAGACGAATTTCATCATGACCAACGGACCTATGGCAATGACTTCGTCGTATTCGGAGCCGCTGTCGATAAGTTTTTTCAACGCATCGGTAACAAGCCCTTTTTCGCCGTAAGAACCGTCGTCCGTCATAACGATAAGCTTTTCGCTTGCTGAGGCAAACTCGTTTTCGAGGAAAACAAGCTCTTTGTTCCTGAAACCGACTATAAAATCTACCGACGTGCCCAAACCGGTAAGTTTTTTTGCTATCGGGTATGCGATCGCACAGCCGACGCCTCCGCCTATAACGGCGACTTTTTTCAGTCCGTCGGTTTCGGTCGGTCTGCCGAGAGGGCCTGCGACGTCGTGGATATAATCGCCTTTACAAAGTGCATTGAGGTCGGCGGTCGTTTTACCCACGATCTGCACGATGACCGTAACGGTGCCTGCTTCGCGGTCAAAATCCGCAATTGTAAGAGGGATACGTTCGCTGTTTTCGTTTGGACGTATAATAACAAACTGGCCCGGCTCCGCCTTTTTTGCGATCAAAGGCGCTTCAAACGTAAAAAGGGTAACTGTCGGATTAAGAGAACGTTTTTCAAGTAATTTATTCATATATTTCCTGTATTTTTAAACAGATTCGCTGTTGATGATCTCGAATATTTCGACGGCTGCTTTCTTTTGAGCATCAGTGGTCTTTGCCATCGGTCTTCTGCAACCGTAAGATTCTATACCGTAAAGAGCGATAACCTCTTTAAGAGTTTGATAAATACCTGCGTTTATGAGTTTTTCCGTAACGGTGTTTATCTTGTTCTGTATCTCGCGAGCTTTGGGAACATCGTTGTTTTGAGCGTAAGTAAACACTTTTTTAGCCCAATGGCCTATGATATTGTACGTGCTGCCGATAGCGCCGTCCGTTCCGAGAACAGCTGCGGAAAGGAGAGCTTCGTCAACGCCGGAGTAAATGATCTTATCGGGGAAAGCCGAGCGCATACGTTCCAAGAAGAAATAATCCTGTGCGGAGTTTTTAACGCCGATTATGTTTTCGTGTTCAAACAGCTTTGCAAAATCGGAAAGGGAAAGGCTTACGGATGTAAGAACGGGGATATTGTATACTACAAGCGGGAGCTTGGAGCGTTCCGCAAGGCGAAGATAGTAATCGACGACCTCCGCATTTGTAAACTTATAATAAAACGGAGTTACCGCAGACACCGCATTATAACCGCAATCAACGGCAAAGTCAGCAAGATCGTAAACTTCTTCTTCAACGTTCGAACCGATATGAGCTATAAGATCCGCTTTACCGTCCGTAGCTTTTGCAACGGTGAACAATACGGATTTTTTCTGATCGTGGCTCATCAGGAAATTTTCGCCGGTGCTGCCGCAAACGTAAATACCGTCGGCACAACAATCGTCGATAACGTGTTTTGTCAATTTTTCTATGGAAGAAAGATAGGGAGCACCGTTTTCGTCAAAAAGAGTTAAAAGCGCGGGATAGATACCTTTATTCATAAATAAAATCCTCCGATCAATGATAAAATATTCAAATCGGATTATACCATAAATATGTCGAAAAGTCAACCGTTTGTATTTTTAATTTTTGTATTACGTTTATCGATTTTACGAGCGAGGGGTATTGAAAAAGAGAATGAAAAATGGTATAATGTAATCGGAGATATAAATAATCTCGATTATTGACAATCGCGATCGGGAACGTATCATGAGTTTTTTACGGTACATTGCCGATAGCCGGGCGAGGGATAAAGCCCCTTTGGTGAAGTTATGATCTACATTGCAGCGGACGGTGGAGGCACTAAGCTTTTAACGATAGCTTTTAACGAAAAACTCGACATTTTGGCTCGTTCGGAATCGGGCGGCGTCAACGAGCTGTTTTTAAGTAAAGATATTGTCGAAAAAAATATGGAAACTGCCGTTTCGGATCTGTTTGGGCAGCTTACCGCAAGATTCGGGCATATACAAAAAATCGACGGTATGTACTGCACCATAGTCGGAGACTGCAACAAATTCAGGAGCATAGCCGAAAAATACGCCAAAATCGAAAATTTCGATCAAATAAGCGAAGGTGTTCTCGGACTTTACGCGAGCACATTGTGCGGAGACGGACTTTTGGCGATATCGGGCACGGGTTCGGATTGTTTTTTTAACAAAGACGGCAGGACCGTTGACGGTATCGGCGGTTGGGGACAATACTTCGGCGACGAAGGCAGCGGTTTTTACATAGGCAGGCAAGCAGTGCTTTCGGCGATAAGGTCGTACGATCAAAGAGGTCCGAAGAGTATTTTGCAGCCCCTTGTTTTTAAGCAGCTCGGTCTGGAAAAGTCACTGTGGGAAGTATGTTCGCTGCATTTAAGCCCGACTTTTCGCAGCGATATCGCCGCTTTAACAAAAGCCGTCGGCGAGGCGTGTAAAGCAGGCGACAAAGAAGCGATAAGGATCATTGAAAGTGCCGCGGACGAAATGGTATGCGCAGCGGTAACGTTGATGAAAAAGCATTGTACTTTGCAGGACGGCTCTTTTTTGTTCACAACGGCGGGAGGTGCGTGGAAAACATCTCCGATAATGACGCAACGATTTGTTTCGGGAGTAAAAAACGTTTTTCCCGAATCGAAATTTTCGCAGCCGGAATTTGAACCGATAGTCGGCTGTGTTGTCCGGCACATTTACAAACAAGGAGGCAAACCGCAATTGAGCGTTCTGAAAAGCAAGATGAGGGATCTTTTGTTATGATAACGGTAGGAAAGAATATACGCACGGAATTTACGGAAAAAAAGTCGGTATTTATAGGACAGACATTTTACGTTTCGTCTCAAGCCGAAGCCGAAGACGCGATAGCGTCCGTTAAAAAAGAACATCCCGACGCAACGCACGTTTGCCACGCATATATACTCAGGGCAAATTCTCTCCAACGGTTTTCCGACGACGGTGAACCGTCGGGAACTGCCGGAATGCCTATACTGCACGTAATATCGTCGAAAAAGCTTTGCGACACGCTTATCACGGTCACAAGATATTTCGGAGGCATACTTCTCGGCGCAGGCGGTCTTGTCAGAGCGTATTCGAGATCGGCAGCCGAAGTGGTGGATATTGCCGGGATCGCGGACATATCGCCTTTTACGGAATTTGAGCTGCAATACGGATACGAACTTCACAATCAAATAGAACGGACGTTGCTCCTGTCGGGTACGGAGATAACGGACAGGCAATTTACCGAAAACGTAAAGCTTACGGCAGTGATACGTTCCGACGAGTACGAAAAGGTATACGGGGAACTGAAAAGCGTTTGGCACAAAAACATTTCGGTCGAGCAGATAAGAGTGTTCGAAAAGCGGCTGATACGTCAATAAAAGTATGCAAATACGAAATTATTGTTAAAACAAAAAAAGCACTTGCAAAGATGCATGAAATAGTGTAAAATAATATTATATTAACAAATATTGCAAATATTGCGGTTTTGTGCATTCAAATCCTTTAACCGAGGAATGAACGCTTCCCGCAAAAGAAAGTGAATTTAAACAAAATGAAAAAAGTAGCGGTCATAATGGGAAGTGACAGTGATCTTCCGGTACTTAAACCTACATTCAGAACACTTGAAAAATTCGGAGTGGAATACACCGTAAAAGTACTTTCCGCGCACAGAACGCCCGATCAGGCGGCGGAATTTTCAAAAAGTGCGAGAGACAACGGTTATTCTTGCATTATATGTGCTGCAGGTAAAGCTGCTCACCTTGCCGGAGTGATAGCCGCACATACGGCGTTGCCGGTAATAGGTATTCCCGTTAAGAGTTCAACTTTGGACGGGCTTGACAGCTTGCTTTCAACGGTACAGATGCCGAAAGGCATTCCCGTTGCGACGGTTGCCGTTGACGGAGCGGAAAACGCGGCACTGCTTGCCGTTCAGATAATGGCGGTAAGCGACGATGAACTTTACGAACAATTCGTAGCATTCAAGAAAAAAATGGCAGACGATATTGTTGAAAAAAACGATAGAATACAACAGCTTGCGGAAGAAAAATAAAACGACAAATCATTTTATTAACGAGGTAATTGCAATGAAAAAAGAACTCCTGTACGAAGGCAAGGCAAAAAAAGTATACGCAACGGATGTTTACGACGAACTTATCGTTGACTATAAAGACGACGCTACGGCATTTAACGGACTGAAAAAAGGCACGATATCCGGCAAAGGCCTTATAAACAACAGAGTAACCAATTTTCTTATGAAAAAGCTTGAAGATAGCGGCATTCCCACCCATTTTATCAAAGAGCTTTCCGATCGCGAAACACTTGTAAAACGTGTCACGATCGTCCCTCTTGAAGTTATCGTAAGAAATATCGCGGCAGGTTCTCTTTCAAAGCGTCTCGGATTGCCGGAGGGAACAAAGCTCGGCTCCACGGTTCTCGAATATTGCTACAAAAACGACGATCTCGGCGATCCGATGGTAAACGAATACCATATCCGTGCCATGAACCTTGCGACGGACGAAGAAGTTAAAACGATTGCCGATTACTCTTTCAGAATAAACCAATTCCTTACGGAATATCTTGCGGACATAAACATCGAGCTTGTTGATTTCAAACTCGAATTCGGACGTTTATCCGACGGAACGATAGTTCTTGCGGACGAGATCTCGCCCGACACATGTCGTTTTTGGGACAGCAAAACACACGAAAAGCTCGACAAAGACCGTTTCCGCAGAGATCTCGGAAATGTTGAAGGCGCATATCAGGAAATCATGAGAAGACTTATGGGTGAATAACCCGAGGGTCCGACAAACAACCAATGTTTTGAAGAAAGGTCGCCCTTTGGGGTACAAAGATACAGATCATGAATAATTCAAGTCACAGTGCAAGTTATGCTGCGGCAGGCGTAGATGTTACGGCAGGATATAAAAGCGTTGAGCTGATGAAAAAATTTGTTAAAGGCACATACACGCCCGGTGTTCTTCAAGACATCGGAGGTTTCGGCGGTCTTTTTGCGCCCGACATGGCAGGAATGAAAGAGCCTGTGCTTGTTTCGGGCACGGACGGTGTCGGAACGAAGCTTAAACTTGCGTTTTTGTTAGACAAACACGATACGATCGGCATCGACTGTGTTGCGATGTGTGTAAACGACGTAATATGCTGCGGCGCATCTCCGCTGTTCTTCCTCGACTATATCGCAACGGGAAAGCTTATTCCCGAAAAGATCGCACAGATAGTTAAAGGAGTTTCCGACGGTTGCACTATGTCGGAAGCCGCACTTATCGGCGGTGAAACAGCCGAAATGCCCGGATTTTATTCCGCAGACGAGTATGATGTTGCGGGTTTTGCGGTAGGAATGGTGGACAAAAGCAAGATAATCGACGGTTCGGACGTAAAACAAGGCGATGTTTTGGTAGGATTGGCGTCATCGGGCGTACATTCAAACGGATTTTCGCTTGTAAGAAAGATATTCGGGCTTAACGATCCCGGTGCAGACAAAACACTTTCCGAATACTCCGACGAGCTTGGTGCGACTATCGGTGAAACGTTGCTCACGCCGACGAAAATATACGTAAAAGCGTTAAACGAAATAAAAAATGCCGTTAAAGTAAAAGCCGTATCTCATATTACGGGCGGCGGATTTTACGAAAATCTGCCCAGAATGCTGCCGAGCGACGGTATAGCGCTCGAGATCGAAAAAAATTCGTTCCCGCAACTTCCGATATTCGGGCTTATGCAAAAAAAAGCCGATATACCCGAAAGAGATATGTTTAACACCTACAATATGGGTATCGGCATGGCTATGCTCGTATCGGAGCAGGACGCAGATACTGCAATTAAAGCGGCAAAGGCTGCGGGAGAGAATGCGTACATAATCGGACGTGCCGTAAAGGGCAGCAAAGAAATAACAATAAAATAGACATTTCGGAGGTCTTGTAATGACAAAGATACCGATAGCCGTGCTTGTGTCCGGCGGAGGAACGAACTTACAGGCGCTTATAGACGCAGAGAAAAGCGGTATAATAAAAAACGGACATATATCGGCAGTGATCTCAAGCAAACATGATGTTTTCGCTCTTGAACGCGCAAAAAAAGCGAACATACCGAATTTTGTCGTTGAAAAAGCTGTGTACGGAGACGACACCGAGGCGTTCGGAGACGAGATAAGAAAATATTTGCATATGTACGGTATTCGCGTGATCGTTCTTGCGGGATTTTTGTCGAAGCTTTCCGGAAGTTTATGTGAAGAATACAAAGACAGGATAATCAATGTTCATCCGTCGCTTATACCTTCTTTTTGCGGAAAAGGTTTTTACGGTTTAAAAGTACATAAAGCGGCTCTCGAATACGGTGTTAAAGTAAGCGGAGCTACGGTCCATCTTGTTGACGGAGAATACGACCACGGCAAGATACTTATGCAAAAAGCCGTTGAAGTATATCCGCAAGACACGCCGGAAACGCTTCAGCAACGGATAATGGAGCAAGCGGAGCATATCATTCTTCCGCAAGCCGTTGAGATGATATGCAGAGAGATCGTTACGGAATAAATCGTTAAATCAAAAAACGATAAACGATATTTAAAAATCATATCAAGATCGGAGGTATTTTTTTGGCTTTTACATTCAAGGGAGGTATCCATCCCGACTACAACAAAGAGAGAACATATGCAAGTCCGATAGAAGTCCTTCCGCCGACAGAGGAAATGTATATTCCGCTCTCGCAACATATCGGCGTTCCATGCATACCGACGGTAAAGCCCGGAGACTATGTTAAAATGGGACAAGTAATAGCAGATAATACCGCAACGATGTCATGTCCGATACACTCGCCCGTTTCGGGAAAGTTCAAGTGTATCGTGCAGCATTGGCATCCGTCCGGAACGCGGCAGGCAACGATGCTTATCGAAAATGACGGTCTTGACGTACCGTACGAATCCATGGAGCCGTACGAAGACGATCTCGATGATCTTACGGCTTCCGACATAATCAGGTACGCACGAGAATCGGGCACGGTCGGAATGGGCGGAGCTGCTTTCCCGTTGCACGTAAAGCTTAAGACCGCGCTTGATAAAAAAATCGAGACGATAATCATAAACGGTGCCGAATGCGAACCGTTTATAACAGCGGATCACCGAGCTATGGTGGAATATCCGAGAACGATAATCAACGGTGTTAAGCTGATAATGAAATGCTTAAACAAAGACAGTGCGATAATAGCGATTGAGTCAAACAAGCCCGACGCGCTCGCAACGATGTCACACGCAGCGGAGGATTCGGATATAACGGTCTGCGAGCTTCCGACAAAATATCCGCAAGGCGGAGAAAAGCAGCTTATCAAGGCGATCACCGGCAGAGAGATCCCGCCGGGAAAGCTGCCGATGGATATAGGCTGTGCGGTGTTTAACGTTGATACGTGTGCGACGCTTTACAGGTATGTAACAAAAGGCAGACCGCTGATCAAGCGAGTTTGCACTGTTTCAGGCTCGGCGGTAAGAAGCCCGAAAAACCTGCTTGTGAGGATCGGCACGCCATACTACGCTTTGTTTGAACACTGTGACGGATTTACGGATAATCCGTATAAAATCATTTCCGGAGGACCGATGATGGGCACCGCTCAGCACTCGATAGAAACTCCGGTAATAAAAAACACATCCGCACTTCTTGCGTTTTGCGGAGAGGAAGAAAGTTTTGAAACCGAGCCTGTTTGCATACGCTGCGGCAAATGCATAGACGTATGTCCCATGCGCCTTATGCCGACTTATATTTATCAACACGCATTGTCCGGCGAATTTAGCGAATGCAAAAAACTGAACGTGTCGGACTGTATAGAATGCGGTTGTTGTTCGTATATATGTCCCGGAAAGTTGCATTTGGTTCAGGCAATGCGAATGGCAAAAGGAAATATTCCGAAAAATTAGTGTAAATAGGTCAAACTTTACAGACGAGTTTCCCAAGATTTTACTCAGACAAAAGGCATAGCGTGAAAATTCAATGATTCGAAAATCGAAAGTTCATCTGTTTCACGCATAAATTCACCTTAAAAACGGGACCCGACCCGTTTTTGTCGCACCGCGTTTGTCGCACCGCGACAAGGCGAATTTTATCAACTATTTGAATAATCCCAAAGGCATAGCGTGAAAATTCAATGATCCGAAAATCGAAAGTTCATCTGTATTCATTAACTGTTTATGCCGCTACCATGGCGGCGGAATGGAGCTCAATATGGCTAAAAGATTGCTTGTAACGTCATCGCCGCACTACAGGTCGGAAAGAACAACGAGCAAGATCATGCTTGATGTTATAATCGCAATGCTCCCGATCTCGGCAATGTCGGTAGTTTTTTTCGGTTGGAGAGCACTTGTGTTAACGGCTGTTTGCGTTGGTGCGTGTGTCTCGTTTGAAACGCTTTATAATTACATTGTTAAGAAAAACAACACGGTCGGAGACCTTTCCGCAATAGTTACGGGTATGTTGCTTTCGTTTAATCTTCCCGTAACGGCACCGTATTGGATGGCGGTCATAGGTGCGTTGTTTGCGATAGTGGTCGTAAAAATGCTGTTCGGAGGACTGGGTAAAAATTTTGCGAACCCGGCTCTTGCGGCAAGAGCGTTTTTGTTTTCGTGGCCGACATTGATGACCACGTTTGTAAAACCGTTCATCTCACCTGCTTTACCTGTTTTATACGACCCTATATTCACAAACGGTGCGGATCTACCCGAATACATAGACACGATAACGACCGCAACGCCGCTTGCTTCTCTTAAGAACGGCGTATTGCCAGACGCAAGCATAATAGACGTGTTAATAGGCAACACGGGCGGCTGTTTGGGAGAAGTTTGTTCGGCTGTTATTATACTCGGAGGCATTTATTTGCTTTTGAGAGGCGTTATATCATGGCATATCCCGTTTGCATATTTGGGAACTGTAGCATTGATAACGTTCGTTTTTCCGCTCACAGGCGGTCATTTTGATCTGCAGTTTATGACATACGAACTTTTGGGCGGCGGACTTTTGCTCGGAGCGTTTTTTATGGCGACGGATTATTCAACGTCGCCCGTAACGGCGAAGGGCAAGCTGTTGTTCGGGTTGGGCTGCGGCTTGATCACTGTTTTTTTGAGATATTACAGCGGATACAACGAAGGCGTAAGTTATTCGATACTGATAATGAACGTGCTTGCCGTACCGATAGATAAAATAACAAAACCGAGACGTTTCGGGATAGGAGGCGGATACAGTGATATTTCTAAATAATACAGATAATTCCGCCCCGGAACACGTTCGCGAAGAACACGTTCATGCAAAAAAGAACAAAAATCCGTCTCAGACAAGCGAAATACAAACATTATCGTTCAAACTGATGATAATAATCGCGGCAGTTGTTTTGATGCTTGCGGTAGTTAACGGATTGACAAAAGACCGTATTGCCGAAAACAACAAAAAGGCGAGCGACGAAGCGAGAGCGGCTCTGTTTGCGGATGCGGATATGTTTGAGCAAACAGATGCCAAACTTCCCGACAATATAGCAAAATACGTGGAAGAGATATTCGAAGCGACTCAAAGCGGAAATACCGTAGGATACTGTGTTACGATAAACTGTGACGGTTTCGGCGGTAAGATAAATATGATAGTCGGGATATCGACAGACGGTATCGTTACGGGTGTAAAAATAATTTCGCATTCGGAAACGCCCGGCGTAGGCGAGCGCATAATATCGAATGGGTCCATTGTTTCTCAGTTGACAAATGTTTCCACAAATTCGATAAATTCCGTATCGGCAATAACGGGAGCCTCGATAACGTCGAATGCCGTCATCGAAGGAGTAACAAAGGCGCTTGAAGCGATAACGTACCTTTCGGATGAAGGAGGTTTATGATATTATGGCTCAAAAAGACAAAATCTCTTATCTTCAGATATTAAAAGACGGGATCATAACAAAAAATCCCACATTTATCCAGCTTCTCGGAATGTGTCCCACCCTTGCGGTAACGACATCCGTATCAAACGGAATAGGCATGGGGCTTTCGGCGACATTTGTGCTGATTTGTTCCAACTTTTTTATATCGGTACTCAGAAAATTCATACCGAACAAGATCAGGATCGCGTCGTACATCGTAATAATCGCCGGTTTTGTTTCGGCGGTCGAAATGCTTATAAACGCATTTTTGCCGGATCTTTCAAAGTCACTCGGTCTGTTTATTCCGCTGATCGTTGTAAACTGTATAATTCTCGCAAGAGCGGAAGCATTTGCGTCGAAAAATACCCCCCTCCCCTCCGCTGTTGACGGATTTGCCTGCGGCATAGGTTTTACACTTGCGCTTACGATCATTTCCGCCATACGCGAGCTTATCGGTAACGGAACGATATTGGGCATAAATATTATGGGCGACAAATTTTCGCCTGCAATAATAATCGTCCTTCCGGCAGGAGGTTTTCTGGTCCTCGGATTTCTTATCGCACTTGTTCAATTTATAATGCAAAAAAACGAAGGGAGGAACAAATAAATGTTAAATCTCCTCGTTGTATCGATAAATGCGATACTGATAGAAAACTTTGTTCTCGTAAAATTTTACGGCTGCTGTCCGTTTTTGGGTGTGTCGAAAAAAAGTGAAACCGCTCTCGGAATGGGCATGGCGGTAGTTTTTACGATGACTTTCGCCTCGGCGATGACATGGCTTTTTAACGAATTTATTTTAAAGCCGTTTGATCTTGAATACCTGCAAACGATAGCGTTCATAGCGATCATTGCAACGCTTGTGCAAATAATCGAGATGTTCTTACAAAAAAGCATACCGTCGCTGTATTCGGCGCTCGGCATATATCTTCCGCTGATCACAACGAATTGCGCGGTATTGGGTGTAACGCTTTTGAACATAACAAACGACTACGATTTTATAACATCCGTCGTATACGGATTTTCCGCAGGCGTCGGTTTCCTTGTGGCGATACTTCTGCTTTCGGCGATACGCGAAAGGATCGCATATTCCGATATACCGAAGCCGTTTAGAGGTTTCCCAATAGTTCTCATAGCGGCGGCATTGTTGAGCATTTCGTTTATGGGCTTTCAGGGGCTTAAACTTCCTTTTTGAGGGCAGTGTTAAAACAAGTGAGAAACGTTCACTGTTTAATTCGCAAAGTCCATATCGAAAAATTTGATCAAGAACGGAGGACATAATTCAAATGGATATTTTGCAGATCTTCATAACTGTTTTGATAATGGCTGTTTTCGGGCTTTTCCTCGGTTTTCTGATTGCGATGGCAAGCAAATTTCTGTACGTAAAAAAAGACGAGCGCATTGATCTTATAACGGAGCAGCTTCCCGGCGCCAACTGCGGCGGCTGCGGTTTTGCGGGCTGCGGAGCGTATGCGGAGGCTGTTGTTTCCGGAAAAGCTCCGACAAACAAGTGTCCCGTCGGCGGAGACGGAGTTGCGAAAGAAGTCGCGAAAATCATGGGCGCTGAAGCGCAAAAGCCGATAAGAATGCGTGCTCAGGTGCTTTGCAGCGGCACATCAAGTCTTGCGAGCAAAAAATATAATTATATAGGACTTGAAGACTGCCTTTCGGTCGCGAAACTCGGAAACGGTCCCAAAGAATGTCCTTACGGCTGCATCGGACTTGGTTCGTGCATGCGTGCCTGTCCGTTCGGAGCAATAAAGGTCGAAAACGGTGTTGCGGTTGTTGAATACGAAAAATGTCGCGCCTGCGGTATTTGCGTATCGGCTTGTCCTCAACATCTCATAGAGCTTATCCCGTTCGACACGGAGATATGGATAGGCTGTCGTTCACACGATAAAGGCTCTACGGTACGAAGCCTTTGCAAGGTCGGCTGTATCGGCTGCGGCCTTTGCGCAAAAGTATGTCCGTCCGACGCAATCACATTGACAGACAGCGTGGCGAAAATCGACTATGCAAAATGCGTAAATTGCGGAGCCTGTGTTGAAAAATGTCCGCGAAAGATAATTTGGTCGGGTAAGATACAAATGTCTTTAGGCGATACGATAGCATCCGTAAACGATACCGCAAACAATACTGCGGAAGACACAAAAGAACCTAAGAAAAGACGATCGAGAGTCGACAGACTTACCGATGAAGACAGATAATGATATTTAAACGACAACGGAATTACAAATACGTTCCGCAAAAAAAGCCTTTAACGAAAAAACAAATAGCACTGTATATCATAATCGGTACAGTGCTGTTTATTGTCGGCTTTTTTTCAGCGAACCCGATAATGACCGTCGTAAGCAAATTTATATGATCGACGTGAAGATGTTTCGATCTAACGCCGCATAAACGAAGATCTTTAATGAAAATATGAGCGCACCATTATACGAAAAGATAAAAAAATATGCGGAAAATCCGAGCGTTTGCCGTTTTCATATGCCCGGACATAAAGGCAAAGCGGACCTCGGATTCGATCCGATAATGAAATATGATGTTACTGAAGTTGACGCAACGGACAACTTGTACTTCCCGCAAGAAAGCCTGCTCGAAGCCGAAAAGCTCGCGGCATGCGCGTTCGGTGTTAAACAAACGATATTCTGCGCCGGAGGGGCAACGTTGTGTAATCAGACCGCACTGTCTTTTTTTGCAGGTAAAAAAGTGTTGTTTGAAAGAAATATTCATATTTCGGCATTCAACGCCGCAATGCTGCTTGATTTAGTGCCCGTTTTTGTTTACAACAATTTCGATCGGCAAACAGGCGTGGTTTTACCTGTAGAATCGGAACAGATCGAGAATATGTTAACAAACGATACGGACATTGCCGCTGTTTTTTTAACATCTACGAATTATTACGGGCTTTGCGCCGACTGCAAAAAAATAAAAGCGGTCTGTAAAGCGCACGGTGTTACACTTATTGCGGACAACTCGCACGGCGCACATCTCAAATTTGTCGAAGACAACGATGTGAGCCATTGTGCGGATATTATAATCGATTCGGCGCATAAAACGTTGCCGGTGCTTACGGGCGGAGCGTTTTTACATTTTAACATCGATGTTAAAAGAAGCGACGTATGTTCGAGAATGTTGGCTTTCGGTTCAACAAGTCCATCGTTTCCGATCCTTGCGTCCTTGGACTTTGCGCGCGAATGGTGTAAAGAAAACGGTGTTAAATTCAAAGAAACGAAGCAAAGAACGCAGAAATTAAAAGACGAACTGCAAAAATACGGGGTCACCGTTGTCACGTCCCAAATACACGACCCGTTGCGGCTTTGCATTGCGACAAACGACGCCGAAGATACGGATAAAAAACTGCAACAACAAGGCTTGATCCCCGAAATGTGCTCCGGCAACTGCATAGTTTTTATGTTTTCTCCGTTTAACAGCGAGGAAGAATTTGCGTGTTTGGAAAAAGCGTTAAAACAGATCGATCCGAAGCCGCCGAAAAGCAGGGACATCGCATTTCCGAAAACAGAATTTGTCTGCACGCCCAAAACCGCTTTTTGGAGCGAAAAAAAAGAGGCAACAATTATCGATGCAATCGACTGCATCGCTGCGGAAGCGGTCATTCCGTATCCTCCTGGAGTGCCGATATTGTTTCCCGGTGAAAAAATAACGAAAGAAACGACAGAATATCTTAAAAGCCATAACACGGATAAAGTGAAGGTCATATGAAGCTTGACGAATTGATAGGAAACGACGGAATAAAAAAAACGCTGCAGCGCCCGTTTCACGCATATATAATAAGCGGACCGAAAGGGTCGGGAAAGCACACTCTTGCACGGCTTTTAACGGCAGCTTTGGTATGTGAGGACGATAACGGCGGCAAACCGTGCATGAAATGTTCGCAATGTAAAAAATTTCTTTCGGGGAATCATGTTGATATAACATATTGCGGCACGGACATAAAGGTAAAGGATTTGCGTGAAACGTTAAAAGATGCTCTTTATTTGCCGAATGAGGCAGAGCATCGGGTCTTTGTATTCGACAAGGCGGAAAAGCTTTCCGTTATATGTCAAAATACGCTGCTAAAAATAGTTGAAGAACCGCCGGCATATGCCGTATTTATATTTATCACGGAAAATTCGGCTGCGCTGCTGCAAACGTTGCGGTCAAGATGCGAGATACTTTCCATGGAGCCGATAAACGAGAAGGATCTTACGAGGTATTTGCAAAGGCAGGAATTTTCCGCCGTATCCGAAGAAAAGAAAGCCGCAGCCGTTGCATTTTCGGGCGGTTATATAGGTGCTGCACGGGACTTTTTATCAGAAGAAAAAACGGAACTTTACCGCAGATGCGATATGTTTGCTTCAGCATTGGCAAAAAATGAACCAAGGCAGATGTTCGACGCCGCAACGTTCAAAAAAAGAGAAGATCTTGCGGAATTTGTAAAAGAGCTGCGAGAATTTTTCGCAGTGCATTTAAGAGGCGCAAGCACCGGAAATAATTTCGGGCTTAACGCGAGAGTGCTTGCGTTGGGGCAAAAAAAGCTTGTTGCGATATACACAAAGCTCGATGAAATGAACGAGAAAATGAAATTTAATGTAAACACGTCTCTTTTTTCAACTCTGATAGTTTCGGAATGTTATTCCGAATGCTTCAAACACACTTAAAAGAGCTATAATATTACGACGTCAGGAAAGGACGCTTTCGGCAGATCGAAAGCTAAGGTATATATAAATGGAACTTGTTGAGATAGTCGGTATACGATTTAAAAGCGTAGGCAAGATATATTATTTTTCCCCGTGCGGATTGTTGCTTCACAACGGGCAAAGAGTTATAGTCGAAACCGTGCGCGGACAGGAGATCGGAACGGTCGTGATCGAGAACAAAATGACCGAATTGCAGGAAAAATTCACGCCGCTCTCCCCTGTTATACGAATCGCAACGGAAGATGACATAAAAGCAGATATCCAAAACCGTGAAAAAGAAAAGGCGGCATTTAAGATATGCGAAGAAAAAATACAAAAAAACGGGCTTGACATGAACCTTGTCGATGTTGAGTACACGTTTGACAACAATAAAATAATCTTTTTCTTCGTAGCTGACGGCAGGGTCGATTTCCGTGAACTTGTAAAAGATCTTGCGGCGGTGTTCAAAACAAGGATCGAGCTTCGTCAGATAGGTGTAAGAGACGAAACGAGAATGGTCGGAGGTCTGGGTATTTGCGGCAGAAAAGTATGTTGTGCAAGCTTTTTAAGCGAGTTTACGCCTGTTTCCGTTAAAATGGCGAAAGATCAGTCGCTTTCCACAAATCCGCAGAAAATATCCGGCACGTGCGGCAAGCTGATATGTTGTTTAAACTTTGAAGAACCGCTTTACGAAGAAGCATACGAAACCATGCCGAGAGTGGGATATTATGTTAAAACGCCGGACGGACACGGACAAGTAACGGAAGTGAACGTTTTGACGGAAGTCGTAAAAGTTAATATCGAAACAAAGCACGGCAATGATCTGCGCACGTACAAGGCAAAAGATATAAAAATACTGAAAAAGACCGTTGCAGACGATAATAATGCCGATCTTGCGGCTATGGCAGACAGTGAATAAAAGCAATATTTTATAAAATTTTTAAAAACCTATTGCAAAAGCAATTGAAATATGCTAAAATACAATTACTAAATCAAGGAGGTATTTTTTATGGCTCATATGATCACAGATGAATGCATCTCCTGCGGTGCTTGCCAGGCTGAATGTCCTGTAGACGCAATATCCGAGGGTGAAGGCAAATTTGTTATTGATCCCGAACTTTGCATAGACTGCGGTGCTTGCAAATCCGTTTGCCCCGTAGGCGCTCCGACAGAAAAAGAGGACTAATCAATAAACAAGAATATAAAAGCGGTTTTCAGAGGCTGTTATCAATCTCGGATAAGCCGCTTTTATATTTATCCGAATGTTGAAGAAAGGATCCGATCATGTCAATACGTCTCGATGATCTGTGCGTCAACGGATATAAAATTTATCAGGACGACGATGGATTTTGTTTCGGAACAGACGCTGTTCTGCTTGCATGGTTTGCGGGAGAAAAGAAATTTGCGACCGCTGCAGATCTGTGTACCGGGAACGGCGTTATACCGGTATTGTTGTCAACACACAAATGTTGTAAAGAAATACGCGGATATGAAATAGCCGAAACTCCTTATACGCTGGCGAAAATGACTATAGAGTTCAACAAGCTTACGGATAAAATATCTTTTTATTTGCGAGACATAACAAATACGACCCCTGACGAAACATTCCCCTACGGATATTTTGATCTTGTTACGGTAAATCCTCCGTATATGCCTCAAAACTCCGGGCTTGTAAGCGCAGGCGCACGTGCGGCGGCAAGAACGGAATTGACGTGCACGCTTAAAGATACCGTAAAAGCGGCAAACGTGCTTTTGAAAAACGGAGGGCGTTTTTGTATGATAAACAAGCCCGAAAGGCTCGCCGATGCGATGTGTGAGATGCGAGAAAAAAAGATCGAGCCGAAGAGGCTGAGATTTGTTTGCACGAGATCGCAAAAAAAGCCCGAACTTTTTCTTATCGAAGGAATAAAACAAGGCAGGCCCGGTCTTGTATGCGAACCGACGCTCGACATATACGATAAAAACGGAGAATACACGGAAGAAATCAACAGAATATACGGCAGAATATAGATTTTCCGCGTAATTCTGCGTTTGATCGAAAGCAATTAAGAAAGGATAGACCGTAATTATGGAACCGAAACGAAAAGTATCGCTTTATCTGGTCGCGACGCCCATAGGCAATCTTAACGATATTTCGCCGAGAGCATTGGAAACGATAAAAAATGCGGATTTTGTCGCAGCCGAGGACACACGTGTTTCAGGCAAATTGCTTGCGTATTTCGGAATAAAAAAGCCGCTTATAAGCTATTACGAACATAACATTCGTCAGCGAGGGGAAGTTATCCTCGAAAGACTGAGGCAGGGAGAGGTATGCGCGCTCGTATCCGATGCGGGAATGCCTGCGATATCCGACCCGGGCGAAATGATAGTAAAGCAATGCCTGGAAGAGGGATTTGTTGTAAGCGCGATACCGGGTCCGAGTGCTTTTGTTTGCGCATTGGCAATGAGCGGACTTTCGACGAAACGTTTTGCGTTTGAGGGCTTTCTTTCGACGGCGAAAAACAGCAGAAGAGAGCATCTTTTGTCGTTAAAAAACGATACGCACACTCTCGTTTTTTACGAAGCGCCGCACAAATTGTTGGGAACACTTACGGATATGCTGGAATATTTGGGTGACAGAAAGATCACTCTTGTTCGTGAAATATCGAAAATATACGAGGAAGCCATACCGACGACGCTTTCGGAAGCGGTCGAAATGTACAAAACAAAAAATATTTTAGGTGAATTTGTCATAATCGTCGAGGGCGCAGTGCCCGAAAAGCCGCAAATCGTATCAAAAGACGAGCTTGAAACAGAATTTTCGGAGTTAACCAAGAGCGGACAAACAAAATCCGAAGCGGCAAAGATCCTCGCAGCAAAATACGATATGCACAAACGAGACATTTACGATATGTTTAAATAATGATGAAAAGACGTGAACCTGTAAAAGAACAGATCCACGTCTTTATCGTTTTTTGCCGAAACCGAATCGGTCTATTGTTGTTAAACAACGTCAATCATCGCAAGTATCGGGATTTTCGACAACAAGATCACGAAGCGATATCACGGCGTATCTTGCCGTTTTGCTCTCGCAGCTCACGGTTATCGTAGCGCTGCCGTAGCCTACGACGGTAACTTTTCCCGACGAGGACACGATTGCAACGGAGCTATCCGAAGATGTGAACGAAACGTTTTTCAACTCTTTTTCGGGATAAGATCTAACTTTCAATTCAACGCTCGTACCGATCTTAAGTGTATCCAAATAAATATCGGATGCGGACGCTTCGTTTCCGGAGGTGTAAACGTAAAGTTTTTCGATCGTTGTTACGGTCTCCGGCTCTTTTTCATAAACGGCTGAAATATCGAGATCCTTTTGGACGTTTGCAAAGCTTGTGTTCCAACCTGTAAAAACATATCCGTCACGGGACGGAGCTTTCGGTTCGGTTGCGCAAGCACCGTCGGCGACTGTTTGAACGGAAAGGGCCGTACCGTCCCAATCGAAGAATCTTACGGTAAATGTTTTTGTCTCTTCGGGTATTTTTTCAAATTCGGCGCGGATAGAGTGAAAAGACCTTACGTTCTCGAAGATATATATTCCCAAATTTCCGACCGCTACATTGTCGACATAAAGCTCCTTTATTTTGTAGCCGTCTTCGGGAATAATGAAAAATATCTGATTTTCGCCCTCATTTACGGAGACGACGGACGGATATATTTTTCCGCCGTTGCCTGCACTCGTCCAGATCTGATATTGAACGGGCTTGTCCTCTACGAACTCAACGTTGATCGTTATGTTTTTGTTGGGCATGATGAATGTGTTTTTGTCTGTCAATGCAAATGCGTCATGGTCGGATTTAACAAAGCTTAATTTCCATCCGGAATCGGGAGATATGGTCATTGTAACCATTTCGCCTGCAGCGGCTTCGTTTGGTACAACAACCGTTCCGTTACCGGTAACTTTGCAGTCGATGACAAATTTGGCTGTCGTCGACACAGATTCGTTTCCGTTTTCCGTATTTTCATTTTCACTTTCCGCAAATACGGGCAGCACAAGCGAAGATACGGCAAGGCATACAGTTAAGATCACGGAAAAAATGCCTTTGAGTGTTTTGGTGTTCATTTGTGTTCCTCCAATGAGTTTTTAACACTTAAGGTCAAATAATAATGCAGCCACTTGTGGCTCCCACTCGCGGCTCTTGCGAATAAGGTGACCTCTCATGTCCGTACACTAATAAGACGACCTCTCATGTTCGCCTTATTATAACAAACTCGGCGGGGCTTTGTCAATACTGAACAGGAAATTACCATAACTTACATATATTTATTGGTTATTTTAACCAATAATTCAAACAAAAGAGATCCTCTGCCTTTAAAAAGCAGAGGATAGTCATTTTAAATAAGGGGCTTGCCGTTTATTTTACATGGCAAGGCTAACGTAGCTGTCCACAAGTATTCGACGGGAATCAAAGCCCACGTGTACAAACCAACCGCAAGAGGCGGGGTTTTACCCTGTAGAGATATGCAGATATATATTTCCGCGTTCGGTAAGAGCTGAATGAACCGCCTCTTAGGAGGCCGATGTGCTTTACCCTGCCGAACTGCGCAGACATATAAAATATATTCGGTTTCCGCGTTCGGTAAGACCTGAACGAACTATCGCTTAGGGAGCGGTTATGTTATCCCCCTACGATAGTGAGACGTATCTTATTTTTACTTACGCAACAAAATCATCTCGAACGCAAATCCTGTTTTCGATTTTTCTAAGGCGGACGCTGTAACGTAACCTTAGAAGACGTGGACATCTTGCCTAAAGTATCTTATTTTAAGAAACCGAGGTCTCTGATTATCGCAGGTTCTTTGGCTTTTCCGCCGCAGACTTGGAAGAAAGCGATAATCTGAAGAACAACAACTATAATCTCCATAATAGCAGCAGCGATCGGAACGATTATCGTAATACACAAAACGACGGCAATTAAACTAAGCAAAATAGAAACGATGCTGAGTTTAAGCCCCTGTCTGATATGAAAAGCGACGTACGCAGACTCGCCTTTTGCAATCAAAGAAGCGGCTATAACGCCGATCACGCCCATCAGATACGGGAGCATAGCAATAACTTTGTTTTCCGAAATATCCTGAGGATCGAATCTTGCGGTATGGTCATACGGATCGTTTTTGACAACAACGGTCGCTGTGTTGTCGAATCCGGAAACGGGTGTTCCGCAAGTAGAGCAAAAAGACTGGTTTTCGCCGATTTGAGCGCCGCATTTTGAACAGAATGCCATAATAAATATCTCCCTTTTATTTTTATAAATAGTTTTATTGATTACAGTATACAACAAATTTCTTTGAATGTCAATAGATATTCGTCACAAATTTTTATCGTAAACCAAATAAAAAGCGTGACTTTTGAATTTTTGAGGAGTTGTTTGACGGATATTGCATTATTTACGATATCCTCAAGAGAGATGTTAAACATATTATGTACGATCGTGTTTTAATAATTATGCCGCTATCGGTGCTTATACGAAAAGCAGTTCGAAAGCGGCATAAAAGAAGATCATCGTATCGTTTTGCGTTTACGGCAAAAGAGCAAAACGATTATTTGCAAAATATCATTTTCGGTATTGACTTTTCAACACGATTGATGTTATAATACATCGAAAAATCGGATATTCAATACATGGAATTTGTTTTCATATAGTCATAGATCATTTTGCCGTGCTGCTGTTCTTCTTTTTGGATATGGTTCAACACATTGCGCAGGCATTCGTCCGTAAACTCGAAAATGCACGTATCGTAAAGATGAGAGACGTGTTTTTCTCCCGAAAGCGCATCGGTGCAAAGATAGCAATCGGAGCGTTTTTGCGGCGTTTGCGCCACGGTATATGTTGCGGAAAATGAGGGCAGCTGCCCTGATTGAGAATTAACGGACGGACAGGCTCCGTTTTCGATTTGATTGACGGTATTAAGATGCTCGCGTTCGGTTTGAGCTATCGAATCGAAAAGAGTTTTGAGCTGTTGATCGTTTGCGACAGCGGAATGTTTGGTGTATCTGTCGATACAAAGCTGTTCCTGGTCTTTAATATCCTTAAGAAGATCTTTTTCTTTTTGAGATAACTGCATTTTGGCAGGTTCCTTTCTTTGTGATTGAAGATAAGTTCGATGCTTAGACGGCAATCTAAAGGTATAAATATTTTTGTTTTAAACAAAAATATCTTTCTTTAGTTATCTTTCCACGCAGACGCACATTTATACCCGATTTTGTAAGAAACAGGATATTTCGGTCATGATACGGCTGACGCCGTACCGATATTTGTTAAAAACAAGATAAAAAGGACAGAGAAAATGAGCATATTAACAAAAGACAAAGCATTCTACAAAACGCTGCTTGTAATATCGCTTCCGGTGGCATTGCAACAACTTATTTCGCTTGCGGTGGTAATGTTGGACAACGTTATGGTCGGGTCGCTCGGAGATGTTTCGTTATCTGCCGTATCGCAGGCGAACCAAGTCACCGTTTTTTTCACGTTTTTCGTAAGAGGTATATCGGGCGGCGCCGCGCTGTTGATATCTCAATATTGGGGCAAAAAGAATACCGAAAGGATAAAGCAGATCTTTTCCGTTACGTTTATAACAACGGTGCTGCTTGCAGGCTCGGTGGCGATACTTGTTTTTTTATTCCCGTCATATGTTGTTAAATTTTTCTCAAACAATTCCGAAATACTCTCCGAAGCTACAGACTACATAAAAATAGCCTGTTTTTCGTATGTTTTGTTTGCCGTGTCGGACACGTTTATAGCGATGTTGAGATGTGTGGAAATAGTAAAGATAACGTTTGTGATATCTACGGTTTCATTTTTCACGAATTTTTTCGGGAATTACATATTGATATTCGGAAAATTCGGTATACCTGAGATGGGCGTGCGCGGAGCTGCGTTGGCGACGGTAATAGCAAGAGCGGTGGAACTGCTGATAGTTATGCTGTTCTTTTTTAAAGTACAAAAGAAAATAGCGATTCGCCCCAAAGATCTGTTTTATGCCGACAAATTGATGTGGAAGGACTTTTTCAAATACGGTATACCGGTAATTCTCGGCGACGTGCAGTGGGGTCTTGTTGGGGTCGTTAAAGCAGTCATAATAGGCAGGCTCGGTCTTGAAATGATGGCTGCGGTGTCTATTACGGACGTTGTAATGCAGTTGGGGTTGATATTTGCGAACGGATTGGCTGCCGGCGCCTGTGTTATAATCGGCAAAACGGTAGGCGTTAACGATTTTAAAAAGACAAGAGAATACGCAAGGACGATAGAGATCATCTTTGCGGCGGTCGGAATATTTATGGGGATAATGGTGTATGTTCTGCGCTTCATACCCATATCGCTTTACACGGAAATATCCGATGAAACAAGAGCTCTTGCGATGCGGCTGCTTGCGATAGGTGCGATATCGTTAATGGGAACAAGCTATCATATGGCTTGTTTTACGGGCATAAACAGAGGAGCCGGAGACAGCCGATTTGTTTTTAAAGTTGACATGATATGCGGTTGGCTCGTTGTTATTCCGCTAACGATATTGTCGGCTGTGGGGTATCTCGATTCGTGGGCGCCGATATTCACTTTGCCGCTTGTTTTTCTTTGCACGAGAATCGATCAGTGCTTCAAATGGATAATAGCGTTTATTCGTCTTCGCGGAAACAAATGGATAAAAAACGTCACGCGAGACTGATTTAGCATAACAAGCTTTATTCCGCCGCTCTGCGGCGGAATTGATATTTAATGAAAAAGATGTTATCTCCGTTTTTGAATCAATGTTTTTTCACGCGATATCCTCCGAATCTTTATTCCGTCACCATACAACGGAACAAGTAATTAATGAAATTTACCTGTGTCGCACTTGTGCAACAAAAACGGGTGGGATCCCGTTTTAAGATGAACTTATGAACAAAGCAGATGAGTTTTCAATTTTTGAATCAGTGTTTTTTCACGCTGTATTCTCTGAACTTCTGTTTTTGAATTATTGATTTTTTACGCAAAGTTCCGTCAGATATTTCCAATATCTTCTCGGCATATATTGTGCGCGGAGCCGTTCGTTACGTCTTGAAGAAACAGCGACGGTATCGTAATATTGCTGCCAGATATCGCGAAAGATGAGTTCGTCTTCCGTATAAACAAGATCTTCGAAAAAGTTTTTGAGCGTGTTATCTCCGTAAACGACAGTCCACTCCGAGCCGTTGTAAAGGCCATACACTTCACGGTTGACGTCTCGTATTATAAATTTATCGTTTGCATTGCGTGCCGAAAAGTAACGTGTTAAGAACAAAGTTATATCGTTATCGGGCGCATATTCCGCAACAAATAAGCCGCAGTTGACGGCTCGAAAGCGCAAAAAGCCCTGCATATGTTGTATCTCTTTATCTGCTTTAAGAACAAGGGCGTTAAAATCGCAAACGGTGGCAAGGGAATACATTTCACAGGCAGCCTTTCCGACTTTAAGTGCGAGACGTATAAAACTAAAGATCTTCATATCTTTTTCGTCTTCGCGATCGCAGCAAAAAGCATTTATTATTCTCGAAAATTCGAACTGACCTATTTTTGATGTTAAGCCTTTTTCAACACGTTCCGCTTTGCCGTCGTCGGACGGTACGAATACCGTTTCGGCAAAAAGGTCTGTTTGATATGCTCCGTCTGCCGAAATATTCGAGGGCGGCTGTTTTGTTTCGTAAATACAAAATACGACCGATAAAAAACCGACAAACGTGCCGTCGTAAGTGTAATGTAACATTAAAATTCTCCCGTTAAAGATTCTGCCGATGCTTCCGAGAGAAGATTTGTCTGCCTCGAAGCGGAAAGAGACGGCAATTCTTCCGAAAAGAGGCGAAGCTGTTCATCGGGAGCTTTTTCATATTCGGGAAGAACGAGCAATGAGTGTATAACATCCCGATTAAGGCTTCCGCCGTAGAATTTGCCTTTGACCGTTATAAAATTTTTCGCTCTTTTCAGAACGACACGCATACGTCTCAAATCGTCGTAATCAAGCTGCGTATATTTTCTCGCTTCTCGAATACGCCAAGCGTTTTTTACGCCGATACCCGGAACGCGAAGCAGTGTTTCGTAAGGTGCATCGTTGACCTCGACGGGGAATTTATCCATATTACGCAATGCCCAATCGCTTTTCGGGTCGATGTCCGACGGAAGATTGTAATTGACGGGAACGAGTTCGTCTGCTTCGAATCCGTAAAAACGCAGCAACCAGTCGGCTTGATACAGTCTGTTTTCACGAAGGAGGTTCGGCGGGGTCAACGGGAGCAATTGCGGATCTCCGAGAGGTACATACGCCGAATAGTAAACTCTTTTCATTGCGAATTTGCGATAAAGCCCCTCCGAAAGCCGAATAATAACGCCGTCGGGATCGGGAGTTGCGCCGACGATCATTTGAGTTGTTTGACCGGCAGGGATAAGCGATCGCGAACGTGAGGGAGCGTTTTGCTGCTCATCGTAAAGCATTGCGAGCTGACGCATGGGCGTTGTGATAGCTTCCTTGCTTTTTTGCGGCGCAAGAAGCTTCAAACCGGAAGATGTCGGAAGTTCGATATTCATTGACATTCTGTCGACAAGCTCCGCTGCTTGTTCGATAAGTTCGGGGCAAGCCGCAGGGATAGCTTTAAGATGGATATAGCCGTTGAATCTGTATTTATTTCTTAACAGCCGAACCGTTTTAAGCAAAAGCTCCATGGTATAATTCGGATCACGGAACACCGCAGACGAAAGGAAAAGACCTTCGATGTAATTTCGACGGTAAAAGCCAATCACGATCTCGCAAAGCTCTTCCGGCGTAAGCATTGCCCTCGGAACATCGGCAGACATTCTGTTAACGCAATATTTACAGTCGTAAATACAATTGTTTGTCATCAACACTTTAAGCAGCGAAATGCAACGTCCGTCCGATGTGAACGAATGGCACACTCCGCCTTTATTTGTAAGACCTACCATACCCTGCCGTGCCGCACGCGACGAACCCGAAGACGAGCAAGACACATCGTATTTTGCGCCCTCCGTAAGGATTTCGAATTTTTCTTTAACAGTCATCATATCGTTTGATTCCTTGATTTGTTTCGTTTACGTGAGTATTATATCACAAATCCAACTCATTGTCAACACATATCGTGATATTTTGTCGGAAAACAAGAAAAAAAATATTCCGATGCATTTTACTGCACCGGAATACAAAATAATATATTTTATCAGCGGTAGATCGATTTAAGATATTCTCTGCTCATCTTTGAGGTCTCGATAACGGGAGTGTCGTAAGAATCGTCTTGTTCGACAATGATCCATGCAGCTCCGCATTCTTCGGAAGCCTTGATGATCGAGGGAAAATCCTGAACGCCGTAACCTACGGGACGGAAGCGAAATTCCTCGGTAACCTCGGCTTTTGTATCCGTGCCGATAAGGGCATACATATTGTTGCTCTTTTTGCCGACATAGTCTTTGAGATGAACGACGGGGCAATTGCCTTTGTAGGTATGGATATATTCAACGGGGTCTTCGCCGGCAACGTGTATCCAACAAGTGTCGAACTCAGGTTTGATAACGTCAAGGCCAGCTGTTTTGTAAAGATAATCGAGAGCATACGTTCCGTCGGGCATTTTTTCGAACTCGAAATCGTGATTGTGATAAAGAAGAACTATGCCGTATTTTTTGCATTCGTCGCTTATCTTGCGAATATTTTCGAGGACCTGATCAAAATTCGGGGACGTAGGACGATCGTTTTCGCCCATATACGGAAGTGCGATAAATTTAACGCCTATCGTGTTGTATGCGGCAACCGTACCTGCAGTGTCGTTAACAAGCTCATTGTAAGGAACGTGAGCGGATATGCATTCAAGACCGAGCTCGTCGAGAATACGACGAATCTCCTTTGCGGGGATACCGTACAGACCGGCAAGTTCAACACCGTCGTAGCCCATTTCCTTTAATTTTTTCATGGTACCGTAAAAATCTTTTTCGGCTTCGCCGCGTACCGAATAGACCTGGATACCGACTTTCATTTTGTTCATAGAATTACCCTCCTGATTTGTTTTTTTGTTTAATAAAAAATGCTTGACAAAAAGATCCGATTATGATAATATAAATTATCAAATAAATACATTAAGGGCGGTTTAATTATGAAAAAGAAACTCATCGCTTATTTAAGTCGAAACGATTTTACGGAAGATGACGCAAAAAAGCTTACTCACGTAAACGTTGCTTTCGGCAGGTTGGAGCCTGACGGAACGATACTTTCGGATCACTGTGTAAACGAAAATATCGCAAAATACAAAAGCTGGAATCCCGATCTGAAATTCGTTCTTTCGATCGTTCAGGCAAAATCAAACGCTTTCACATCTGTATGCGCAAACAAAGAATATATGAATAAAATGGGCGAAGAGGCCGTAAGGATCGTGACCACACTCGGTTACGACGGCATTGACCTCGACTGGGAATATCCCTGTGTTCCGTCCAACAATCAAGACACCTGTCCGGAAGACAAATATCGTTTTACGGAGCTTCTTAAAACGCTCAGAGAGCATCTCGATGCTGCCGGAAACGATTATCTTCTTACAATAGCGGCAGGCGCGGATCTTTACTATGCGGAGTCGACCGAGCTTGAAAAGATATCGCATTATCTTGATTACATCAATGTTATGACGTACGACCTCAAATGCGGTTTTCATGCTCTTGCCGGTCATCACACACAGCTTTTCTCGTCCACGGGCGACGTATTCAGAAACAGTTGCGACCAGGCGTTGCGTCTTTTCCACTCTTACGGAGTGCCCAAAGAGAAGCTTTTGCTCGGTGCTGCTATGTATTCCAGAAAAGCCGAGGGGCTTGCCGACAGAAATCACGGACTTCTCCAGATATCTCCAAAACCGTTCGGATACGGTCCCGATTACGATATTCTTGTTGACAAATACATCAATAAAAACGGTTATGTTCGTTATTGGGACGATGAAGCGAAAGCACCGTGGTTGTTTAACGGCGATACATTCCTTTCGTACGACGATCCCGAATCGATGAAGCATAAAGCGCAGTATGTTCTTGACAACGACTTCGGCGGAGTGTTCTATTGGGAACACAAATGCGATTCCACAAGAACGCTGCTTGCGGCGCTCTACGAGGTTCTCAAGTAAACCGGACCTTAATTTAATGTAAATATAGCACAATAATTTTCAAATGTCAAGAGGAGACAGGCTTATTTTTTCAAGCCTGTCTCATTTTTCGGAATGCAGGTCGTTTCGGGACAGATACAACTAAAAGTATTTTTAAGTATATTTTAATTTGATATGCTATAATTTTAACACAATATGATATCGGGGATCAAGCCCGATACGGAATTTTTGTTAAAGCACGGCAATAAATATCAAACAAGGAGGAGTTTTCGCCGATTGAGAAGACGATATACATATTCGTTTGAACGGTATGAAATCAAATATATAATCACGCAAGCGCAGCGAGACCGTCTTTGGCTGTTGATGCAGCAGCATATGATCCCCGATGCGTTCGGAAAAAGCTCGATACGCAACATATATTTCGATACGCCGGACAGAAGGCTGATAATAAATTCGCTCGACCGTCCGAATTTCAAAGAAAAAATGCGACTGAGAAGCTACGGAACGGCGTCAAGAGACGACACGGTATTTGTTGAACTGAAACGAAAATACAACGAAGTCGTTTACAAGCGCCGAGTATCTATGACGAGCGACGAGGCTCTCGATTATGTTTTCGGCGGCACTCCGCCAAAAAGGACGCAGATAACCGAAGAAATAGACAGATTTATGTCTTTTTACGGTGAGCTTGAACCTGCGATGTTTATATCGTACGACAGAGAAGCTTTTTTTGCGAACGATGACGGAACGTTTCGGATGACGTTTGACGGAAACATTCTTTGGCGAGACAAAGACTTATCTCTTTGCAGCGAAGCATACGGAACGCCTATTTTACGGCCCGACACATATCTTTTGGAGATCAAGACCGCAGCGGCGGTGCCGATATGGCTTTCGAGGTTTTTGTCTGACAACGGGATATTCAAAACGAGTTTTTCGAAATACGGCATTGCGTTTAAAGAACAAATGAATGAAAAAACGAACAGAGGTAAAATAAATGAACATATTGGAATTTAGCGGAATATTCGATTCGACATCGACAAAAGTAATTGAAGTGAGCGATTTTTTGGTCTGTGTAGGTATTTCACTCATACTCGGAGCGGTACTTGCTACCGTGTTCGCGTTCAAAACAAGTTCGTCGAAAAGTTTCTTGGTAACGCTTGCGTTGCTGCCCGCAACCGTGTGTGTTGTTATAATGACGGTAAACGGAAATATCGGCACGGGCGTTGCCGTTGCGGGCGCGTTTTCGCTTGTAAGATTCCGTTCCGCACCCGGTACGGCAAAAGAGATATCGGCGATATTCCTTGCGATGGCTTCGGGCTTGTTGGCGGGGATGGGATATATTGCGTATGCAATACTTTTTACGGTGATATTATGCGCCGCATACATGGTATTCAATTTGTTGGTCTTTTCGGACAAACGCAAATCTTCGGAAAAGATACTAACTGTGACCATTCCCGAAAATCTTGATTACAACGGCGTGTTCGACGATATATTCGCAAAACATCTCAAATCGGCAAAGCTTGTTTCCGTTAAAACATCTGGGCTCGGAAGTCTTTACAAGCTGAAATACGATATCGTTTTAAAGTCGGCGGAAACGGAAAAAGACATGATCGATGAGATGAGATGCAGAAACGGAAATCTCGAAATATGTTGTTCTGTAAAACAAACTGACAGTATCGAACTGTAAAATAAACGAATTTAAGGAGAAAATCAAAAGGGATATCAAACAAACCGAAACGAAGGCTGTTGAAAAGATCTGCGAGATGTTAAAAAAAGACGAATCTCTTTTGGAGAGATTTCAAAAAGAGCCGATAAAAGTTATTGAGGAGATTACGGGCAAAGATCTGCCGGACGAGAAGATAGAAAGCGTGGTAGAGCTTGTAAAAGCGAAATTAAACTCCGAAAAATATTCCGACGCTGTCAACAACGTTAAAGATATGCTCGGCGGACTTAAAAAACTTTTTTGATATGATAAAAATTAAAAATCCGGGAAAGTCGATTCTTTCTCGGATTTTTTTGTTTTATAAGTTCAAAGAGCTGTCAATACCGCAAGAAGTTCCTCTGCGTTGTTAACAAAGCACCGCTGCGAAAGTTCCGCAAAAGATTCACGATCACGGTAGCCCCACAGGACGGAAACACAATTCATGCCGGCATTTTTTGCTGTTTTGAAATCTTCGGGCGAATCTCCGACAAAAACCGTTTCGGACGGCAAAACATTCATTTTTTCGGCGACGATCAGCGCGGAAGAAGGGTCGGGTTTTAGTGGCACACCGTTGATTTTGCCCATAACGCAGGAAAACGGAATATCGGGAAAATAGTGTTGAATTATTGTTTTTGTCTGCGCATCGGGTTTATTTGAAAGGACGGCAAGCTTCACTCCGTTAATTGCGAGGTTTTTGAGAACGTCGTAAACTCCGTCGTAATATTCGGTACGTTCGGTCAGATTTTCGGAATACGTTTTGTTATAAAGAACATCAAGTTGCGATACGGTATCTTCGTCCGCATTGCCGCCCAAGGCACGAATAACGAGATTACGTGCGCCGTTGCCTATAAAGCTTTTCAACTGTACAGCTGTCAATAGCGGTCTGCCGAGCTTTTCGAGGGAGAAATTCATCGAAAACAACAGATCGGGGACGGTATTGAGCAATGTTCCGTCGAGATCAAAAATAACGCCTTTCATAAAGCACCTTCTTTAACGAATTAAACGAATATCGTGTTCGGTACATTATAAACCGAATACGGAATTTTGTCAAGAGCAAGAGCAAAGGAACGCAGATATGGTGTTTTGGTGCATTTGAGTATCGATTGCATGAATAATTTATGAACAATTCTTTTTTCGGTTGAAAAGTCACAAAAGAAGTGATATACTCGTAATATACGATTTGATCGGGGGCATGAATGCGAAAAGTGTCGGTCCCGATGAAAAGCGCCTTTCGTTTTCAGTAACGGGGGCAATATGCGTTAAGTTAATTTTTGAAGGGGATTAAGGTATGCGATATCTTAACACTGTTCCCGAAAGAACATATTTGAGAGTTGATTCTTTTTTTTCAAAAGAAGCGGATCTCGGCACGGACGCCGTTATAGTTTACGGACTTGACCAAACGACGGAAGACAGGATAAAGGACTGGGTAGCTCACGGATACACAGCTCATTTTATGACGGATCTTTCGTGGGGCGATCATTCGGAATATCTTGCCGGGAAGTATGACGGAAAGCAGCATTACGACGAAATACAAACGACCGAAGACGGCACGTATGTTCTGCATGGAGTATCGTCACCGTACTTGGTTCCCACTCTCGATTTTACGGATTATCTTTCGGAAAAGCTTAAAAAAGTTATAGATATGGGGGTTCGCGTAATATTTTTGCGTGAACCGGTGTTCTTCACAAAAAGCGGATACTGCGACGCATTTAAGACCGAGTGGGAGATATATTACGGGGATCCGTGGCAAGCTCCGAACAGTTCGGAAGACGCCCAGTTCAAAGCATCAAAGCTGAAAGCCTATCTTTTGCGCCGATGCATAGTTAACATAAGCACACGTCTTAAATATTACGCACGTAAAAAATACAACTGTCAAATAAAGATCTACTCTGTGTTAAACAGTTTTATAAGCTATTCTCAAATGAATATAATAACGCCCGGCAAAGACCTTGCGACGAGGCCGCAAATCGACGGTTTTGCGGCGCAAGTACTTCCCGAAACGTTAAAAACGCCGAAGATATACAAGGGCGTGAGAAAAGAGCTTGTTTTTGAAACAGCGTACATCGAATACGGAATAATGCAGGCGCTTGCGGCAAACACGGGAAAAGAAATGATATTCATACACAATCCGACGGAAGACACGCCTGTTCAAGACTGGACGGAAAACCGCAGCAATTACGAAAAAACATTGATAGCATCGTTGCTTCAAACGCAAGTATCAAAATACGAAGTATGCAGATTTCCGGAAAAGATATTCAAAAAAAAGGAAGGGCATCTCGGAGGCAAATCCGTACCGAACACGTATAAGACGATCTTATTGACGGTAATGGACGCTTTAAAAAAGATGAAGCAGCAGCAATTGCCGCCGAACGGGCAAGACAATGCAATAGGAATTTTCATGTCGGATACTGCAATGTTCCAACGTGAATATCCCGACGGAAGCGGATACAGTTTTGCGTATGCGGATTCGATCGTTGAATTTTCGTGTTTTTACGGGCTTTGTTTGCCGCTTTTAATGAACGGCTTGCCGTTAAGACCGATGATCCTTGAAAATCTGACCAATATGGACCACGGCATGAACGATTGCAAGATCATCGTTTTGAGCTACGAGTTCATGAAACCGTTATCGCCGGCTTACCATTACGTTATATCTTCGTGGGTAAGGAGCGGAGGAGTTTTGATATATGTGGGTGAAGACAGTGATTCGTTCAACAAAACCGACGAATGGTGGATGCACAGCGTATGTTCTTTTTCGTCGCCTGCGGGGCACCTATTTGACGTTTTGGGGATAGACAATAAAATAAAAGCCATGCGCAAAAAGAACTCGACCATATATCGAATGCCGAATTACGGGATATATGACGTCGGAAACGGTGCCGTTGCCGTTCTGGATGCGAACCCCGCAAAATGCGCTCAAGACCCGGCGCTTTGTCAAATGTTGATAAAGATCGTTTTTTCGGCGGCTGAAAAATGCGGCGTTAAAATAACACCTCAAGGTTACTTTACTGCAAACCGAGGGCCATACAAGATATTGGCAACGCTGAACGAGGAATTTACCGAAAATCTGCCGTTGAACGGGAATTTTATAAATCTTCTCAGCGAAAATCTCGAATACGAAACATTTATCGTAGCCGAACCCAATTCATATCATCTGCTTTACGATCTCGATGCGGCAAAACCGAGCAAAACGGAAATACTCGCATGCAGTGCATATACAGAGCAGCTTATTTCCGATGAAGATATGTTCTCGTTTTCCGCAAAAGCTCCGGAGGACATGAATTGCGTTTGCCGTATATGGTTAAAAAGCGACGCCACGATACTTGTTAACGGAAAAGAGACGGCGTATGTGCGTGAAAAAGACACTGTGCTGTTGAATTTTCCCGGCGGTGAAAACAAGATCGAAATAATTTACCGCAAATAACACGACTATGTGTTTAAATCGAGTAACACTTGCAAACGATTGCGGCAGAGAGCGTTAGCCCCTCAGCCTTAGGTGTGTGAGACAGCGGCGTCAGGTTATAATACAACAAAACGGAGGTCTAGTGCGGACCGTCAATATGGCAGGTACTGCACCTTTACATCAAAATGTTGATCAAAAACAGACAAATAAAGCTTGCGATATTCGATATGGACGGATTACTTCTCGATTCCGAGAAGATAAACCGAGAAAAATGGATAGAAACCGCAAAATTACTCGGCTACACAATGACTGTCGAACAATGGTTCGGGCTGCTCGGAACGAACGAAGAATCGGAACGACAGTATCTTGTTAAGCTATACGGAAAAGATTGTCCGACGGAAAAATTCAGGTCGTTGAGAATGCAGCTTATAAACGATTTTGCAAATGAGCACGGTATACCCGCAAAACCCGGAGCGCGCGAATTGCTTGAATTTTTGAAAGGCGAAAATATACCGTGTGTTGTGGCGACATCGTCGGAAAGGCAAAGAGCCGTTCGTTTTTTAACAAAAGCGGGGCTGATCGGATTTTTCGACAGTCTTACGTGCGGCGATGAGGTCACACTCGGCAAGCCTGACCCCGAACTGTTTGAAACGGCGGCGAAAAAATCCGGGGTCGACGCGAAATACTGTGCCGTGTTTGAAGATTCCGAAAACGGGATAATCGCGGCAAACACAGCGGGAATGCTGCCGATATGCGTACCGGATCTGCAGCCGCCGACAGACACGATCAAACGCTCGGCGATAATAACGCAGTCGCTTGACGGCATTATCTCGGGCATAAAATAAACCAAAGAAAAAAAGGGGGAAATTTTAAAAAAACCATCCTTTTTTTGGGAACATATTATTTTTTTAACAGTCTAACGGATATAAACCATCAATAAACAGGGAGGTGAGTAAGATTCAACCCGTAATAAAAATCGAAGATCTCAAAAAGATCTATCGGCTCGGTTCGGAATCGGTAACGGCGCTCGGAGGAGTATCGTTGGAAATAAACAAAGGCGAGATATGTTTTCTTGTCGGAACATCGGGATCCGGTAAATCCACATTGTTAAACATGATAGCAGGTTTGGAAAAGCCGACATCCGGTTCCGTAATTTTAAACGGAACGCATATTGAAAAAATGAGCGAGAGAAAGCTTGCCGTTTTCAGACAGAAAAACCTCGGATTTGTTTTTCAATCATACAATCTTTTACCGACGATGACAGCGCAGGAAAACGTGGCTATGCCTTTGATGTTCAGCGGAACAAAGCAGTCGGTAAGAGACAAAAAAGCAAAGCAAATGCTTGCTTCGGTCGGTCTTGAAAAACGTATCAAGCATAAGCCGACGCAGATGAGCGGCGGTCAACAGCAGAGAGTTGCGATAGCAAGAGCTTTCGTTTCAAATCCGCCGATAATACTTGCGGACGAACCGACCGGCAACTTGGACTCGGCGACGACCGTTGAAGTAATGAACATGATCGTTGACCTTGTAAGAAAAAACAATCAAACGCTGATCGTCGTCACACACGAACCGGAGCTTGCAGTCTACGCAGACAAGGTCGTACATATAAAAGACGGCATGATCGAGCGAACGGAGGAAAATATCGAGCCTGTAAGAAAACTCGATGTTCCGAATCAAAAACAAAACCCAAACTCATAAAAAGATAGGAGAGCAAAACAGAAAATGAAAAAGATCCTAACACTCATAACAACGATATGCGTTTGCATATCCTGCGCCGTCGGCGCATTTGCGGAGTCCGGAATAAGCTTACCCGAACTTTCGGACCCGATAATATCCGTAACACAATCAACAATTCCGACAATTAAAGCCGGTCAGACGGGGATAGTCGAATTTGCGCTTGAAAACACGAGCTTCGGCTTCGCATCCGACGTATCTGTAAAAATATCGTCCGGATCGTCCGACATAAAAATAGATCCGCAGTACGGAATCATCCCCGTCGGCTCGGTTTCGGTATACGGGAAATACACGGTAGTCGTTCCCGTTCAAACATCGCCGACTGCGAACGGACAATACAGTATAGACGTTGCGATCACCTGCAAATCAAACAAAGATATATTTACACAACAAACACTTTCTTTTTCCGGCAGCGTATCGTTAGTCGTTTCACGCGGTGACGCCGTAATGCAGCCTGTTATAAAAAACATGAAGTTCAACGCCTCTGAATATGCCGCAGGTGAAGCGCCGAGCTTGACTTTTACGATAGAAAACCCAAATGCGTTTTCTCTTTATTCGGTAACACCCACGCTTTCGGGCTTTGTTGACGGCGCAGTCGATCCCGTCGATCCCGACCAATCTTTTTACATAGAAGAACTCGCATCGTACGAATCGGTAAGCTTTACCGTTAAAATGAAGACGAGCGAAGATATCGCGCCGCAGATATACAACTTTAAGCTTGATCTGACGGCTGTTGACGATTTTGCAACGAGCTATTCCGCATCAAAGAGCGCATATTTTACGGCTGTTGAAAAGATAGCCGACGAATTTACGGCTCAGTCGCCCCGTATAATAGTAGATTCCTTTAAGATGTCGCCTTCAAACGCACAGCCCGGCGATACCGTTAAATTAACGATAACGCTGTTAAACCTCGGCGTGCTTGATGCGGAAAACGTTAAAGTAACATTGGGCGGCTACGACGCCGAATTTATAACATTAAGAGAGATAACGCCCGAAAAAGACATCGGCACGGTATATTGTCAAAAAACAGCCACGGTCGAATATTCCATGACGCTTTCGTCGGTTTTTCCGCAGGGGCAAAACGTACCGCTCACGGTATTCCTCTCATACGGCGATCTCGTGGGTAAAAGCTATGTTGACCAAGGCACAATAAACATAGTAAGCAACGTACCCGAAAAAACCGTTGATGAAGATACAACGCCTGTATACAAAGTTCCCAAGGTTATAATCGAAAGCTTTGATACGGATACGGATCTTATATACGCAGGCAGCGAATTTGATCTTACATTTACGCTTTTAAACACGAGCGAAGATCTTACGGTCGAAAACCTCCGTATCACGCTTGTTGATTCGTCGTCAAGCACGGGAGTGTTCACGCCCGTAAATTCAGGTTATTCGTTCTTTATGGACAAAATAGGAAAGAACGACAGACATACGCTTTCCATTCCTCTTTTCGCAAAAGTTTCGACGGAGTCGGGAATATACTCGTTAAACTTCCAGATCGAGTATGAATATTACGTTAAAACGGGAGAAAAAACGGGCGAATACAGATCCAACTCGCTTGTTGAAACAATATCGCTCAAGATCGTTCAGCCGATAAATATCGAAGTCTCGAATTTTTACAGCAGTTATTACACTCAGGCGAACGGACAGGAATATATTTCGTTTAGCTACAACAACAAGAGCCGTTCGAATCTTTATTTTATGAATATAGATATTGAAGGCAATGCGACGATGACCGACGGTAAGCTTGAGATCGGTTCCATTCCGTCGGGATACAGCGATTACGTTGATTTTTCGATCAACATCGGAGAAGAAACCGGCGAACAGGAATTTGCGATAGTCTTCAATTTTAAAGACAGTCTCAATCAGGAATCGAGCATAAGATATCCGTTCACTATGTTTGTCGAAGAAGCGCCGAGTTACGATGATCAGCCGACATACAATGACGATTACTCGTATCCGTCGGATGACTACTACTATCCCGAAGACGACGTATCCGACCAAGGCGACGGGCTGTCAAGTCAAACGTGGATAATTATCGGTGCCGTAAGTGCGGCGGTTGTTGTGGTAATAACGATAATAATCGTTGTTGTCGTAAAAAAGAAAAAAGCAAAGGAAGAGGAATATGAGAGTATTTGACGTTATAAAACTGGCGTTTAAAAATCTCTTCCGAAGAAAAGCAAGGACCGTTCTTACGCTTTTGGGAATAGTCGTCGGTACGGTATCCGTAATAATAATGATATCCATAGGCTTGGGGCTTGACCAATCAAAACAAGAGCTTCTTTCTCAATTCACGAGCCTTGAAAAAATAACCGTTTACAGGAGTTACGATTACGACAGTTCAACAGGCATGAGCTCGCAGGGCAACGTGTTAAACGATGCGACGATAGAAGCGTTCAAGCAGCTTGATCATGTTAAAGCGGTAACGCCGACGTTGGGGCTCGGTTCGGCAAAGCTCGTAAGCGGCAAAAAGGTACTCAGCTGGGTATATATCGAAGGTATGGCTGTGGACGCAATGCCCTATTTTGAGGAATTTGACAATTTAAAAGAAGGCACTCTCATTCCGCAGACGGACGACGATGAGAATACCATAGACGTTATTTTGGGATACAACGTTCCGTACCAATTCTACAATCCTAAAAAGAACGGGGACCAAGAGAGTATTTGGAACGAATGGTACAGCGGTGACGGCGAAGATACCAGAGAGCTTCGCATCGATCCGATGAACGACCTGATAAAGATCACGTTCAACCAAGATTACGGAAATCCGCCGAGTGTTGATCTGAATGACGATTCGACAGATGTTACGCCGATAAAGAGAACGAAATTTTACAATCTGCGCGTAGTCGGTTATCTTGATTTTGACCCGGATTACGTAACGAACGACACGATCTACATATCTTTGGAGGATATGAAATATCTTCAGGAAGAGTACGCAAAATATCAAAAACAAAATTACGGCGATACATACTACGATTACTACGGTGATTCTTCGGACAGCGGAGAGCAAACATATTCGACCGTGTATGTAAAAGCGGACAATATGAATAACGTATCTAAGATTCAAAAACAGATCGAGGAGATGGGATATTCGACGTCGAGCTTTATGTCGTATGTTGAACCGTTACAGCAAAAAATAGAAAGCGACCAGTTCCTTTTCCTTGCGATCGGATGTATAGCGTTTTTCGTTGCGGCGTTGAACATTATAAACACGATGATGATGTCTACATACGAACGCACGCGTGAAATAGGAATCATGAAAGTTCTCGGTTGCCGAATAAAAGATATAAGAAATCTGTTTTTGCTCGAAGCGGGGCTTATGGGCTTTTGCGGCGGCTGTATTGGAGTACCGATAAGCTTTGTTGTGTCGTACATAATAAACTATATGCAAGATGCTCAAGGTGCGTCTTCGGACCTCGGTTATTATTACAGTGCGGCAACAACGACCGGTTCGTCGATAATACCTGTTTGGCTTTGCATAGTGGCGATAATCTTTTCTGCGCTCGTCGGATTCATATCCGGTCTTTATCCGTCGATAAGAGCAATGAAGCTTTCGGCGCTCGATGCGATTAAAAACGAATAGAAGCTTTCATAAAAAATTCATATTTACGCACTTGCAATCTTGTTCCGATTATGGTATAATACATTAAGTTGTAATCATAGCCGAAAGGGGAGTGTAAGTCATGAAGGAAGGAATTCATCCCAAATATCAGGATACCGTTATTAAGTGCGTCTGCGGAAATGAGATCCCCACTCGTTCTACAAAAACAGATATCCATGTTGAAATTTGCTCTAAATGTCATCCGTTCTTTACCGGCAAGCAGAAATTAGTCGACACAGGCGGACGTGTAGACAGATTCAAGAAAAAATTCAAACTGCAGTAACAAAATTATTGCGTGTAAGATGACAATATCTCCGACAGACGAATATAAAGTTCTGTCGGAGATTTTTTCCGCTTCGGAGGAAAAAACCGCAGTCTTGCCCGTATCCGCCGCAACAATTACTTTACCCTTATTTGAAATAACACATGATATACCCGTATTTGCGGCGCACACGACATACCGACCGGAGCTTACCGCGCGGAGAACGGAATGAGACAAATGTCTGTAAAGCGCAGATGAATCGTCGAACCACGAATCGTTGGTCATAACAACGGTAATTTCGGCGCCGTCGAGGATATTTTGTCTGTCAAGAGCGGAAAAAAGGGATTCAAAGCAGATCAAGAAGCCTATTTTGCCGACAGATGTTTCGACCACCCCTACCCCGTTTCCCGAAGACAACGTTCCGACAAAGTCGGTCGTTAAGATCCCCAAAGGATCATATTCGCCGAAAGGCACGAGATGTCTTTTGCGATAAGAACCGCACATCGACCCGTCTGCCGCCGAAACGCAGGCTGTGTTATAAGTATCATTATCCGTTTTTTCAAAACATCCGTATATGATACAGGTATCCGTCTGCTGCGCAAGTGAGGAAAAGATATTTGAATTTTCGCTCCACGGATACGACGTTTCCGGGAAAATAACGATATCCGGCGACGAGACTTCGGTTATCAGGCGTGAAAGCTCGGAATAAAGGTAAACGGTGTCGTCTTTGTCCGTTGTCCATTTACGGTCTTCGCCGAGATTGCCTTGCACGACGGCGACCGTTATTTTTTCGCTGTTAACATATGACGTCATTTTAACAAGACCGAACGACGCAACCGAGCAAAACACGGTAACGGAGCAAACGATAAAGAACATTTGTTTTCGGCGGTCGCCGATGTAAAACAATGCAGAGGCAAAAAGCAGATCAATAAGCAGTATCGACAGCGAAACCGCAAGCGGACCTCCTGCCGATGCGATTTGTAAAAACGGCGTAAAACAAGCGACAAAAGACGAAAGGCTCGTCCACGGAAAGCTTAAATCGCCGACGGACGCCGAAGCATATTCGGCAAGCAGATACAGTCCGGCAAGGACGGATATAAACGGAAATTTGTATTTTGAAAGAAAAACGAGCGGAGAAAAGCAGACGGCAAAGAGCGTTCCGCCGACAAAAGCAATACCCGTAATCGCGCCCGCAACCGCCCATTCGGAAGAAAGATATCCGTTTTGGTAAAGCTGGCTTAGCCATAAACATGAGCACGACCAAAGAGACGCTCCGTATACAAACGAATACAGTATACTTTTTTTCGGTTTTGACATACATAAAAACAAAAAGAGCGTCGGAGCAAAAAAGACGAGATACGCAGTCTTGTCGGACGAACCGGACAATGCGGTCAAAGCTCCGGAAAGAAAGCAGCAAAAGATGTTAAGCATCGATTTTTCTCCAATCATATCGATATGTTATTTCTGTTTAGAACGATCGTTATTTGAGCGAAACATTGTTTTCGCTGGACATCGTTTCGAAAAATGTTATTTCGATGGAATATCATTTCGGCAAAATTTCGTTAAACAGAATTTTATCGGGGACATATTCCCCGACAGACAGCCGTACACAATACGACGAGGAAATTTTCACACAATTGTCAAACACAATGCTTGACAAAGTCGGTCAAAAAATGTATTATATAAGGTAATACCGATAGCACAATACGGATATTCACCCGTTATTTAATATATTGGTAAATAAACGGCAAAATATACGAATACACAAAAAAGTAAGGAGCCTACAGTAATGAAGAACCTTCTTGCAGATTTTAAAAAGAGTAATTTTCAGTATCTTAACACAAACGAAGACGACGATGCTTCGGTGCTGTTCACAAAAAAAGACGGTATTTCTCTCGTGCCGGAGGAAAAATCAAGTTTTTACTGTGATCCGAACGGTAAAAGCACACGTTCAAACGCCGTATTTATGTACATAGAAGCGGAGGGCGATTTTATTGTAAGGGCGCACGTCGATCATGATTTTACATACACGGGCGACGCTGCCTGTTTAATGATAAGAAAAGACGATCAAAACTGGGCAAAACTCGGTTTTGAAAAATCGGAAACGGGATCGCATTCCTTAACAAGCTCCGTAACCTGCGACGGTTGGTCGGACAGGTCTTTCGGAGAAACGTATCCGTGGCAAAATGTGAGGCTGTATCTTGTAAGAAAAGGTGACACGTTCGGAATGTATTATTCTCCGGACGACAGGCATAAACGGCTCATACGTTATTTCCGTTTTAATGCGCCGAGCAAGATCCAGGTCGGCATGATGGCACAGTCACCTCACGGAGAGGGCGACGCCGTTATGAATTTTTACACGTTCGACATTGAACATATTTCCGTCGAGAGCATACAAGAGGGTTCGCTCGACGAATTTTAAGTGACCGAGCATAATAAAACTACTCATACGATAAAGAAACACAGCGTGAAAAACCGGTACTTCAAAAATCGCAAGAACACCTTTTTCACTCATAAATTCATCATAAAAAATGGGGCAACCCCGTTTTTGTACGACACAGATGAATTTCATTAAACTATTTGTGCGCCGCTATAGCGGCGGAATGGAGATTAAAATGGATAATTTAAAGTTGGCGGAGCTTCTTTTTCCGCACATAACAAAAACCACCGAATATTACGAAGAAAAGTATCCTGCCAGAGATCTTCCGGAGGGAGCAAGGGTAACGCGAATAGCGCCCAGCCCGACCGGTTATCTTCACATCGGAGCACTTTACGGCGCGATTGCGGACGAAAGGACAGCGCATTTGTCGAACGGTGTTTTCTATTTAAGAATAGAAGACACGGACTCCAAGCGTGAAGTGTCGGGAGCCGCAGATATGTTTATTACGATGTTTGAAAAATACGGCATTAAATTCGACGAAGGTGCCGTAAGCGGCGGAGACAACGGTATTTACGGTCCGTACAGACAAAGCGAAAGGACCGAGATATATCAAACATTTGCAAAAAAACTCGTGTCCGAAGGAAAGGCATATCCCTGTTTTTGCACGGACACTGAAATAGAGCAGATACGTCATCAGCAGGAAGCCGAGGGAGCAAATCCCGGTTATTACGGTAAATGGGCTGTATGGAGAGATGCGACCGAGGAGCAAATAGAGAATGCGTTAAACGAGAAAAAACCGTTTGTTATACGCTTAAGATCAACGGGAGATCCTTCCAAGAGAATAAAGATAACCGATGCGATAAAGGGCGAGCTTGAGTTCCCGCAAAACGATCAGGATTTCATCATTCTTAAATCCGACGGTACTCCGCCTTATCATTTTGCGCACGCCATCGACGATCATCTTATGCGGACGACGCACGTTGTACGCGGCGAAGAATGGCTTGCGACGCTGCCGTGGCACATAGAGCTTTTTGCCGCTCTCGGATTTAAACGTCCTGTATACTGTCACACTGCAAACATAATGAAGCTTGACAACGGTTCCAAGAGAAAGATATCCAAAAGAAAAGACCCGGAAGCGGATGTTTCGATGTTTTTAAGAGAGGGTTATCCTCAGAACGCACTTATCGAATATGTTTTAACGCTTCTCAACTCCAATTTCGAAGATTGGAGAAGGGCAAATCCGTCTGCGGATAAGAACGAATTTGCTTTCTCGTTCAAAAAAATGGGCGTATCGGGTCCGTTATTCGATTTTGAAAAGCTTTACGATATATGTAAAGACGTAGTTTCAAAAATGGACGCACAGACCGTTTACGAAAACGCAGCGGCATGGACAAAAGAGTACGATCCCGACTTTTATTCCGTTTTGACGAAAGATCCGGAATATGCAAAAGCGATTCTTTCGATCGGCAGAGGCGGCTCCAAGCCGAGAAAAGATTTCGGACTTTGGAAAGAAATAAAAGATTATATGGGATTTTTCTACAATGAGCTTTTCGCTCCCGATTACTGTTTCCCGCAGAATCTGAACAAAGCAGATATTATTGCCGTTCTCGAAAAATATCCGTCTGTATACGATGAGAACGACGAGCAACAGCAATGGTTTGAAAAGCTCAAGGAAATTGCCGTATCTGTCGGATTTGCGGCAGACACGAAAGAATACAAAAAAGATCCCGATCGTTTCAAGGGCCATGTCGGAGATATCGCAATGATGTTGAGAGTTGCGTTGACCGGAAAACAAGTATCTCCCGACACATACGCCGTTATAAAGATCCTCGGCAAAACCGAGTTGAAAAACAGACTGGAAAAATGCATTAACGCTATAAAAGATTAAGGAAAGATAAATATTATGGAAGAAACAACTAATTTTATACACGAGATAATCGATTCCGATCTCGCCGAAGGCAGAACAGACCACGTCCACACACGTTTTCCGCCCGAACCGAACGGTTATCTGCATATCGGCAGTGCAAAAGCGATATGGATAAACTGGTCAACTGCAAAAAAATACGGAGGCAAGTTTAATCTCCGTTTTGACGACACCAACCCCGTAAAAGAAGACACGGAATATGTCGAGGCGATAGAAAACGACCTTAAATGGCTCGGTGCCGTGCCCGACGGCGGCATTTATTACGGTTCGGACTATTTTGACAAATGCTACGAATTTGCAATCAAGCTGATCAAAGAGGGAAAAGCGTATGTCTGCGATCTGTCAAAGGAAGAAATGGAAAAATACCGCGGTACTTTGACCGAACCCGGCAAAAACAGCCCTTATCGCGAGCGTTCGATAGAAGAAAATCTTGATTTGTTTGAACGAATGAAGAACGGTGAATTTCCCGACGGCGCAAAGACTCTCCGTGCCAAAATAGACATGGCGTCTCCGAATATGAACATGAGAGACCCCGCAATCTACAGGATAGTTCACACATCGCATCACAGACAGGGGAATAAATGGTGCATATATCCGCTTTACGACTATGCACATCCCATACAGGACGCACTTGAGGGAATAACACACTCTTTGTGTTCGATCGAATTTGAAAATCACAGACCGCTTTACAATTGGGTCGTTGACAACGTAGGTTTTGAAGAAAAGCCTCACCAGTGGGAATTTGCGCGTTTGAACATGACGTACACGGTTATGAGTAAGCGTTATCTGCGTCAGCTTGTTGAAGAAAAATATGTTGACGGTTGGGACGATCCGCGTATGCCGACGCTTTGCGCACTCAGAAGAAGAGGATACACGCCCTCGGCGATATTTGATTTTGTAAAGAGAGCCGGCATTGCAAAAGCATACAGTATTGTTGACATACAGCTGCTTGAACATTGCATTCGCGAAGAGTTGAACGCAACGGCTCAAAGACGTATCGCAGTACTTGACCCCGTTAAAGTTACGATAACAAATTATCCCGACAATGAAACGGAATATTTCGATCTGCCGAACAATCCGCAGGATCCCGAAGCGGGCACGAGAAAAGTTCCGTTCACAAAGCATATATACATCGACAGAAGCGATTTTTCGATGGATCCGCCGCCGAAGTTCTTCAGGCTCAAACCGGGCGGAGAAGTAAGGCTGATGGGCGCGTATATAATCAAATACGAAGATGTCGTTACGGACGAAAACGGAAATGTAACTGAGATCCTTTGCACTTGCGACAGGGAAACCGGTGCCGGAATGCCCGCAGACGGAAGAAAAATAAAGGGAACTATCCACTGGCTTTCGAGAGAAACCGCTATAGACGCAACGGTACATCTCTACGACAGATTGTTTACTCTCGAAAATGTGTTTGACATACCTGAAAATGCGTCGATAATGGATTATGTAAACAGGTACTCGCATACTGCCCTTTCTAACGCAAAGCTCGAACCGGCTCTTGAAAACGCAAAAGAGGAAGAACATTTCCAGTTTGTACGTACAGGTTATTTTGTCAAAGACACAAAAGAAGAAAACAGTTATAATCTTACCGTAAGTTTAAAGGACAGCTATAAAGTCAAATAAGAAAGGTATTTTATTATGGACACGGTTCGCTTGGGTATTATAGGCCTTGGCAATATGGGCTACAGCCATATAAAAAACTACACATCGGGAAAGCTGAAAAACGTTAAGATCACTGCCATTTGCGATATTGACGAACATCAGCTCTCCACGGTAAAAAAAGTATTTGATCATGATGTTAACGCATATACATCGTCGCACGATCTGATATGTTCGGGCGATGTTGACGCTATCCTTATTGCAACGCCGCACTATTTTCATCCGACGATAGCAATCGACGGATTTAAAAACGGGCTTCATGTTCTTACGGAAAAGCCGGCAGGTGTTTACACAAAAGCGGTACGCGAAATGAACGAGGCGGCGATGACGTCGGGACGAGTTTTCGGCATAATGTACAACCAAAGAACGAACCCTGCATATCAAAAGCTTAAGTCGATGCTCGAAAACGGAGAGCTTGGTCAAATGACGAGAGCCGTTTGGATAATTACCGACTGGTACAGAACGCAAGCATACTACAATTCCGGCGATTGGCGTGCAACGTGGGCGGGAGAAGGCGGCGGAGTGTTGTTAAACCAATGTCCGCACCAGATCGATCTTATGCAGTGGATATGCGGCGTTCCGAAACGTGTGTTTACGCAGGCGAAATTCGGCAAATATCATAATATCGAAGTCGAAGACGATGTAACGGCAGTTTACGAATACGAGAACGGAGTTACGGGTCTGTTTATGACAACCACGGGCGAATATCCCGGAACGAACAGATTCGAGGTATCCGGCGATCTCGGCAAAGTTGTTATAGAGGGCGGAAAATTTGTTCATTATAAAAACAACACATCCGTAAGCGAATATACGCATAACTCCGAGCTGAGATACGAAGGTCCGAAGCATACGGTTGAAGAATTTGTTTTCAACAGCAACGGAGAGCAGCATTCCGGCATACTCAACAATTTTGTCGACTGCATTCTCAACGGCACTCCCCTGCTCGCTCCCGGAATCGAGGGGATAAGGGGGCTGACCGTATCGAACGCAATGCATCTTTCCGCATGGACGAACGACTGGGTAGACATTCCGTTCGACGAAGATAAATATTATGATATCCTCAAAGAAAAGATAGCAACATCAAAATATGTAAAACAGGAGGCAGCTGCCCGATTGACGGAAGATCTTTCGGGAACATATTCAAACAGTTAAATGAGAAACAAAGACAGTATCAATTTTACCGAGGGGAAAATTCTTTCCCCTCTTCTCAAATTTTCGGTCCCGATTTTTGCGGCGTTGTTTTTGCAGGCGATGTACGGGGCTGTCGATTTAATGGTCGTAGGACAATTCGGCGACGCATCGGGAGTTTCGGGGGTCGGAACGGGCAGTTCGGTAATGATGCTCGTAACGACCGTAATAAACGGTTTTGCCGTTGGAACGACTGTTATGATAGGCAGAAGAATAGGCGAAAAAACGCCCGAAAAAGCCGGAAAAGCGATCGGGGCGTCTATATGCCTGTTTGTTGTTTTATCCGCGATATTAACGATTCTGATGCTTGTTTTCGCGGAACCGCTGACAAGTCTTATGCAAGCGCCGAAGGAAGCTTTTGACGAAACGGTAACTTACGTAAGGATATGTTCCGCAGGTATAATATTTATAACGGCATACAACGTTATCGGCGGTATATTCAGAGGCTTGGGAAACTCGACATTGCCCATGGTATTTGTTGCGATAGCCTGTATTGTAAACATCGCGGGAGACCTGTTGTTTGTTGCGGTATTCAAAATGGGAGTTGCCGGTGCGGCACTTGCAACGGTACTCGCACAGATAGTATCGGTCGTTCTTTCGCTTGTGATAATCTCCAAGCAGCAATTGCCGTTTAAATTTTCGTTAAAAGATATAGGTTTTCACAAAGAGGAGTTAAAAGCGGTCATTAGGATAGGCTCCCCTATTGCGTTCCAGGACGCGCTCACTCAGCTTTCGTTCCTTATAATCAACGCCGTTACAAACGATCTCGGTCTTAACGAATCGGCAGGTTACGGGATCTCGCAAAGAGTAACGGGATTTATATTCCTTGTTCCGTCGGCTGTAATGTCGGGCATAACGGCGTTTGTCGCGCAAAACTACGGTGCCGGCAAGCTCGGCAGAGCAAGGCGAGGAATGATAACGGGTATTTGGGCGGGAAGCCTCGGCGGACTTATATTGTTTGTTGTAGGCTACTTTTTCGCCGAGCCGTTGTCGTCGATATTTGCAAACGACCCTGCGGTTATAGAGCAATCCGCTTTGTACTTAAGAGGGTTTTCCGCAGATTGTCTTTTAACGTGTACATTATTCAGCTTTATCGGATATTTCAGCGGATGCGGAGAAACGACCTGCGTAATGATACAGGGTATTTCGTCTTCGTTCTTTGTCAGGGTACCGCTTTCGTGGTTATTTGCGAAGTTGGAAAACTCCTCGCTGCAAACAATCGGCTTTGCGGCTCCGTTGGCAACGGTATACGGAATAATATTCTGCGTAATATGTTATATCATCGTTTCAAAAAAGCAAAATCGGCTTATGAAAAATTAACGGCACACGGCATGATCGATAAAAAAAATTCTTGACTTTTGACATCGTCTGTGCTATAATCTTGATATAAGCAAATATTGCTGTACGATTCGGGCAGCGCCCGATAAGAGAGAAGTTCGGTGTAAATCCGTCGCAACAGCCATTACCGTTAAAGTCGGAATACTCATCGTACAATGCAAGGCAACGAGACATTTTTGGGCAGGGAAAAATGCAGCCGTTTTGGGAATGACAGGATAGCTATGCCCTTTTTATGTTAAATCAAACAAAAGGTCATGGTGTTTTCCGTAATTTCAGAAAAACAGCTGCGCTTTTCTTCCGACAAAGAAGAAAAGCGTTTTTTTATGAAAATATGAACGACAAACTTGACAGGCAATTATGTATTTCATTATTAATCGACAAGAAAAAAGCGCTTGAATACGAAGGTAACGACAGATACCCTCGCAGGTCCGATTTTACAAGCGAGCAAGCCATTGCGATAAAAGCCTTTTTGGGGCCTTGGCCGCGCGCTCTCGAACAGGCGGGCTTAAAGCCCAAAGATCCCGAAAGAGAGCAAGCTCGTTTAAACAAAAGGATCGAATTAAAAAGGAAGAAGACCTCGGCAAAAAAGGCTCGAAAAACTTCAAAAACGATCAAAACGGAGGATCAGAAATGAAAAAATTCATTGCAATCGTTATCACTCTTACGGCAGTACTCGGCTTTTGCACATTGGCAGCGTCGGCACAGACGGCAAATGTCAACGTGATAATCGCAAACGGAGATATCGTTTTCAGCGACAGTGTTGCTGTTGAAGACACCGACAACGACGGTATCTTAACAATTAAGGATGCGCTTTATTCCGCTCACGAAAAAGGTTTTGACGGCGGTGCCGCTGCAGGTTTCGGCTCGGCAGAAACAGAATGGGGCACTTCTTTAACAAAACTTTGGGGCATTGAAAACGGCGGAAGCTACGGCTACAAGCTCAACAACACAGACGCCATGAGCCTTGCGGACGAAGTAAAAGACGGCGACACGGTTTATGCTTTTGTTTACACCGACACTGTAAACTTCTCGGATATATTCACATTTTTCGATTCGTATACGGTATCGTCGGTAGAAGGCGAAGATGTTCCGTTAACGCTTTCCGTTGCAAGCTACGATGAAGCGTGGATGCCCATTGCCAGTCCGTTCAGCGGCGCACACATTATAATAAACGGCGAAAATACCGACGCTGTCACCGACGAAAACGGAAATGTCGTTCTCAGCTTTGAAAAAGCCGGAATATATACCGTAAGCGCATCGGGAGAAACTTCGACCGTAACTTACGTACCGCCCCTTTCCCTGATAACCGTAATGCAAGCAACAAATCCGAGCACGGCGGACAGCGATTTTACGTTTGTTATTTTGGCGGCAGCATCGTTAATAGGCATCGTTGCGATCGTCAAAACAAAAAAAACATATGAAAAATAAAGCGATAAAAACAGTTTTGGCGATATTGTTAATAACATTATCGTTTCAAACCGTATTTGTTGCGGAAACAGACAACGTCGGGGAGCATACAAAGCTCCTCGACGATATTGTTGTGTACAATCTGAATAAATACGAAACGGACAACATATCCGATTGGCTTGAAATAACAGCCGGCAACGGAGCGGAATTTTACATGATCGCTCTATCGCAGACAGGCCGTTATTCGGAATTTGCGGGTTATGAAAACGCGCTGAAAAAATATATCGATGAGCACAACGTCGTTAATGCTGTAACAAGGCAAAAATACGCGCTGTGCCTGATGATTTCCGACAGTGCAAGCTCGGAATATATAACAAAAACCGCGAATGAAACCATCGGCTCGCTCGGAATTATGAGCTATGTTTTCGGTCTTCATTTGTTAAACAACGGAGCTGTGTCCGAAAAATACACGGCAAACGACGTGATTTACACTCTGTTGTCTTTACAGCTTGACGACGGAGGTTGGGCGTTAAACGGCAATTACAGCGACACGGACGTTACCGCAATGGTGCTGCAGGCGATAGCCCCGTACCGTGAGACGGACGTAAACGTTAAAAATGCAGCCGAAAAAGCTGTTGAAACGCTTGCGCAAAAACAGCTTGACGACGGAGATTTTGCAAGCTACAAAGTTGCGAATCCGGAAAGCGTTTCGCAAGTTATAATAGGATTAACGGCATTGGGTATCGACCCGTTAAACGACGCAAGATTTATAAAAAACGGAAATACCGTTATTGACGGAATAAAAAAATATCTACTTGACGACGGTTCGTTTTGTCATACCGAGGGCGGAGCTACAAACGAACTGGCAACATATCAGGTTTTTACGGCGATGGCGGCTTTAGAGCGATTTTACGACGGAAAAGGCTCGATATATGTGTTTGACAGTCCCGACGAGGTTCAAAACGAGATCGAAACAGAGCAGAATGAAAAAAATGAGCCGATTCAAGAAAAAGAGCCGATAAAAAACAATGTTCAAAACGAAGAGCCGGTTCAACAAAAATTCGGGTACAAGCTTTATGTCAGCGGAATTATCATCATTGCGGCGATCGGTTTATTTGTTATATGTATAATAAAAAAACAAAAAATCGGGACATTTTTGCTTGTCGGCGGCGTATCGGCGGTGCTTGTGTTTGCGGTGTTTTTTACGAATATCGAGAGTGTTTCCGATTATTACGGCACGCAGACAAAAAAGGGAGAGATCGTCGGAGCTGTTACGATACAAATACGCTGTGACACGATATGCGGTGAAGATTCCGAGTTTATACCGAAAAACGGAATAATTCTCGCAGCCGAGGAGTTTGAGATAGACAAAGACGATACGGTGTACGATATTTTAATAGAAGCCGCAAGGAAACATTCGATACACATCGAAAGCACGGGTACGGGTAAACTTGTGTATATAGCGGCGATAAATCATATTTACGAGTTTGATTACGGTGATCTTTCGGGCTGGATATATCGAGTAAACGGCAAAGAGTCTGCTATCGGCTGCGGAGCGTATGTTCTTACAGACGGCGACGAGATCGTATGGCATTACACAAAACAGATCGGCAACGATATTGACTGACTTTTGATATAAGGAGACGCAATGAGAGCTTTGGACAAATATAATCCGATAACTGTTTTTTTATATTTTGCGGCAGTAACATCGATCGTTATGTTTAACACCGATCCGATTTTTATCCTGCTTTCGACCGTGGGCGCATGTACGACTTTTTTCACTTACAACAAGACGTTTCGGACAAAAGACTGCGCATCTCTTTTTTTATTGTTTTCGATCATTGCAGTAATCAACCCTTTGTTCAATCACAACGGAGTTACGGTCATTTTTATTTTAAACAATAATCCCATAACGGCGGAAGCTGTTTTATACGGCATAACGTCGGCACTCGCAGTTGTAGGCGTTATTTGTTGGTTCAGGTCTTTTTCGCTGGTAATAACGAGCGACAAGCTGCTTTTTCTGTTCGGGAGCATATCGCCGAAATTCGCATTGATACTTTCAATGACTTTGAGATACATACCTTTGTTTAAACAGCAAACGCAAAAGGTCGTACAAGCCCAACAAGCCTTAGGCATTTACAGTGACAATGATCTCGCAAGCAAGATCAAAAGCCGCATTAGGGTATTTTCGGTAATGGTAACATGGGCGCTCGAAAACGGGATAACAACTTCCGACAGCATGACTGCACGAGGTTACGGAACGTGTAAAAGAACGCATTTTTCGAGATTTAAATTTAACCGTCGGGATCTGATATTTACGTTAACGACGGTCGTGTTGTTTTTAACGGTAATAACGGGGATTGCGACAAGTGCCGTAGGTTTTGAATTTTATCCGAGGATAAGATCTGCGAAAATATCCGTTTTGTCGGTCATAACATATTGTGCGTACGGCTTGTTGGCGATATTGCCGTCGATAGCAGAAGTGAGAGGGAATATAGCGTACAAAGTCAATGATTCAAAAATGCAAAAAAATCAGGTTCACGCATAAATTCACCTTAAAACTTAACTCGGCCCGTTTATCAAGGGCGTTTTGTTAAAAGCGTTTGTCGCTATGCGTTTGTCGCTATGCGTTTGTCGCTATGCGACGTGGTGGATTTAATTAAATGTTTGGGAGATTACAATGGAAATACTTAATATCGAAGATCTGAGTTTTTCATACCCTCTTTGCAACAAAAATGCGATAGAAAACATCTCGTTTTCGGTCGAAAGAGGCGATTTTACGGTCATATACGGTGCGACAGGCAGCGGAAAATCGACGTTGTTAAGAATGATAAAAAAAGAGCTTGCACCGTTGGGAACAAGAAGCGGAAGAGTGCTGTATAAAGGTATAAACCTTTACAGCATGAGTGATAAAGAAACCGCACAAAAAATCGGTTTTGTTTCGCAACGACCGGAAGAGCCGATCGTTACAGACAAGGTATGGCACGAATTGGCTTTCGGGCTTGAAAATATGGGGTTGGCGCAAGATGTTATTCGCAGACGAGTAGCGGAGACTGCGGCATATTTCGGGATAGAGGACTGGTTTGAAAAAAAGACCTCGGAGCTTTCGGGAGGACAAAAACAACTGTTGAACCTTGCGGCAGTCACCGTAATGCAGCCCGAAATACTTATTCTTGACGAACCGACTTCGCAGCTCGACCCGATAGCGACCTCGGAATTTATCACTGCGCTGTCAAAGCTCAACAAAGAGCTGTCGCTTACAGTTATTATAACAGAGCACAGGCTTGACGACGTTATACCGGTAAGCAACAAGCTGTTAATAATGGAAAACGGGAAAAAGTCGGTATACGACCGTACTTCCACGGCTCTATCCGCTCTTCGGGGACACGATATTCTCGAATGCGGAATGCCTGCGGCTGTTAAAATATACAACAGTTTTAACATAAACGTCCCCTGCCCTCTCACGATCAAAGACGGACGGGATTTTATCGAAAACAATTTTTCAAACGAGATAAAAGCAGCAAACGTTAATACCGATGTTAAACAACACAGAAACGTCGTCCTTGAATTTTCAAACGTCAGTTTCAGATATCAACGAGATCTTCCCGACGTCTTGCACGAACTGGATCTTTGTGTTTTCGAAAACGAAATATTTTGCATTCTCGGAGGCAACGGTTCCGGAAAATCCACTGCGCTGCTTACCGCTGCGGGGATAAACAAGCCGTACTGCGGAAATGTTAAAGTATTCGGAAAAAAAATAAAAGATTACAAAAACGGCGAGCTGTATAAGAACTGTTTGTCGATGCTGCCGCAAGATGTTCAAACTGTCTTTTTAAAAAACACCGTAAAAGAGGAGCTTGCGGATGTTAAAATCGATGATACGGATCTTCCATACGATCTTTCCGAGCTTAACAACAGGCATCCTTACGATATATCGGGAGGGCAGCAGCAGCTGTTGGCTTTGGCAAAAGTTTTGTCGACAAAGCCAAGACTGCTTTTATTGGACGAACCGACAAAGGGGCTTGACGCATATGCAAAAAAAGAAATATCGTCTGTTCTGAAAAAACTGCAGCGGCTCGGCACCACTATAGTGTACGTTACGCATGATATCGAATTTGCCGCCGAATGTGCAGACAGATGTGCGATGTTTTTCCGAGGTGAAGTAACATCATTCGGAACGCCGAAAGAGTTTTTCCCCGGCAACAGATTTTACACGACAGCCGCAAATAAAATGACCGTCGGTTACTATGACGATGTGGTGACTGCCGACGATGCGGTAAAAATAATGAGAGAAAACATGATTCGGAGCGGCAAATAATATGTTAACGATAAAAAACGAGAAAATTCGCCGTATACTAAAAATCGTCATTCCGTTTTTGTTGATACCGGCGGTGATCATCATGGGGCTTTTTGTCTTTAAAGAAAAAAGTTATATGTTTGTGAGCTTGACGGTGTGCATTCTTGCGATCGTGTTGTTCATATCGGGCTTTGAACGAAAGAAAACGGGGACGCACCGTTTGATCATCGTGGCGATAATGACAGCGCTTTCCGTTGTCGGAAGATTTATTCCCATATTCAAACCGATCACGGCGTTGACTGTTATAACGGCGGTGTACCTAGGCGGAGAAGCGGGATTTCTTGTCGGATCGATGTCGGCACTGATATCGAATATCTGGTTCGGACAAGGACCGTGGACTCCGTTTCAAATGTTTGCATGGGGAATGATAGGACTTTTAGGAGGATTTATTTCAAAATACTTAAAAAGAAACCAGGTCCTGCTCGTGCTTTACGGTGCCCTGTCCGGAGTCATATATTCGTTTATTATGGATATATGGACGGTCGTTTGGACGTACAACACTCTGTCGCCGGAGCTTTACAGGGCGGCGATCATAACGGCTGTCCCGTACACTGCGGTATACGCTGTATCAAACATCGTTTTTCTCGCACTGTTGGCAAAACCGTTCGGCGAGAAATTGGAGCGTGTTAAAATAAAATACGGAGTGTAGCAACAAAGTTCCTCGTCTTTAACGGACTTATCGGTTAAAGACAAGGAACTTTTATTTTTGCTGTCGATTATAAAAATGCGGAAAGATCTGCTTCGATCAAAAAGGGAATAACAGATCAGGATTTGATACGGATATTGATTTTTTTGCAAAATTCTTCTTTTACGGGAGAACAAAGTCCGACGTAAACAACGGCATTGCCGTCTTCGAGCAAAAGCTCGCCGTCCGAATTGTAAAGCATAAATCTATCGACCGGAATATCGAACGAAACGGTCTTTTTCTCGCCGGCTTTAAGCTGAACTTTGTCGAACGCTATAAGCTGATATATCGGTGCATCCGGCTTATCGGGGTGACTTATATATACCTGAACGACATTGCCGCCGTCCGATGTGCCGAGATTTTCGATACTGCACGATACGGTAGCTCCGTTGTAGCTTACAACATCGTCGCAAGCCACGTCCGAGATCTCGTATTTGTTATAACCAAGTCCGTATCCGAACGGATAAAGCGGTTTTTCCGTCATGTAACGGTATGTTCTGCCCTTAAGAGAGTAATCCGAGTAATCCGGGAGCTGATCGTCGGAAGCGTAGAATGTGACGGGAAGTTTCGCCGTCGGTTCAACATCTCCGAATATGATATCCGCGAGTGCTTTGCCGCCGTCCTGACCGGGGTAGAAACATTGAAGGACTGCGTCTGCCTGTTCATCGGCGAACCGAAGATCAATGGCGCTGCCCGAAATATTCACGACAATTATCGGTTTGCCGACTGTTTTTAACATATCGAACAAGTCGAGCTGAACTTTCGGGAGAGAAAGACCCGGCTTGTCGCCGCCGAGATCGCTGTTATAAGCATCGCCTTCTTCGCCTTCGAGCTGCGGATTAAGACCGAGACAAAGCACGACAACGTCTGCATATTTTGCCGCTATAACAGCTTCTTCGACCGTGCCTTTGTCGCCGCCGTCGCTTGTGTGAGAACAGCCGAGAGCGTAGCGCACTTCCTTGCCGTATGCTCTTGCCGTGTTGCGAATACCGTACAGCGGCGTTGTATATTCGGACGGCACGCCGTTGTAATTGCCGAGAAGGACCGTTAAGGCATCGGCATTAGGTCCGATAACGGCAATATTTTTTATATCGGATTTTTGTTTAAGCGGAAGTATGCCGTTGTTTTTCAAAAGAACGGTGGCGCTTCTCGACATTTCGAGCGCAAGCATTCTGTGTTCGCTGCAATCAACTTTTGAATACGGGATATTGTCGTATTCTGTTTTGTCGAACATACCAAGATCGAATCTCGCCTCAAAAAGTTTTTCGCAAGCCTTCGTCACGGTTTCTTCCGAGACCATTCCTTCGGCGACCGCAACTTTAAGGAATTTAAAGGCGCTTCCGCAATTCATATAACAGCCGTTGTTGACGGCAAGAGCGGCACTTTCCGCTTCGTTTTTTGTAAGTTTATGAAAAGCGTTTATATCGCAGATCGCGCCGCAGTCGGAAACGACGTATCCGTCGAAAGCCCATTCTCCGTAAAGGATATCGCCGAGAAGACGTTTGGAGCCGCATGACGGTTCGCCGTTAACGAGATTATATGCGCCCATGACCGCAGCCGGATGAGCTTTTTCGATTATATATTTAAATGCGGCAAGATATGTTTCTCTCAGATCTTTTTCGTTTACAACGGAATTAAAAGCGTGTCTGCCCTTTTCAGGACCGCTGTGTGCCGCAAAGTGCTTAAGTGTTGCATCGACTTTTCTGTATTCCGGCGAATCTTCAAAACCGTATTGCATACCCGTAACGAAAGCAACGCCCATTTCGCCTGTTAAAAACGGGTCTTCACCGTACGTTTCGTGGCCTCTGCCCCAACGAGGATCACGGAAAATATTTATGTTCGGCGACCAACAGGTAAGGCCCTGATATATTTTTGTTCGACCGAATTTTTTATATTCATTGTATTTTGCACGAGCTTCCGTTGATATTGCGTCGGCGACTTTTTTCATCAATTTTGTATCAAACGACGCCGCCATACCGATGGCTTGCGGAAATACCGTTGCAACACCGCTTCGTGCATAACCGTGAAGAGCTTCGTTCCACCAATTGTATTCGGGAACTCCCAATCTTTCTATTGCGGGAGCGTCGTGACAAAGCTGTGAAAGCTTTTCCGCCAACGTCATTTGGCTGACAAGTGCCTTTGCACGTTCTTTACTGTACATAAATATCCCTCCGTTTGACGTTTATTTTCGATTCAGTATAGCATATTTTTCAGTATTTGTCAACGAAAACACACGTTTGTCTTTCCGATATTTTCACGTAATAAAGAAGCTAAATCAATATAAAATAAACATAATCTTATGATTGGATAAAGTTCTGTATATAAGTTGTTTTACATCGATTTTAAAGCGTGGTGTGTGTATTGTTAAAAAAACAAAAAAGAATAATCCTTCCGATACTGCTTTGCATACTGTTGTTCGGCTGTGAAAAAAACTTAAATTTGCGGTATATATCGGGTCGGGCGCAAACGTTGATGAAAAAAATAGAAAAAAGCACCGTTCTCGAAGCGACACGGGAATATACGCCCGAAAACCCGAACAGCGCAGATATTTTGAAAAATTATTACGCTCTTTACGACCTGTCGGGAATCGATGATTTTTGTATTCTCATGCCGCAGGCAAAAAACATATCCGAGATCGCTATCTTCATCGTTTCAAACGAGTATGGAAAACAAAATGCCGAAAAAGCGGTCATAAAGCGAAAAGAGAAAGTCATTTCCATCTGTAAAGCCATTTACCCTGACAAGCTAAACATTGCGAAAAACGCCGAGATTTTAACATATGAGAATGCAATAATATTGATAATTACGCCGAATAACAACGAAACGATCCGAAACATTATTGACAATCAAGATTAGAATATGTTATAATGTAAATAAGAAAAAATTTGTCGAGAAACGATTATGCTGTTCAGTTCGTTGTTATTTTTATTTTGTTTTTTGTCGATAACATTATTGTTATATTTCACTTGTCCGAGGGGAAAGAAAAATATATGGAAAAACACGGTTCTTTTTGTGGTTTCCGTTATATTTTACGCTTGGGGCGAACCGATATACATCTTTTTAATGCTTTTTACGATCCTTCACAATTATATTGCGGCGCTGCTAATCGACAGGCACAAAAAGTCCGCTCCGAAGGCTGCAAAGATGATCATCATCGCGTCGATAGTGTTAAATCTGGGCGTGCTCGCGTTTTTTAAATACAGTAATTTTTTCATCGGAAATATCAACAATATTTTCGGGTTTAAAATAGAGCTTATAAATCTTGCGCTGCCAATAGGTATTTCGTTTTACACATTTCAGGCGATGTCGTATACGATCGATGTTTACCGAGGTGTTACTGCCGTTCAGCATAATTTTATAAGCTTCGGAGCGTACGTAACGTTTTTTCCGCAGCTCATTGCGGGGCCTATCGTGCAGTATAAAACAATTGCCGAGCAGCTTGACAACAGAACAAACGAAACGAGTATGTTCGGGAGCGGTGTTAAAACATTTACGGTAGGGCTTGCAAAAAAGGTACTGTTGGCAAATAACATCGGTATGCTTTGGTCGGAGGTATCCTCGCTTCCGCAATCGGAAATGACAGTGTTGACCGCATGGTTGGGAATTATCGCGTTTGCATTTCAGATCTATTTCGATTTTTCGGGATACTCGGATATGGCGATCGGCTTGGGCAGAATGTTCGGTTTTGAGTTTTGCGTTAACTTCGATTATCCCTACATATCGCAGTCGGCAACGGAGTTTTGGCGCAGATGGCACATTTCCCTCGGCACGTGGTTCCGCGAATATTTATACATTCCGCTCGGAGGCAACAGAGTATCGCAGCCGAAATTTTTCAGAAACATTCTCATCGTATGGTTTTGTACGGGGTTTTGGCACGGAGCAGGCTGGAATTACATATTTTGGGGGCTTTACTTCGGAATACTTCTCATTGCGGAAAAGAAGTTTTTGCTCAAATGGTTTAAAAAAATACCGTCCGTTTTTCGGCACGTTTATTTGATAACGGTCGTTTTAATAAGCTGGGTATTGTTTGCAATCGAGGACATATCCGATTGCTTTGGATATCTTGCGTCGATGTTCGGGTTCGGAGGTGTTCCGATTGCGGACGAAAGAAGTATTTACTTGTTGAGCACAAATACGGTACTGATCGTTATTTCGATCGTGGCGTCGATTCCGATATTGCCGTACATACAAAAAAAGCTCTCCGAAAAACAAAGCGTTGTTTGCGAAACGGTAACGATAATTGCAAGTATCTGCATATGGTTTCTCGTTACGGCAAGCCTTGTTTCGGGAAGCTACAATCCGTTTTTATATTTTAGATTTTAGAGAAGATGATTATGAAGACAAAAACAGTATATGTTTGCTCCGAATGCGGAGCTGTAACTCCGAAATGGTCGGGTAAGTGCCCCGAATGCGGTGCTTGGAACACTCTTAACGAAGAAACAATATCCGAAAAACCCGAAAAACAAAGCAAAAAAAATGCGTCGGCGGCAGTTAACACAACGTACCCCGTTCAGCTAAAAGAGATAACGGGAAAAGAAGAAGCTCGGATATCTACAGGTATCGGCGAGCTTGACAGAGTTCTCGGCGGAGGAATAGTAAAAGGCTCTCTCGTGCTTATTTCGGGTGAACCGGGTATAGGCAAATCCACCATTCTTCTTCAGATCTGCGAAAAGCTGGGGGATTCCATTCCCATACTGTACGTATCGGGCGAGGAATCGCCAAAGCAGCTTCGTTTGCGCGCCGACAGGCTCGGTGTTCACAGCGAAAATCTGTTTATCCTTGCGCAAACGGATATTGAAACGATATGCGAGCAGGCAACCGAAAAAGCTCCGGGGCTTGTTATTATCGACTCGATACAAACAATGAGCAACGAAAACATCGCATCGGCGCCGGGAAGTGTTTCTCAGGTAAGAGAATGCACGGCGGCCTTGATGAGGTTTGCAAAGTCAAAAGAGATACCTGTGTTTATTGTCGGTCACGTAAACAAAGAAGGGTCTATAGCGGGACCGAAGGTAATGGAGCACATGGTAGACGCCGTATTATATTTTGAGGGAGAACGCAATATCGAATACCGAATGCTGCGTGCGGTAAAAAACAGGTTCGGTTCGACAAACGAGATCGGCGTGTTTGAAATGACTGGAAGAGGGCTTAAAGAAATAGGCAATCCGTCAGCGGTTTTTTTACAGGGCAAGCCCTCGGATATATCCGGTATCGCAACGGTTTGCGTGCTTGAAGGAACTCGCCCGATAATAGCTGAGGTACAGGCTCTTGTTGCGCCGACACCGTTCCCGGCACCGAGACGTGTTTCGGTAGGCTTTGATTACGGACGTTTCAACCTGTTAATAGCGGTGCTCGAAAAGCGGTGTAAACTGTTTTTCGGGACATCGGACGTATACATAAACGTCATCGGCGGGTTAAAGATAGACGAACCGGCGGCAGATCTTTCGGTAGCGATCGCGTTGGCGTCCGGGCTTAAAGATTTTATAATCCCGGAGGACACGATCCTCATCGGAGAAGTCGGGCTTGCGGGAGAAATAAGAGCTGTTACCGCACTCGAAAAAAGAGTGTCGGAAGCAAAAGCGCTCGGATTTAAACGTGCGATCGTGCCGTCGAGAAATAAAATAGATTTTATTGCGGATATCGAGCTGATACCTGTTGACAACATAAAAGATGTGTTTAACAAAATATGATCCGACGCAAAAGTCGAGTCCGATATAAAATGTTAAACCGCTATTTTACTGATTTTTAAAAGCGACGGATATATAAAGGACCTTTCCGTTTGAAGAAAATGCGCTTATGGAAGCATTGTGGGAATCGGCTATGGCTTTTGCGATCGAAAGGCCTATGCCGTAGCCGCCGGTTTGAGAATTTCTCGAACTGTCGGCACGTACAAATCTGTCAAACAGCTCTTTGCGATCGCCCGGTTCGATATGATCCACGGGATTTTCAAACGAAAGCACGGCATTTTTGCCTGTTTTTTTCAAGCATACGGAAATAACTCCGTTATCGTTTGAATATTTTATCGCGTTATCGGAAAGTATAGAAACGAGCCTGCGAAGCATTGCGTCGTTTCCGCGTATATTGATATCCGAATCGATATTTGCAACAAAAGTTTTGTTGCCTGCGGCGGCAAGCGTATAAAACGGAGTGATGCTTTCCGTTACGAGTTCGGACAAAGAAAGCGATTTCATAACGGGTGCCGGACCTTCCTCCATTCTCGAAAGCAAAATAAGGTTTTGCGTAAGGTCCGAAAGGTTTTCCACCTGATTTTTTATGCTGTCGGTCCACTCGCTGCAACCGTTTTCGGCTTCCAACACCTCGGCATTCGCGTTTATTATTGCAAGCGGAGTTTTAAGCTCGTGGCTGACGTCGGTTATAAAGCGGTGTTGTTTTTCGTAGCTTTCTGCGATAGGTTTTGAAATAACGCCCGAAAATGCCAAAACAAGGGCAAAAACAGCGGCGATCCCAACGATGGAAAGAAGTACACCCGAAAGCAAAAACGATCGAAACGTCTCCAACGAACGAACGCAATCAAGGCACACGATCAACGTCCCGTTATTTGTTTGTTTAACACCGAAACGGTAGCGGCCGTAAAAACCGCTCGACGTATTTTTGTTTATGATATCCTGCGCCATCACACGCGCTTCATCGGCATCTATGGATGCGACAAAATCCAAATTACAGCTGACGACCTCGCCGTCTTTATTTGCAAAAGCGGAAAAATATCTTGTTTCAAAAGGTGTTTCGGGAGAAAAATTTCTGTTGTCGAACGGCTGAGTGCGATTGGGAGAATGGTCGAAGGCCGGAAATTTACCGTCGTTTAAAAGCAAAATATCGACGGTATTGTCCGCAGAAGAGACGAGATCGATATAATTTACGACTGTCATTCCGCCGATAATAACGATCAGCACGGCAGTAACGGACAACATTGCGGCAATGATAAATTTGCGGCGTATTTTGTTTATCATAATTTACAAGACCTTTTCGATAGTATATCCGGAATTGCGCACGGCGGATATTTTTATATCGGCGCCTATCCCGACGAGTTTTTTTCTCAAATACGAGATGTACACCCACACCACGTTGATCTCCGTGTCGCTGTCGTACCCCCAAACCTTTTCCATAAAACGTTCGGACGATATCAGCTGACCGGGTGCGGACATAAGCATCTGCATCATTTGGAATTCTTTTCCGGCAAGGCGCATTGTGGTAAGCGGACCGGAAAGTTCAAAGGTGACGGTATCGAGAGAAGTGTTTCCGAACCTCAAAACCGAATCGGAAGTCGGTACTTCTTTACGACGAAGCATTGCTCTGAGGCGCGCAAGAAGCTCTTTTGAAGAATAAGGTTTTGTTAAATAATCATCGGCGCCGCAATCCAAACCCTCGACAAGGTCGTCTATTTCCGAGCGAGCGGTAAGAATAAGCACGGGAATATGATTGCCTGCCTGTCTGATTTGTTTTAATACAGACAATCCGTCCATTTTGGGCATCATTATATCGAGGATAACACCGTCGTAATTCCCGTTTTCGATATAGTACAGCGCATCGGCGCCGTCGTAAACGGCATCGACGGAATAGTTATTATGTTTTAAAATAGCGACTATCGCGTTTGACAGTTCTTTTTCGTCTTCGGCAAGAAGTAATCTCATTTGATTCTCTCTTTCAAATACAGTTGACAAAACTTAAAGTTCGTGGTATACTTATTCTAACATAAGTGTTATTTTTTGTCAATACAACACAATAAATATAAAGAGGTGCAATATGGCATACACAGTATTAACATCCGAAAATTTTGAAGCGGAAGTAATCAATTCCGAAAAACCCGTTCTGGTCGATTTTTGGGCAACATGGTGCGGTCCGTGCAGAATGGTAGCTCCGATAATCGAAGAAATAGCGGAAGAAAATGACGACATAAAGGTATGCAAAGTTGATGTTGACGAACAATCCGAGCTTGCGGAAAAATTCGGCATTCAAAGCATACCGACGCTGATCGTTTTCAAAAACGGTGAGATCACAAACAAGGCTGTCGGCTCACGTCCGAAAGAAGATATACTTGCGCTTATAAAGTAAGATCACTGTACGGTCGATATTTTTGACAAAGCTTCTGCGATCGACGCAACGGCTTCCAGATTTGCGGGTCTTCCGGTCTCTGTATTGTAGGACGAGCCGAAAACTTCGGAAAGCAATGTAAGATCGCCTTTGTCAAAAGCCGTCGAAACGGCATAACGGATACTTCTTTCTATTTTCGACACGGTCGTATTATATTCGGCTGCAAGGACCGAATAAAGACGACCGGACATATGTATAAGGTCGGTCCCGTTCAGTATGTACATAACAGCGGTTTTCAAATAGTAAAAACCACGTATATTTTTCGGAATACCTAATTTTAAAAGAAACTCTCCGACGGTGTTTTCACCGATCGAAGATCTTTTCTTATCGCGAACACGCCCGTTACCCGTCAAAACGCCAAGCAATCGGCTTCCCACTTTTGACACTTCCACGGGGCCGAAAGGTATGACAAGATAAAATAAATCTTTTTCTTTGTTTTTGATGATATGTGCGTTTCCGAGAGAAACCACCTCTTCGCAAACCGATAATATTCTCAACATTGCAACTCCCCACGACTGTTATCGAAACAATACGATAATTATCACCGTTTTTCGACAAATTTTTTCTCTGTTTTTTAATCTCACTACATTTATTATACCCTTTTTCATCGATCGTGTCAAGACACATGGTGTAAAGGCGAATACTTTTACAGATATGAGGAACCGAAATGGACTTTAAAATATCACTTACGGGAGATCTCGGCAGTGGGAAAAGCACTGTTTGCAAGATCCTTTCCGAAAAATACAATGCAAGAATATACTCAACAGGCCCTATAGTACGTCAAATAGCGAAAGAAAAAGGGATATCGGTCGTTGATATCAACAAATTTATGGAATCCGACCACAGCATCGACTATGAAATGGACAACAGATTAAAGCTTTTGTCAGAAGAGCCGGGAAACATGATAATAGATTCGAGGATGGCTTGGTTTTTCACAAAAGGGACATTCAAGGTTTATCTTTCGACATCGCTTGAAGAATCCGCAAGGAGGATATTTAACGACAAGCAGCGTTCTTCCGAAAATTTTGCAAGCGAGGAAGAAACGGCGCGTCAGGTTTTAAAGAGAAAACAAAGCGAAAATATGCGTTATAAAATGCTCTACGGCGCCGATTGCTGCTTTATGGGCAATTACGATGCGGTTATAGACACCACCGCGTCGCCCCCCGAACTTATTGCAGAGACCATAGAGCGTTCTTACCAAAAGTATCTTGACGGAGAAAAGACAGCGAACATATATATGTACGGAGGAAGACTCATTCCCACGCATGAAATAACAAATGCGGATATTGCGTTTGCCAAAGACAATAAAGAGACGCTTGTTGACAACACACCGTTGACGTTGACGGTATGCGGCGGCGAAATGTACATAAAAAAAGACGAGGACCACAAAAAAGCCCTCGCATACGTCGCCATGGGCAACAATCTCATACCGTGTGTTGCCGAATATAAAGATGAGCCGCCGAATGTTTGCGACAGCATAAAAGAAATGTGGAGCAAAGCCGTAAACGAATTAAAACCGAAAAAGTAAAATTTTGACCCTCGGAAATGCGATATACGTATTTCCGAGGGTCAAATTTATCGAATAACTTTTGTTTTCCACTTGCCCTTGCAATAAAACACTGCGGTGAGCACTGCGCCCAAGATCCAGGATAAAAGCAGCGAGATCTGTATGCATTGCGGAATACCGTACGGGAGTTCTTCGCTTCTTGTTAAAAACGAGATACCGTACGCAATGGGAACACGAACGACTACCGTAGTAATAAGCGATATCCACATAGGCGTCATCGTATCGCCTGCGCCTCGCATAATGCCGGACAAACTTTGAGTGACGGCAACGGCGATATATCCGACGGCAAGAATACACATAAGACTGTAGCTCAACTCGACAAGTTCTGCCGTATCGGTAAAAACACCCATGAGCGGTTTTCCGACGAGCAGAATGATAAGGGTAATTATTGTTGAACAAGCAACTGCAAGGAGCGTGCCCTGCTTTGCGCCCTTTGTTACGCGATCATAAAGCCCCGCGCCGACATTTTGACCCGCATACGTTGTCAGTGCCGTGCCGAAAGAGAAATTGGGCATCATGGCAAAGCCGTCGACACGCATTATAACAACATTCGCAGCCATATATTCCGGTCCGAATTGGTTTGTCAGAGATTGCACGATTATCATTGCGGACGAAAAGATGGCTTGTGTTAAACCCGAAGGCAAGCCGAGACGTATTATCGTTTTAACATACGACAATTCAAACTTCAGATACTTAAATTTAAAATCGAAGTTATCCGTCATTTTCGCAAGCTTTATAAAGCAAAGAATCGACGAAACAATCTGGGCGATGACCGTAGCCAATGCGACGCCGCCGACGCCCATATCGCAATAGGCGACAAATACTATATCGAGGACTATGTTTATAACAGTAGCAACAAGAAGATACAGCAATGCCGAAACAGAGTCGCCCATACCTCTGATAATACCGCTGAGAATATTATAAAAAGCCATTCCGGCGATACCGACCAATGAAATAACGAGATATTCCGTGCAAGCGTCAAGAATAGTGTATCCCTCCACGCCCGGAACGACAAGATCTTCCGGCGTGTGTAAAATAACGAGTACGGGACGGATAAAGGGAGTGACGATAGCAACAAGGATTATTATGCAAACAACGGTGACCGTTATACTGTTGCCTATCGTGTAAGACAGCGATTCCCTGTTTTTCGCACCGAAATACTGAGAGACCATAATATTTGCGCCGGTAGAAATACCGATAAAAAGGACAAGCAGCATATTCAAAATCGGGCCTGCGCTGCCGACGGCTGAAAGAGCATTATCACCAATACATTTTCCGACGACTATACTGTCTACGGTGTTATACAATTGTTGAGCGATATTGCCCAAAAGCATAGGAAGCGTAAAAATAACGATGCTTTTCCACGGTGTGCCCTTAGTCATATCCGTGGGAGCAAAAAGCGTCTTCAGATCTTTCAAATCATTTCCCCCATTTAAAAACAGTAATAAAAACACAGATAAACCTATCTTATGTATTTTACCATAATCCGACATTATTTGCAACAACAACCCTGTAAATTTTGCAATTATAATTGCGCCTTTTTTGTGATATTTCTTGACAAGAGCCTGCATATATGATAAAATAGACGATATAACGTATCACGTACCGTTTATATCCATACGGTACGATAATTTTTTGGAAGAAGAAAGGTATATATGGAAGGATTTACATTTTTCTTTAACAGTATTCTGCTCGGTGTCGGCCTTGCGATGGATGCGTTTTCCGTATCGCTTGCGAACGGTCTTAACGATCCGTACATGAAAAAGAAAAAGATGTTCGGTATAGCCGGGATATTTGCGTTTTTTCAGGCGTTGATGCCGATGCTCGGTTGGTTATGTGTAAGAACGATAGCGCAGCATTTTAAAGCGTTTGAGAGCATGATACCGTTGCTTGCGCTGCTGCTGTTAAGTTACATAGGTATAAAGATGCTCTACGACGGTGTAAAAAACACAAAGACTGTCGAAGAAAAGAAAGGTCTCGGTTTTTCGGACCTTATCGTTCAAGGCATAGCAACATCGATAGACGCATTGTCCGTCGGTTTTACAATAGCGGAATACGAGCCTTTGCGCGCGCTTGCGGCATCGTTGATAATTGCGGGCGTGACGTTTTTGATATGTTCGGCAGGCATTCTGATAGGCAAAAAAGCGGGCACGAAGCTTGCGGGAAAGGCAAGCATCCTCGGCGGTGTTATCCTTATTTTTATAGGTCTCGAAATTTTTATAACAAGCTTTTTTTAAAAAAGTTTTTTAAAGCGTTAACTTCCGACAAGGCGTCATTCGACGCTCGAATCGGAAGTTTTTAATATCACGGCGTATTATATCGGCAAATACGGAATATACTTCAATAAAAGGCTTGCCCTGTTATTCACTGTGGACATCTTGCCTAAGTTGTAAATAAAAGAGGTATTTCGTATGAACAACATATTAACATGGCAAAAAATCGGATTCGGGATAACGGCTGTCGGCGGCACGTTATTGCATTTTCTTTACGAATGGACGAACGGAAATATAATCGCGGCGTTATTTTCGGGCGTTAACGAATCGACATGGGAACATATGAAATTGATGTTTTTTCCAATGTTTATATTCGCCATGGTGCAAAGTCGTTTTTTTAAAGAAAAACAATGCTTTTGGTCTGTAAAACTCCGTGGAATATTAACCGGTATCGGCCTTATCCCGGTATTTTTTTACACATACAACGGCGTTATCGGCAAGTCTCCCGATTGGCTCAACATTTCGATTTTTTTCATATCAGCTGCGATCGCGTATATTTACGAAACAAAACTTTTCCGAAAACAAGATCACAAATGCCGAGCCTCTGCTCTTTCATTTGCGATACTTTGTGTGATCGCCGTTTTGTTTTTCGTATTTACGTTTTACACGCCTAAACTCGGAATCTTCAAAGATCCGATAACGCATACGTACGGAATATAGATAGCAAGATTTGTTCAAAGCGTATTATCACACGGACACAAAGATCAAAGAATCCTAAAGAGTTTTGTTGTATGTTCAAAATAACGTTTTTTAAATCAAAGACATTTTCTGTTTTCTCGGACACTGCTGCGAACTTATCTTCATTGTCGTTTTACGGTGTATAACAAAAATAATGCGAGCCGTATACGCTGCTGCGGAGCTGTTTTTTCTCAAGAAAGACACGCTAAGCTCTTCGATAACGTTCATATATAACCGTAATTGACGGGACAAACGATGTTACGGTGTTAAAATAAACACTTTTGATCGGTCTGTTTATTATTAAACGAGGCTTAAGAGGCGTGACATCTTGTCTGATTATATGTTTCTTCCGTCATACGATTCGACCGAAGCCTTTTGCAAAACAGATAAAATAAAGTCCTGTTTGCCTTGTGTGTATTTTTCTCTGACGTTATCGACAGCCAAGGATATTTTCAAAGCCTCATATTCTTTTGCCGTAACCGGTGTTGCGTTGAGATAATCTCGAAAATTTATATAATTTTCCCACTCCTCACTGCTTGTATGAACAACATGAATAAAATGCGTTTGCATATCTCCCGTTCCGTCGTAAAAACTTCCGCAGGCAAATAAAAGCTGATTTTTTTCATTTAAAGAATGGTTCGGTCTATAATAAAATCCCACGTTTTTCAGCGGTTGTTCAAAAGCAAGAATATCGTTAAAATCGTCGACTGCGACCGCAATATCTATAATGGGCTTTGCCTTTATGCCTTTAACGGCGGTGCTGCCGACATGTTGAATATCCGTCGCAACATCACCGATTATCGTTTTTAAACACTCGATGGTTTTCTGCGCTTCATATTCCCAATTGTCGTTATGTTCACAAAGACGAACCGCTCCCCGCTTTAATCCAAGCATAATTTTTGCTCCGTCACTTTTAAATATATCGAGATATAAAATCCGCCAAAGTGGGAATTTCGCTCTCTTTTTTGTAAAGACTGCAATCCGGCGTTCGATCGAGCAAACGCTTATTATAAAGCTCACGACGAAGTATTGCAGGATCGTTAAAAGTCGTCCATCGGTTTAACAAACTATTGATCTCCGCTTCGGTATATGTACGTTCCGGCTCGATTTTTTGAGCAAGATACCATATCGCCATCAACTTCTTTTTGTTTTTCGCCGGTAACGAGATCAACAAGCCCTCATTATCCAAAAACGGCGTCAATTCCTTTAAACCGTTATCCATACTCTCACTCTCTTTATTTTATAAAAATCATCTTTCTATTATGTTCGTTACATAACGACAATTATATTATAACACCGTTTTTTTACAAAGTCAATAGTTTTTCGATCATTAAAAACGGGGCAACGCACCTGCTTTGTTAAACGATTGCAATACAGCGCAGATATACCACTCTCGAAGGTGCGGTACATCTGCGCTACGTTATATCTGATTTTTTACTTGATGGTACAAAGAAGGATCTCATATCAACCTTTTCAAGCTGCAATAATTTGATCTTTTTATCGATGCCGCCGCCATATCCCGTCAAATTACCGTTTGCGCCTACAACGCGATGGCATGGAACGATTATCGAGATCTTATTGTGTCCGACAGCGCCGCCCACCGCCTGTGCGGACATACGAGGGATCGCTTTTTTTGCGGCGATATGCCTTGCGATCTCGCCGTATGTAACAGTCCGACCGTACGGAATGCTACAAAGGATCCGCCAGACCTCGTTTTGAAAAGTTGTACCCGTAAAATGGAGCGGAATTGAAAATTTCGGCTCGTTACCGGAAAAATAAATATCGAGCCAACGCTTCGTTTGTTTGAGAATTGCGATCTCGTTTTTCGAATATGTTTTATGCAAATACAAAGCGATATTTTTTTGTCCATCAAGCCACAATCCGTTAAGCCCGATATCGTCTGCGGAAAGGAAAATATCGCCCAACGGAGAAGAATAACGATCAATATGTAACATTACAAAGTCCTTTCGCAATATAACAAAATCGTTGTGCGTTCATTATCTTTCGTCCGTTACAAGATGTTTTATCGCACTTATCGGATGTGTTAATTCCGTTTTGAAAAATTCGGGGTACATCTTGATTTCGTCGTTTAACGAGACCCATATCAAATGCTCTGTGCTGTCGTCTTCCGCAAAGCTTTCGGAGACCGGCGTAAAATCACAAGGAACTTTCATATAGAAGAAAAACGACAGCTCATAAATAGGCTTACCGAGGTTTGTCGGAGCATCACCGAAAAAATAATTTTCGTGTACAAATGCGAGACGGTCGATTTCCATCTTAACGCCCGTTTCTTCAAATACTTCGCGCACGATCGCATCTTCTGCCGTTTCGCCGAACTTGATCCGTCCTCCGACAGAATAAAGATAGTCGGCTCTTTCGTTGCCTACCATCAGAATCTTTCCGTCCTTCATAATAATGGCACCTACGCGGATATTCAAGATACCGTCGGCGCAGGGAACGCACATATCGTTGTTCATTGCTGTTGCACCTGCTCTTTCAACGTTTTTTCGGCTTCCGCGTACAGTTTTGGTGAAGTCTGCGGATATGTAAGTTCTTTAGGAAGCGTATCAAATATTTTGGTCTCTTTTATTTCGCTTTCGGGCAACTCGCCAAGGGAGTGAACCACCGCAAGGAAAACCATTCCGTTGGAACAAGCTTGGGTGTTAAACCCCCAATAATCGCACACGGGATAAATATCGGCATCTTTGATTCCGCTTTCCTCAAAAAGCTCACGCTTTGCACATTCAAGCGGAGTTTCGCCGTTCTCGATATGACCGCCCTGCGGTTCCCATGTGTCGCGCTTTTTATGTCGGGACAAGATCCACCTGCCCTTGTAATTGGAGAAAATAACGGTATATTTGTATCGTTCCAGATATCCGAGCGGATAAATTCGACATTGAAGCTGCTTGCGGATCGTTTCACTGTCAAGAATCGGAGCATTCGGATCAACACCAAGCTCTTTACATTTTTCAATAGCAAGGTCATGATTTTGCAGCGCCGCCTTTCGATACCAAAAGATCGCTTGGTCCGTATCGCGTTCAACACCTATAGCATCCTCGTAAAACCATGCGAGATTGTATTGCCCGTCACGGTCACCGTGATCGGCGGCTCTGCGTGTCCAATAGACCGCTTTTGTAAGATCTTTCTCGACGCCAATGCCGTCATAATAGAAGTAGCCGATTTGACATTCGGCAAGAGGATAGCCTTGCTCGGCAAGAGCCATGTGCCCCCGAAAGCACTTTTCATATTGCCGTGTGTTAAAGTATTTTTCAATCAACTCGTTGCAGATATCAAGCTCTCTGCAAGGCTTGTAATATGATTTAGACATTGCAATCTCCTTATAATTTTAACACCGCATCAAGGCAGAGAGTTAGCGCATATTCGTATGCGTTGCCGCCCCAATTT